>DATHSW010000165.1:0-14014 GCA_035463855.1 Candidatus Deferrimicrobiaceae bacterium | reverse complement strand
CAGGTAGTTGTGGGTCTTGGCCCGCGGGCTGAGCATCGCGGGCGGCGTCCGGCGGATGGAGGGCACCACCACGTCGATCCCGTCCCGGAAGTGGGCCGCCCGCTTCCCGAGCGGCAGCGGGGTGCAGTCCACGATCACCTGGGGGCCGGTGTGGGCCCAGCCCTCGTCGCCGATGGCGTCCACCCCGCGGCTGATGCGCTGGGCCACCCACCAGTCGCCGGCGGCCGCGCGCAGCGGCTCGTTCCGCGCGACGACCTCCTCCGTGATGGCGGCCAGCTCCTTGGGCTCGAGGCCGATGTCGATCCCCAGGTAGCGCAGGGAGCGATAGAGCCGGTCGAGATGCTCCTCGAGGCGGAAGATGCGCCCGTCGAAGGTGCGGGTCATGTCGAAGCAGCCGTCGCCGCGGTTGAAGCTGCGGTCGCGGTAGGGGATCATCACCTGGGTCTCGGGCACGAACCGCCCGTTGAAGTACGCGGTGCGGGTGCTCATGCGCGGCTCCGGACGAACCGGCCGATCGCCTCGACGGCGGTCTGCGCCTCGTCGAGCATCGGCAGGAACCAGTGCCAGACGTGGATCATGCGCTCGTACACCTCCAGCGTCGTCTCGACCCCGGCCGCTCTGGCCCGCGCGGCCAGCTGCACCGCGTCGTCGAGCAGGACCTCGTCGCTGCCCACGTGGATCAGCAGCGGGGGCAGGCCGCGCAGGTCGGCGAAGAGCGGCGAGGCGAGCGGCGTCCGGGGGAGCGTCGGGCCGAGGTAGGCCTGCGCCATCTCCTCCACCCCGGCGCGGCGCACGATCGGGTCCACGTCCGCCTTCGTGCCGTAGCTGGCGCCGCTGCAGGTGAGATCCACCCAGGGCGAGATGCAGACGCCGGCCGCGGGCAGCGGCACGCGGGCCTCGCGCAGGGCCAGCAGCGTGGCCACCGTGAGCCCGCCGCCCGCGGAGTCGCCCGCGATCACGATGCGCCCGGGGGCGATGGCCTGCTCCAGCAGCCAGCGATACGCGGCCGTCGCGTCCTCCACCGCGGCCGGGAAGGGGTGCTCCGGGGCCAAGCGGTAGTCGAGCAGGAGCGCGCTGGCCCCGGCGGCGCCCGCGATGGCGGCGGCCAGGTGGCGGTGCGAGCGCGGCGAGCCGATGACGTAGCCGCCGCCGTGCAGATAGAGCACCACGCGGCCGGGCTCGGCGGCGGGCGGGCGGAGCCACTCCGCGGGCGCGGCGGGCGCGCTCACGTGCTCCACCTTGACGTCGGGCGGGGTGGGGAAGACCTTCTCGGCGCGCTCGTACTGGGCGCGCCGCTCGGCGGTGGTCAGCGAGTCGGACGGGGGAAGCTTCGCGAGGTGCGCGCGAACGACGTCGATGCCGCGGTCAGCCATGTCTCGTCTCCATGGAAGCGCATTCTGCGCCGGGGGGGCCCGCCTTGGCAAGCACCGCGCGTCTGGATCCTGGTGTACTCTCCTCCCCCGAGGAGGCAGCCATGATCCCGCTCGTAGACGCCCATCATCATATCTGGCGCCAGGCCGACCTGGCGTGGCTGCAGGGCCCGCCGCAGCCCCGCATCTTCGGGGAGTACGGGGCGCTCCGCCGCGACTACCCGATCGAGGAGTACCTGGCCGAGGCGCGCGCCGCCGGCGTGGTCCGGTCGGTCTACGTGCAGACGAACTGGCCGGCCGGCGCGGAGGTGGAGGAGGCCACCTGGGTGCAGTCGGTGGCCGACCGGCACGGGTTTCCGCACGCCGTCGTGGGATACGCCGATCTGGCCGCGGCGAGCCTCGGGGCCACGCTCGACCTGATGATGAAGCACGCGCGCCTGCGCGGCGTCCGCCAGCAGCTGCACTGGCACGACGACGCGCGCTACCGCTTCGCGGCCCGGCCCGATCTGATGGACGACCCGGCGTGGCGGCGCGGGCTCGGAGAGGTGGCGCGACGCGGGCTGCTCTTCGAGCTGCAGGTGTTCGCGCCCCAGATGGCGGCGGCCGCCCGGCTGGCCCGCGACTTCCCGCAGGCGACCTTCGTGCTCCTGCACGCGGGGATGCTGGAGGACACCAGCGCCGACGGCTGGGCCCGCTGGCGCACCGGCATGCGCGCGCTGGCCTCGGCGCTCAACGTCAGCGTGAAGCTCTCCGGCCTGGGGACCTTTCGGCGCGCCTGCTCGGTGGACCTCTGGCGCCCGGTGATCCAAGAGACCGTCGAGGTCTTCGGCCCGCGCCGGTGCATGTTCGGGAGCAACTTCCCGATCCGAGAAGCTGTGGACGACGTACGCCGAGGTGGTGCGCGTCACCACCGAGTGCCTGGCCGGGCTGTCCGCCGAGGAGCAGCGCGCGGTGCTCCACGACACCGCCGACCGCGTGTATCGCCTGGGGTCGTGAAGCGGTGAGCGCGCCCGGCTTCGTCTACGGTACCGCCTGGAAGGAGGACCGCACCCCGGCCCTCGTCGAGCTGGCCCTCCGGATGGGCTTCCGCGGCGTGGACACCGCCAACCAGCGGCGGCACTACTTCGAGGCCGGGGTCGGGCAGGGGCTCGCCGCCGCCTACCGGGCCGGCCTCGTGACGCGCGCCGACCTGTTTCTGCAGACCAAGTTCACCTACCGGCCCGGGCAGGATCACCGGCTGCCGTACGATCCGGACGCCGATCTGGCCACCCAGGTGGCCCAGTCCATGGCCAGCTCGCTCGATCATCTCGGGACCGACCACGTGGACAGCTACGTGCTGCACGGGCCCGCCTCCGGCCACGGCTGGAGCGAGGACGACGCGCGGGTGTGGGGCGCGATGGCGCGAGAGCGGGACGCGGGCCGCACGCGGCGGCTCGGGGTGAGCAATGTCTCGCTCCGGCATCTCCAGCAGATGGAGGCCACCGGGGCCGAGTTGCCCGCCTTCGTGCAGAACCGCTGCTTCGCGGTCCGTGGGTGGGACCGGGACGTGCGGGCCTTCTGCGCCCGGCGCCGGATCGTCTACCAGGGGTTCTCGCTGCTGACCGCCAACGTGGACGTGCTGCGCCACCCGCTGGTCGCGGGGATCGCGGCGCGGCGGCAGGCCACGCTGCCCCAGGTGGTGTTCGCCTTCGCGCTCGCGGTGGGGATGCTGCCGCTGACCGGTACCGCCGATCCCGAGCACATGAAGCAGGACCTGGCCGCCCGCGCGCTCACGCTCGCGGCCGACGAGGTCCGCGCGATCGAATCGATCGCGGGCTGAAGCGGGATGCGACGGCTCACCGTGCTGATGCCGTTTCACACGCCCTTCTACGCGCCGCTGGCCGTCGGGGTGGCGCTCGGGCACTTTCGCGACGCAGGCCTCGACGTCTCCACGATGCCCGCGGCGGCCTTCGGCAAGGGCACGATTCCCGCCCTCCTCGACGGGGATGTCGAGATCAGCCTGGGCGGTCTCATGCGGAGCTTCGAGCTGGCCGACCGGTCGGGACCCATCGTGGTGCACTTCGCGGAGGTGTGCAGCCGGAACGGCTTCTTCCTGCTGAGCCGGGAGCCCCGGCCGGGGTTCCAGTGGTCGGACCTGGTCGGCAGGACCGTGCTCTCGTTCGCGGAGGCGCCGACGCCCTGGCAGTGCATGCTGACGGTGCTGCGCCGGCACGGGGTGGATCCGCGGGCGGTACGGATCGAGCGGGAGCGGCCGGCGCCCGACGCGGTCGCCGCGTTTCGGGCCGGGCACGGCGACTTCCTGGAGCAGCCGCAGCCCGTGGTGGAGCGGCTGCTCGCCGAGGGGGCGGCGCACCTGGTCGCCTCGATGGGCGAGGCCACGGGGCCGGTGCCCTTCAGCTCGTACATGACCACGCCCGCGTTCCTGGCGCGCGAGCCCGACGTGGTGCGCGCCTTCACCCGCGCGGTGTACCGGACGCAGCGCTGGCTCGCCGGGCACGAGGCGGCCCCGATCGCGGCGGCGATCGCGCCGGCCTTCCCGGAGACGGAGCCGGCGATCCTGGAGCGCGCGGTGGCGCGCTACCGCGGGCAGGAAACGTGGGCGCGCGATCCGCTGCTGCGCCGCCCGGGCTACGACTACCTGGAGGAGATCCTCCTGACCGGCGGCCTCATCACGCGGCGGGCGCGCTACGAGGATCTCGTGAACACCGACTTCGCGCGACGGGCGATGGCGGAGGCTCCCGGCGCGCGGGAGTAGCGCGCGACGCGCCGCGGGGGCGCGCGCCTTGACAGATCGTCGCGCCGTACTTCAAACTACCCCGCGTCATGCCCCGGTCCGCTCAAGTGGTCGGCCTCGAATGTCCGCGGTGTCACACGATGGTCGACGATCCTCGGGGCTTCGCCGGCTGCGCGCGGTGCCGACGGGAAGGCGTCGCGGTCAACCTCACCGTCCGCCTCGACCTGAGCCCGCTCGCGGGCCTGCGGCCCGACGACCTGCCGTCCGCCCCGCGCGGCCTCTGGCGCTACCGCGCGGTGCTGCCGGTGGCCGCCGAGCGCGCGATCAGCCTCGGCGAGGGGGCCACCCCGCTCGTGCACCTCGAGCGGCTGGGGAAGCGCCTCGGCCTGCCGCGGCTCTTCGCCAAGGACGAGAGCCGGAACCCGACGTGGTCGTACAAGGACCGGCTCTGCGCGGTCGCGGTCAGCCACGCGGTGGCCACCGGGGCCCGCGTCATCACCATCTCCTCCACCGGCAATCACGGCGCGTCCACCGCCGCCTACGCCGCGCGCGCGGGCCTGCCCTGCGTGATCTTCACGCTCGCCTCGGTGCCCGAGACGATGAAGACGCTGATGCAGGCCTACGGGGCGGCGGTGGTGGCCTGTCCCACGTCGGAGTCCCGCTGGCAGCTCATGCGCGAGGGAGTCGAGCGCCTCGGCTGGTATCCGACGAGCGGCTTCGTCGTGCCGCCGATCGGCTCGAACCCCTACGGCATCGAGGGCTACAAGACGATCGCGTGGGAGATCGCGGAGGATCTCGGATGGACCGCGCCCGGCGTCGTGGTGGTGCCGAGCGCGTACAGCGACGGGCTCTACGGCGTCTGGAAGGGCTGGACCGAGCTGCGGGCGCTGGGCCTGGTGAAGGACGTGCCGCGCATGGTCGCCGCGGAGCCGTTCGGGCCGCTCGCCAGCGCCCTCGAGCGCGGCCTCGAGGCGCCGGAGCAAGTGCCGGGGGGCGACTCGGTCGCGTTCTCGATCGCCTCCCGCTACGGGACGTGGCAGGGCCTCGCCGCGCTGAAGCAGTCGGGAGGCGAGGGAGTGCGCGTCACCGACGAGGGGATCTTCGAGGCGCAGCGCGCCCTCGGGCGGGAGGAGGGCATCTTCGTCGAGCCCTCGTCGGCCACGGCGCTCACCGCCGTCATGCAGCTCGCCGGGCGGAAGGCGCTCGATCCCGAGCAGGCCGTGGTGGTGGTGCTCACCTCGGGCGGGCTCAAGGACCCGGGCGCGAGCCGGAGATGGCTGCCCGCGGTGCCCGACGCCCCCGCCGACTTCGACGGGGTCCTGCGCGTCCTGCGCGAGCACTACGGCCTGCGGGAGCCGTGATGGACGCGCGCTGGGCGACCAGCCCGGGCATCGCCCTCATGGGCCCCGACCTGCCGCCGCGCGTCACCGCGTGGGCGCGGGCCGCCGAGCGGGCCGGTCTCGGCAGCGCGTGGATCATCGAGGACTACTTCCACCCCGGCGCCTACGCCCTCGCCGCCGCGGCCGCCGCGGTCACCGAGCGGCTCGCCATCGGCCTGGGGGTGGTGAATCCCTACACGCGTCACCCCGCGCTGCTCGCCATGGAGACGGCCGCGCTCGCCGGCATCGCGCCCGGCCGCGTCGTGCTCGGGCTCGGCTCGAGCAACCGGCAATGGATCGAGGTGCAGATGGGGATCCCCTTCAAGGCGCCCCTCGGCGGGCTGCGCGAGGCCGTCGCGATCGTCCGGCGCCTGCTCGCGGGGGAGCGGGTCACCCTTCGCGGCGAGGTCTTCACGGTGGATGACGTCAAGCTCGAGTGGAGCCCGCCCGAGACGGTGCCGGTGCTGCTGGGCGTGAAGGGGCCCAAGGCGCTCCGGCTCGCGGGAGAGATCGCGGACGGCGTGCACTGCGCGGTGCTCTCGTCTCCCGCGCACGTGCGCCGGGTGCGCGAGACCGCGGGGGCCGGCCGCCCGCGCTTCACGGTCGTCGCGTACGTCATCACCGCGATGAGCCCCGACGGCCACCGCGCGCGCGCGGCGGTGCGGCCGCTCATCGCGCGCTACCTGGGGCTCCTCCACGGCCAGTCGATCCTGCTCGATGCCGGGCTCGGGCCCGACCGCACCGGGCCGTTCCGCGAGGCGATCGGCCGCGGGACCCCCGCCGCGCACCTGGTGGACGACGCGCTGATCGACGCCCTCGCGGTGGCGGGCACGCCCGAGCACTGCCGGCGCCAGCTCGCGCGCTGGGCCGAGGCGGGGCTCGACGCGCCGATCGCGGTCCTGCCGCGCGAGGCCGACATGATGGAGCAGCTCGCGCGCTGCGGGGAGACCCTGGTGCCGGCGTGGCGGGAGGTGAGATAGCGATCGTGCGATTCGGCGTGCACATCCCGACCTGCATCGAGGGCATGATGTACCCGGTGCCGTTCGCGAAGGCGTCCGACATCCTGCCGACCGCGCTGCTGTGCGAGCGGCTCGGGTTCGACTCGGTGTGGGGCAACGACCACATGACGACCCAGCGGTACGTGCAGAAGGAGTTTCCCGATCCGCCGAACTTCTTCGAGCCGCTGGTGACCTTCAGCTACTGCGCGGCCCGCACGACCCGGCTCAGGTTCGCCACCGGCATCATCGTGCTGCCCATGCGCAACATGCCGGTGCTCGCCAAGCAGGTGGCGACGCTCGACCAGCTCTCGGGCGGCCGGGTGATCCTGGGAGTCGGGACCGGCGCGTACCGGGAGGAATACGAGGCGCTCTTCCCCGACGCGCGGGACGTGCGCCGCGGCACGATCGTGGACGAGGGGATGCGGGCGCTGCGCCTGCTCTTCACCGAGCGCCGGGCCACGTTCCGGGGCCAGGCCGTGCGCTTCGAGGAGGTCGAGTGCTTCCCGAAGCCGGTGCAGGATCCGATGCCCATCTACGCGGGGGGCAACCACCCCGAGGTCCGGCGCCGCGCCGGGCAGTACGCCCAGGGCTGGATGCCCGCGGTCCTCTCCCCGGAGGAGATCGAGCGGGGCGTCGCCGACATCCATCGCGCGGCGGCCGCGGCCGGCCGGGACGGGGCGACGATCGACATCGCGCCGCAGTTCGCGGTGTCCATCGGGCGCACCCACGAGGAGGCGGTCCGGCGGTTCCGGGCCTCGCAGCTCTTCCGGCACCTGGAGTCGCTCAAGCGGTCGACGCTCCGGGAGCAGACGGGCGGGTTCGACCAGCGCAACCTCATCGGCAGCCCGGCCGAGATCTCGGAGCGCATCCGGGTGTACGCGCGAGCCGGGGTGACCACGCTGTCCGCCATGCTGTTCGTGGCCGGCTCGGTGACCGAGATGCAGGAGGCCATCGAGCTGTTCGGCGAGGAAGTCCTGCCCAATTTCCGTTAGCCCGAAGTGGTCCGGGAGGCCGCCATGGATCCGCACGTGAAGTCGCGTCTCACCAGGGTGCTCGACGCCGAGGGCCTCGACGCGCTCGTCGCGAGCACGCCCGAGAACCTCCAGTACGTGACCGGATTCCGGTCCATCGCCCACGCCATCTTCCGAGGCCTCGAGCTGTATGGCGTCTTCACGCGCCAGGGCGTGGGGCTGGTCATTCCGTTCATCGACGCGGCGGGCGTGGCCGCGGACGGGATCACGGTGGACCGGCTCGCCTGCTACGGGAAGTTCTTCTTCAACTACGCCGACCCGCCCGGGGCGGCCGGAGCCCGCGTGCGCGCGATCACGAGCGCGCCCGCCGCGGGCCCCGGCGAGGCGCTCCGCGAGGTGCTGGGCGGCCTCGGCCGGCTCGGCGGGCGGATCGGCCTCGACGAGGCCGCCGTCTTCCCGGCCACGTGGCAGCGGCTCTCCGGGCAGCTCGGAGGGGCCACGCTGGTGCCCGCCTACGGGCACTTCCGGGCTGCCCGGATGATCAAGAGCGCGGAGGAGGTGCGCCGGCTCGAGCGGGCCGCCCTGATCGCCGAGGACGGGGTGGCCGCCGTCCTGGCCATGCTCAAGCCCGGCGTCACGGAGCGCGAGGCCGCGACCGTCTTCGAGCAGGAGGTGCTGCGCAAGGGGGCCCAGCCGTTCTTCACCGTCGTCACGATGGGAGAGCGGGCGGCGCTCGCCGACGTCTACGCCTCCGAGCGGGCGCTCGCGCCCGGCGACCTCATCCGCTTCGACCTGGGCTGCGTGTACCAGGGCTACCGCTCGGACATCTCCCGCACCGCGGTGCTGGGCCCGCCCAGCGACAAGCAGCGGCGCTACTACGAGGCGGTGCGGGACGGGGAGATCGCGGCCATCGCCGCGATGAAGCCCGGGGTGCCGGTCAGCCAGATCTTCGAGACCGCGATGCGGGTGACGCGCGAGCGCGGCATGCCGCACTACGAGCGCCATCATGTCGGCCACGGCATCGGGCTCGAGCCCTACGACCCGCCCACCATCAACGCGGCGACCCAGACCCCGCTCGAGCCCGGCATGGTGTTCTGCGTGGAGACGCCGTATTACGAGCACGGCTGGGGCGGCGTCCAGGTCGAGGACGCCGTCGAGGTCACGGTCGCCGGCGCGCGTCGGCTCACCCGATCCAGCCAGGAGCTGGCCATCCTCGGCTGACGCGCCCGCGATTCGGAGGGCGGCGCGCGGTTGCTGGTACGTGATCGCGGATTGACACGTCCCCGGTCGCGTGCTATTCGGCGCAGTGACGCCGGACACGCGAACGGGGCCCGTCTCTACGACGAGAGGAGAATCGCGATGACCTCACTCACCGTCAACGGCCGCCGCCACAACGTCAACCTCCCCGACGACACCCCGCTGCTGTGGGCCCTCCGTGACGAGCTGGGCCTCACCGGCACCAAGTACGGCTGCGGCATGGCGCTGTGCGGCGCCTGTACCGTGCATGTGGACGGCCAGCCGGTGCGCGCCTGCCAGACGCCGATCTCGGCGGTGGCCGGCAGCAAGGTCACCACCATCGAGGCCATCTCCACCGACCGGGTCGGCCGGGTCCTGCAGGCCGCGTGGGTGGACATGGGTGTGCCGCAGTGCGGCTACTGCCAGGCCGGTCAGATCATGTCGGCGACCGCGCTGCTGCGGCGCACCCAGAAGCCGACGGACGCGGAGATCGACGAGGCGATGAGCGGCAATATCTGCCGATGCGGGACCTACGTGCGGGTGCGGGCCGCGATCAAGCAGGCGGCGGCCAGCCAGTCGGGAGCCGCGCGATGAGCGCGCCGCGGGCGGATGTCGTGACCGATCGTCCCCTCGTGCTCGCCAACCTGAGCCGCCGGGACTTCCTGCAGGGCATGGCCGCGGCGGGCGGCTTCGTCCTCGCGGCCGGCTACGCCTCCACGGCGCGGGCCGCCGATCCGCCCAAGTACGGAGCCGACGGCATGCCCAACGGCTGGCGGGACGATCCGCTGGTGTTCGTGGCCATCGCCCCCGACGGCATCGTCAGCATCACCTGCCACCGCTCCGAGATGGGCCAGGGCGTGCGGACCGGCATGCCGATGATCGTGGCCGACGAGCTCGAGGCGGACTGGAAGCGGGTGCGCGTGGTGCAGGCGCCGGGGGACGAGAAGCGCTTCGGCAACCAGGACACCGACGGCTCGCGCAGCACGCGACATTTCTTCGAGCCGATGCGGCGTTGCGGCGCGGCGGCTCGCACGATGCTCGAGGCGGCGGCGGCCAAGCGCTGGGGCGTGCCGATCGGCGAGGTCGAGGCGCGGAACCACGAGGTCGTGCACGCCAAGAGCGGCCGGCGCGTCGGCTACGGCGCGCTCGCCAAGGACGCGGCCCAGCAGCCGGTGCCGGCGCGGGACGCGGTGCGCCTGAAAGAGCCGTCCAGGTTCCGCTACATCGGCAAGGGCCAGCTCAAGCTCGTGGACGGCCCGGCCATGGTGACCGGCAAGGCCCAGTACGGCATCGACACGCGGCTGCCCGGCATGCTCTACGCGGTGGTGGCCCGCCCGCCCGTCTACGGGGGCAAGGTGGTGAGCGTCGACGCCACCGAGACGCTCAAGGTGCCCGGGGTGCTGAAGGTGGTGGAGATCGACGCGAGCCCCGCGCCGGCGCAGTTCAACCCGGTCGGCGGCGTCGCGGTGGTGGCGCGCAATACCTGGGCCGCCATCCGGGGCCGCGGGGCGCTGAAGGTGGTCTGGAACGACGGGCCCAACGGCAGCTACGACTCGGTGGCCTTCAAGGCCGCGATGGAGGAGTCCGCGCGCAAGCCGGGCAAGGTCGTGCGCGACAACGGCAACGTGGACGGGGCCATGGCCTCGGCGGCCAAGAAGGTCGAGGCCGAGTACTACATCCCCCACCTGGCCCACGCGCCGATGGAGCCGCCGGCCGCCACCGTGCGCATCACCGGGAGCAAGGCGGAGGTGTGGGGCTGCTTCCAGTCGCCCCAGGCCACGAAGGATCTCGTGGCGAAGCGGCTGGGCCTGCAGCCGGCCGACGTGACCGTGCACGTGACGCTGCTCGGCGGCGGGTTCGGGCGGAAGTCCAAGCCCGATTTCGCCATCGAGGCCGCCGTCGTGTCCAAGGCGATGGAGGGCAAGCCGGTCAAGCTGACGTGGACCCGCGAAGACGACCTGATGCACACCTACTTCCACACCGTGTCGGTGGAGCACCTGGAGGCGGGGGTGGACGGGCAGGGCAAGCCGGTGGCCTGGCTGCACCGCAGCGTGGCGCCGACGCTCTTCTCGACCTTCGTCGAGGGCGCCAAGAACGAGCACGCGCTCGAGCTGGGGATGGGCGTCATCAACGTGCCGTTCGCGATTCCCAATATCCGCATTGAGAACCCGGAGGCCACCGCGCACACCCGCATCGGCTGGTTCCGCGCGGTCTCCAATATCCCGCACGCCTTCGCGGTCCAGTCCTTCGTGGCCGAGCTGGCCGCCGCCGCGGGCCGTGACCCCAAGGACTTCCTCCTCGAGGTCATCGGCCCGGCTCGCCGGATCACGCCCGAGACCCTGTCGGACGCCTGGAACCACGGGGAGTCGCCCGAGAAGTACCCGGTGGACACCGGCCGCCTGCGGGGCGTGGTGGAGACGGCCGCGCGCGAGGCGGGCTGGGGCCGGTCGCTACCGAAGGGGCGGGGCCTGGGCATCGCCGCGCACTACAGCTTCGTGAGCTACGTGGCCGCGGTGGTCGAGGTGGCGGTGGACGATGCGGGAGTCATCAGCGTGCCCCGCATCGACGTGGCGGTGGACTGCGGCGCGACGGTCAACCCGGATCGCGTGCGCGCGCAGATGCAGGGCGCGGCGGTGATGGGGCTGGGGATCGCGACGCTCGGCGAGATGACCTTCAAGGCGGGCCGGGCGCAGCAGGACAACTTCCACACCTACGAGGTCACGCGCATGGCGGCGGCGCCGCGGGAGACGCGCGTGCACATCATGCCCGGCGTCTACGGCCAGCCGATGGGTGGGGTCGGGGAGCCGGGGGTGCCGCCCATCGCGCCGGCCCTCTGCAACGCGATCTTCGCGGCCACCGGCAAGCGCATCCGGCGCCTGCCGATCCGCGATCAGCTCAAGGCCTGACCGGGCGGAAGACCAGCGCGTCCCGGCTCAGGGTGACGGCGAGCGGGCCGAGCGCGGCCAGGCGGTCGCGCCGGCTCGCCCGCCCGGCCCGGTAGGAGCCGGTCATGACGTCGCGGATCGCCTCGGTGTCGAGCTGCGCCACGGAGCGGAGCCGCTCGTGGCGCTCCAGGACGAAGCGCGGCGCGAACGCGGCCACCGCCGGCGGCACCCGGTCCCGCAGGAGCCCGCGGCCGAGCACCGCTTCGCGGAGCTCGATGAGATCGTCGGGCCCGGGGATCACCAGCAGCAGCCGGCCGTCGTCGCGGAGCACGCGGCGGAACTCGGCCGGGTTCCGGCGCGCGGTGATGGACGCCACCGCGCCGAACGAGGCGTCGGCATAGGGCAGGGCCCGGTCGGCGTTGGCCACGACGAGGTGGAGCGCGGGGTGTCGCGCGGCCGCCGCCTCGATGGCGGGCACCGAGATGTCCACCCCGTATGCCTCGCACCCGAAGCGCTCCCTGAAGGCGTCCAGATAGTGTCCCTCGCCGCACCCGACCTCGAGGAGGGCGTCCGCCGGACCGAGCGTCAGCAGGCCCGCGATCGCGCGGGTGAGCTCCGCCTCGAAGCCGCGGGACAGGAAGCGCCGGCGCGCCGCGACCGCGGCGGCGGAATCGCCCGGCCGGGCCGATCGGCGGTCCTGAGGCTGCAGCAGGTTGACGTAGCCGCGGCGGGCCACGTCGAAGGAATGCGCGCGCGCGCACACCAGGCGCCGGCCGTCACGCGCGAGCGGGCGCCGGCAGCCGCGGACCGAGCAGAGCAGGGTGACCGGCACGCGTCGGGCCGCGTCGGCGCTACCGCGACGTGATCACGAAGTCGATGGTGTCGGCCTCGCGCGTCACCGCCAGGCGCAGCCGGCGGTCGTGGGCGGCGAGCGCGCCGTGCCAGAGCTCCGCCCACGCGTCGAAGGCGGCGGGGTCGAGCGGCTCGAGGCCGCGCGCGAGCCGCCAGCCCTTCTGGCGCACGCGGGCCCGGTCGGGCTCGCCGGCGACCTCGACCTCCTCGCCCTGGGCGGTGGCGAGCGCCGCGAGGTAGCGCGCGAACGCGGCGGGACCGGATCCGGCCGGACCCAGGAGCCGCGCGGTCTCGTCGTAGTACTGCATGCCGATCAGCCGCGCGGCATGGCCGAGGAGCCGCCGCGCATCGGCGGGCCCGAGCTGCTCGAGCAGGACGGGCAGCGCGGTGCGCACGTACTCCATCGCGTAGCGCGAGACCACGACGTCGAGCCGCCCCGCCGGCCAGGCCGCCGGATCGAGACGCGGGGCGCGGGCCGGATCGGCGTCCGGCATCTCCTCGTCCGGGGCGAAGCGCACGCGCTCGTCGGGGGCGAGGTCGCGGTCGTGCTCGACGTAGTAGCCCTCGAGGCCCGGGTGGCCGTCCACCGTCTGGCCGGTGCAGACGAAGCCGAGCCGCGGATTGCCGAGGGTCACGCCGTTGTGGCCGTGCCAGCCGTGGAGGATGGCCGCGTTCACCCGGCTCGGGATGCCGCAGATCGCCGAGCCGGACCAGATCCACCGCGGCGGCGGATAGCGGACCCACGCCTTCCGGTCGGACTCGTACGCGTACTCGGTCTTCACGCCCCCCAGCTGGTTGGAGAGGTAGTGGTACTGGGCGCAGGCCACCGCGGGCGGCAGCCGAGCGAGCCCGAGCTTGGCGAGGCCGGGCAGGAATTTCTCGAGATGCTGGCGGCGGAAGAGGTGGAAGACGAATCGGGCGGCCTCGTCCTCGCTCCGGCGCGTGACCAGAGTGAGGACGAGGCCGGTCAGCAGCGCCTGATAGAGAACCGAGACGGCCCGGTGGCCTTCCGCCACGCCCCGCATGATAGCCCTTCGCGCCGGGACGCGGCAACCGGGACCGGGCTACGGGTTCTTCAGCCGCACGTCCTCGTAGGACGGGAACGGGTACATCGGGATCGAGTTGATGGTGTGCTCGGCCACCCGCGGGCCCACCGCGATCAGCCCGCGCAGGTCCATGAGCGGGGCGAACATCACCCGATCGATGGTGAGCTGCTGGATGCGATGGAGCAGGGCCTCGCGCCTGGCCCGGTCCCGTTCGCGCGCCTGCTGCAGGAAGAGCTCGTCGAGATCGGGATAGCCCCCGTAGGCCGAGGCGCCCTTCGAGTACATGAACGCTTCCACCCGGCTCGCCGCGTTGCCCGAGTTACCCACCGCGGTCAGGAACAGCCCGCGCAGCTTCTTCTCCTGCCAGGCCGCGTAGAAGGCGGCGCGCTCCATCGGGCGCATCCGCATCCGGAGGCCCACCGCGTTCAGGTTGTTGAGCGCGGCTTCGCCCACCGTGGCGAAGCCGGGGATGGCCACGAACTCGCCGGCGTCGAAGCCGTTCGGGAAGCCGGCCTCGGCCAGCAGGCGCTTGGCCCGCTGCGG
>DATHSW010000164.1:0-23410 GCA_035463855.1 Candidatus Deferrimicrobiaceae bacterium | reverse complement strand
GGTCGGATCGTTCCTCGAGTACCAGGGTGTCGAGCGTGGCGCCTCTCCCCACACCCTCCGGAGCTACGCGGCGGACCTGAGCGAGTTCACCCGGTTCCTGGCCGAGGAGAAGATCGCGGGGTGGGAGGCGGCGGACACGCGAGTGGTCCGCGCCTTCGTGGCGCGCCTGCACCGGCGCGGGCTGGCCAAGACCACCATCGCCCGCAAGCTGGCCGCGGTCCGGAGCTGCTTCCGGTTCCTGGCCCGGCGCGGGGCGCTCGCGGTGAATCCGGCGCGGCAGGTGCGGGGGCCGCGGCTCGGCCGGCGACTGCCGTCGTTCCTCCCGGTGGACGAGACCAACGCGCTCCTCGGCGAGGCCGGCGCGCCCTCCCTCGCGGGCGTCCGGGACCGAGCCCTGCTCGAGCTGCTCTACGCGAGCGGGCTCCGGGTGGCCGAAGGCTGCGGTCTGGACGTCGATGACCTCGACGAGGCCCGTCGCACCGTGCGGGTGCTCGGCAAGGGCGACAAGGAGCGCGTGGTTCCGGTCGGGGAGACCGCGCTGGAGGCCCTTGCGGCCTACCTGGAGCGACGCGGGCGCCGGCGCGGGCCGCTCTTCCTCAACGCGCGGGGCGGCCGCCTCACCGTGCGCAGCGCCCACCGCATCGTGCGCGCCCGCGCGCGGGCGGCCGGCATCGGCCAGCGGGTGACCCCCCATACCCTGCGCCACAGCTTCGCCACCCACATGCTGGGGGCGGGCGCGGACCTCCGCCTCATCCAGGAGCTGCTGGGCCACCGTCGCCTCTCCACGACCCAGCGCTACACGCACGTGAGCCCGGAGCACCTGATGCGGGTGTACGACGCCGCGCATCCGCGCGCGACCTGAGAGGTCCCGGTTCCGATGACGCCGTCGAGGCCCGCCCCCATCCACGCGACCACCGTGGTCTGTGTCCGCCACCGGGGCCGGGTGGCGGTGGCCGGAGATGGGCAGGTCACGGTCGGCCAGACGATCATGAAGGCGGGCGCGCGCAAGGTACGCAAGATGCACCACGACCGGGTGCTCGCCGGATTCGCGGGCGCCGCCGCGGACGCCTTCACGCTCTTCGCGCGCTTCGAGGCGAAGCTCGAGGAGCACCGGGGCAATCTCGCGCGCGCGGCGGTCGAGCTGGCCAAGGAGTGGCGCATGGACCGGGTGCTGCGGCGGCTCGAGGCGCTGCTGGCGGTGGCCGACGCGGAGTCGACCTTCATCCTCTCGGGCACCGGCGACGTGATCGAGCCCGACGACGGCCTGGTCGGCATCGGCTCCGGGGGGCCCTACGCCCTCGCGGCGGCCCGGGCGCTGTGCGCCCACTCCACGCTCGCGGCGCCCCAGATCGCGGAGGAGTCCCTCCGCGTCGCCGCGGGCATCTGCGTCTACACCAACGACCAGATCACCGTCCTGACCCTGTGATGACCGGCCTCACCCCCGCCCAGATCACCGCCGAGCTCGACCGCTTCATCGTCGGCCAGGGCAAGGCCAAGCGCGCGGTGGCCATCGCGCTGCGCAACCGGTGGCGGCGGCAGAACCTCCCCGCGGAGCTGCGGGACGAGGTGGCGCCCAAGAACATCATCATGATCGGGCCCACCGGGGTCGGGAAGACCGAGATCGCCCGGCGTCTCGCCAAGCTCGCCCAGGCCCCGTTCCTCAAGGTCGAGGCCTCCAAGTACACCGAGGTGGGCTACGTCGGGCGCGACGTGGAATCCATGATCCGCGACCTGACCGAGCTCGGCGTGAGCATGGTGAAAACCGAGATGGCGGCGGCGGTGCGCGAGCGGGCCGAGGGGCTGGCGGAGGAGCGTCTGCTCGACCTGCTGCTGCCCCGGCGCGCCGGCGAGGCCTTCGTGAGCGGCACGCTCGAGGAGGTCTCGCCCGACGCCTCGCGCGACGCCACCCGGGAGAAGCTCCGCGCCCAGCTCCGGTCCGGCAAGCTCGACGACCGGCCCATCGAGATGGACGTGCAGCAGGCGGGTCCCATGCTGGAGGTCCTCCCGGGCCAGGGGATGGAGGAGATCGGCATCAACCTGAAGGACATGCTCTCCCACCTCATGCCCGGCCGCACCCGCCGCCGGCGGGTCAAGGTGGGCGAGGCCCGGCGGCTCCTGGCCCAGGAAGAGGCCCAGAAGCTGGTGGACGTGGACGAGGCGGTGAGCCAGGCGATCCGCCGGGTGGAGAACTCGGGGATCATCTTCCTGGACGAGCTGGACAAGGTCGCGGGCCGGGAGGGCGGCCGGGGGCCCGACGTGTCCCGGGAAGGCGTGCAGCGGGATCTGCTGCCCATCGTCGAGGGCTCGAACGTCACCACCAAGTACGGGATGGTCCGGACCGACCACATCCTGTTCATCGCGGCCGGGGCCTTCCACGTGGCCAAGCCCGCCGACCTGATCCCGGAGCTGCAGGGGCGCTTCCCGATCCGGGTCGAGCTGGAGCCCTTGACGCGGCCGGATTTTGTCCGCATTCTGAGCGAACCTCAGAACGCCCTGATCCGGCAGTACGTGGAGCTCTTGAGGACGGAAGGGGTGGCGCTACGCTTCTCCGCCGACGCGGTGGAGGCCATCGCCGAGATCGCGTTCAGGGTGAATCAGCGGGCCGAGAACATCGGAGCCCGCCGGCTGTACACGGTGATGGAGCGGCTGCTGGAGGATGTCTCGTTCGATGCCCCGAGCATGACGGGGCAGGAGCTCGTGATCGACGCGGAGTACGTCAACGCGCACCTGGCCGACGTGGTGAAGGACGAGGATCTCTCCCGCTACATCTTATAGAGGCGAGCGAGCGCATGATGCCGACCCCGGAGCTGGTCCAGCGCGCCGAGCTGCTGATCGAGGCGCTGCCCTACATCCGCGCCTTCCAGGGCAAGACCCTCGTGATCAAGTACGGGGGCGCGGCCATGGAGCAGGCCGACCTCAAGGAGCAGTTCGCCAAGGACGTGCTCCTCCTCCGGCTGGTCGGCATGCGGCCGGTGATTGTCCACGGCGGCGGCCCGCAGATCGGGGCCCTGCTGAAGCGGCTCGGCAAGGACTCCACGTTCGTGGGCGGCATGCGCGTCACCGACGAGGAGACGGTGCAGGTCGTCGAGATGGTCCTGGTCGGCAAGATCAACAAGGAGATCGTGGGGCTGATCAATCTCCACGGGGGGCGGGCGGTGGGGCTCTCCGGCAAGGACGCGAGCCTGATCCGGGCCCGCAAGCGACTGCACCGCATGCCCGACGGCAGCCAGGTGGACATCGGGCTGGTGGGTGAGGTGGAGGCGGTCAATCCCGAGCCCATCCGCCTGCTCGAGGAGGGCGGCTTCATCCCGGTGATCGCGCCGGTGGGGGTGGGGGCGGGCGGCGAGACCTACAACATCAACGCGGATCTGGTGGCGGGCGACGTGGCCGCCGCGCTCTTCGCGGAGAAGCTGATCCACCTCACCGACGTGACCGGCATCAACGGCGAGGACGGTCGCCTGATCTCGACGCTCACCAAGCGGGAGGCGGAGCGGCTCATCAAGGCCGGGGTGATCGACGGGGGCATGCTGCCCAAGGTGGAGTCCTCCCTGCGGGCGCTGACCGGTGGGGCCCAGAAGGCCCACATCATCGACGGGCGCGTGCCCCACGCGATCCTCCTCGAGGTGCTCACCAAGGAAGGGATCGGGACGGAGATAGTCTTGTGAGCCGCAGCCGAAGGCGAGGCGAACGGATATGAAGGGGTGCGACCGTAGCAGCGGCTCCCGGCGAGCCGAGCGGATATGAGGGAGACATGACCGATACGAAGACGCTGATCGAGTGGGCGGACAAGCACCTGATGACCACCGCCAAGCGCAATCCGGTGGTGCTCGTGCGCGGCGAGGGCACGCGGGTGTGGGACAGCGACGGCAAGGAGTATCTCGACTTCACCGGCGGCATCGCGGTGACCGCGCTCGGGCACTCCCATCCGAAGGTGGTGGGGACGATGCGCGAGCAGGCGGCGACCCTCCTGCACGTGTCGAATCTCTTCTACATCCCGCAGCAGACCCAGCTCGCCAAGCTGCTCTGCGACCATTCGTTCGCCGATCGGGTGTTCTTCTC
Source organism: Candidatus Deferrimicrobiaceae bacterium (assembly GCA_035463855.1). Lineage (GTDB taxonomy): Bacteria > Methylomirabilota > Methylomirabilia > Rokubacteriales > CSP1-6 > CAMLFJ01. Next base: position 19,351 of record DATHSW010000164.1, on the reverse strand, counting down.
CAACTCGGGCGCGGAGGCCAACGAGTCCGCGATCAAGCTCGCGCGCAAGTGGGCCAAGGAGCACGGGGCCAGCGACCGTGGGGACATCATCACGATGCGGGGCGGCTTCCACGGGCGCACCCTCGCCACCGTCACCGCCACCGCACAGGAGAAGTATCACCACGGCTTCGAGCCGCTGCCGGGCGGGTTCAAGTACGTGCCGTTCAACGATCTGCGCGCGGTGGAGCGCGCGATCGACAGCCGGACCGCCGCGGTCATGGTCGAGCCCATCCAGGGTGAGGGCGGCGTCAACATCCCGGACGACGGCTACCTGCCCGGGCTCCGCAAGCTCTGCGACGAGGCGGGGGTGCTGCTCGTGCTCGACGAGATCCAGACCGGCATGGGACGCACCGGCCGGCTCTGGGGCTACGAGCACTCCGGCATCGAGCCCGACATCATGACGCTGGCCAAGGCGCTGGCCAACGGGGTGCCGATCGGGGCCACGCTGGCCACCGAGGGCGTGGCCTCCGCTTTCACGCCCGGCACCCACGGCTCCACCTTCGGCGGCAACCCGTTCGCCACCGGGGTCGGCTTGACCGTGTTCACCACCCTGATGGAGGAGCGGCTGCCCGAGCGCGCGGCCGTCACCGGCCGGCGGCTGCGCGACCAGCTCGAGGCGCTGCGGGGCCGGCATCCCAAGGCGATCACCGCGGTGCGGGGGCGGGGCCTGCTCGTGGGCATGGACCTGGTGCCGCCGGTGGGCGACGTCATCGGGGCCTGCCGGGAGCGCGGGCTGCTCGTGCTCAGCGCGGGCGACAATGCTCTGCGGCTTGCGCCGCCGCTCATCGTGGACGAGGCTTCGGTGGGCCGGGCGGTCGAGATCATCGACCAGGCGCTCGCCGCCGGCGCGAAGTGAGCCACTTCCTCTCGATCCGCGATCTCGCCCGGGAAGACCTCCCGCGCCTCTTCGCCCTCACCGCCGAGCTCAAGGCCCGCCAGAAGGCGCGTGACCGGTGGACCCCGTTGCCCGGACGCAGCATGGCCCTGATCTTCGAGAAGCCCTCGCTGCGGACGCGCGTCACCTTCGAGGTGGCGATGGTCCAGCTGGGCGGCGCCGCGGTCTATCTCGCCGCGCAGGAGATCGGGATGGGCAAGCGCGAGTCGGTCCCGGACGTGGCCCGCAATCTCTCGCGCTGGGTGGACGTGGTGGCCGCGCGCGTCTTCTCGCACCGGACCCTCGAGCAGCTCGCGGCCAACGCCTCGATCCCGGTGATCAACGGGCTGTCGGATCTCGAGCATCCCTGCCAGGCCATGGCGGACTTCTTCACGCTCTGGGAGCGCGGGATCGATCTGGCGAAGCTGCGCCTGGCCTGGATCGGGGACGGCAACAACGTCTGCAACTCGATCCTCCTGCTGGGCTCCATGCTGGGCACCACCTCGGTGGTGGCGTGCCCCCCCGGCTACGAACCGGATCCCGCGGTGCTGGAGGCCTGCCGGGCCCTGGGCGGCCGGGTCCAGGTCACCACCGAGGCGCGCGACGCGGTGGAGGACGCCGACGTGGTCTACACCGACACCTGGATCAGCATGGGGCAGGAGGGGGACCGCGAGCAGCGTCTGGAGGCCTTCCAGCGCTACCAGGTCAACGATCGGCTGCTCGGCTTCGCCCCCGGCGACGCGCTGGTCATGCACTGCCTGCCCGCGCACCGGGGCGAGGAGATCACGGACGCGGTGCTCGACGGACCGCGCAGCCTGATCCTCGACCAGGCCGAGAACCGCCTGCACGCGCAGAAGGCCATCATCGTCAATCTGCTGGGTGGGGACTGAGCCGTGACCAAGACCGTCAAGAAGGTGGTGCTCGCGTACTCCGGCGGCCTCGACACCTCCGTGATCCTCCGCTGGCTCATCGAGACCTACCGTTGCGAGGTGGTCGCCTACTGCGCCGATCTGGGCCAGGGCGAGGAGCTGATCCCGGTGAAGGAGAAGGCCCTCCGGACCGGCGCCTCCTCCGTCCACATCGTGGACCTGCGGGAAGAGTTCGTCCGCGACTTCGTGTTCCCGATGCTCCGGGCCAACGCGGTGTACGAGGGCGCGTACCTGATGGGCACCTCGATCGCGCGGCCGCTCATCGCCAAGGCCCAGGTGGACGTGGCGCGGAAAGAAGGGGCGGACGCGGTGAGCCACGGGGCCACCGGCAAGGGGAACGACCAGGTCCGCTTCGAGCTGACCTACGCGGCCCTCGCGCCCGACCTCACCGTGATCGCACCCTGGCGCGAGTGGGATCTGGACTCCCGCACCGCGCTCATGGATTTCGCGCGGCGGCACGACATCCCGGTCCCGGTGACCGCGGAGCGGCCGTACTCCACCGACCGCAACCTCTTCCACATCTCCTTCGAGGGCGGCATCCTCGAGGACCCGTGGAACGAGCCGCCGCCCAAGATGTTCCTGCTCACCAATTCCCCGGAGTCGGCGCCGGACGTGCCGGTCTACGTGGAGATCGAGTACGAGGCGGGCAACCCGGTGGCGGTGGACGGCCGCCGGCTCTCGCCCGCCGCGCTGCTGGAGACGGCGAACCGGCTGGGCGGCGAGCACGGCATCGGGCGGGTGGACCTGGTGGAGAACCGGTTCGTGGGCATGAAGTCGCGCGGGGTCTACGAGACTCCCGGCGGCACCATCCTGCACGCGGCGCACCGCGCGCTGGAGTCGATCACGCTGGACCGGGAGGTGCTCCACCTGCGCGACTCGCTGGTGCCGCGCTACGCGGACATGATCTACTACGGCTTCTGGTTCAGCCCCGAGCGCGAGGCGCTGCAGGGCCTCGTGGATGCCGTGCAGCGGGACGTGACGGGCACGGCGCGGCTCAAGCTCTACAAGGGCACCGTGACGGTGGCCGGGCGCAAGTCGCCGCGCTCGCTCTACCGCACCGACTTCGTGACCTTCGAGGCCGATCGGGTGTATCGCCAGCGCGACGCGGAGGGCTTCATCAACCTCAACGCGCTCCGGCTCAGGATCCGCGCCCTCCGGGACCAGGCGCGGTAGGCGGCCGATCCGCCCGGAGATGCGGGTGCACGTGGCGCTGACCCCGGCCGAGTTCGCCGACCTCCCGCTCGCCGGCCGCACCGCCCTGGCCGTCGACGTGCTGCGGGCCACCACCGCGGCGGTCGCCGCCTGCGAGGCGGGCTGCCGCCGCGTGGTGCCGGTGCCGGACCAGGCCGCCGCGGAGTCGCGCGCGGCCCGGGACGGCGCCGACACCCTCCTGGCCGGCGAGCGGGGCGGCGAGGCCATCGCGGGCTTCCATCTCGGCAACTCTCCGGCCGAGTTCACCCGCGACCGCGTGGCCGGCCGCACCGTGGTCCTCACCACCACCAACGGCACCGCCGCGATGCTCACCGCCGCGGAAGCGGCGGCGGCGGGCCTGGCCGCGCTCTCGAACGTGACGGCGGCGGCGGACTGGGCGCGCGGCCAGGGGCGCGACGTGTCCATCCTCTGCGCGGGGGACAGCGGCGCGTTCTCGCTGGAAGACGCGGTCTGCGCGGGGCTCCTGGTGGCGCGACTGGCCGCGGCCGGCGCGTCGCTCTCGGGCGGCGCGGCGGCGGCGCTCGCTCTCGGGCGGCACTACGGCGCGCGGCTCGATCGGATCGCGGAGGACTCGCACTGGGCCCGGAAGCTCCTGCGCCTGGGCCGGGAGGACGACGTGGCCCGCTGCCTGCGCGCGGATACGAGCCGCGTCGTTCCGGTGTTCGCGGCCGGTGGGTTCGAGCCGCGCCACCTCGCGGAGGCCCGCGCGTGAACCTCCCGATCGCGCTGACCCTGTTCCGCATCGTGCTGGTGCCGCCCATCATGGTCTTCCTCATCTCCTCCTCCCGGGTCAGCGTGCTGATCGCCGCCGTCATCTTCGTGACCGCGTCGATCACGGACTGGCTCGACGGCCGGATGGCGCGGCGGTGGAACCAGGTGACGAAGCTCGGTACCCTGCTGGACCCGGTGGCGGACAAGCTCCTGGTGGCGGCGGCGCTGGTCTCGCTCGTTCACGTGGACATGATCTCGGCGTGGATGGCGGTGGTGATCATCGGCCGCGAGCTCGCGGTCACCGGTCTGCGGGGGATCGCCCTCTCCATGGGCGCGGTGGTGCCCGCCTCCTCGCTCGGGAAGGCCAAGACGGTGGCCCAGTACGTGGCCCTCACCCTCTTGATCCTGGAGAAAGGGGTGTCGTCCGAGCTCGCCCTGTTCCACCTCGTCTCCCGCTCCGTCCTCTGGGTCGCGCTGGCCCTCACCGTGGTCTCCGGCGCCGACTACTTCTACCGCTTCTTCCTCCACACCAACCCGAAGGACCTCGTGCGGGATCGCGAGCGGTGGCCCTGACCGCGCTCGGGCTCCTGGCCGCCTACCTGATCGGCGCGATCCCGGTCGGCTTCCTGGTGGCGCGCGCGGCGGGCGGCACCGACCTCCGCCGCGCGGGCAGCGGGAACATCGGCGCGACCAACGTCCTCCGCACGCTCGGCACCGGGGCGGCCGTCCTCACGCTGGTGGGCGACATCGTCAAGGGCTACCTGGCGGTCCGCGCGGCCCGCGCCATCGGGCCCGAGGCGTGGGCCGCCGCGGGCGGGGCGGTGGCCGCCATCGTCGGCAATTGCTGGCCGGTCTTTCTCGGGTTCCGGGGCGGCAAGGGCGTGGCGACCGGGCTCGGCGCCTTCCTCGCCCTCATCCCGTGGGCGGTGGGCCCGGCGGCCCTTCTCTGGCTGGCCGTGACCGGGATCTCGCGCTACGTGTCCATGGCGTCGGTGGTGGCGTGCCTCAGCCTGCCGGTGGGCGCGCTGCTGCTGGGCTATCCGCGTCACTCGGTCGTGGCGGCGGCGATCGCCGCCCTGATCATCGTGTGGCGCCACCGGGAGAACATCGCGCGCCTGGCCAGCGGCACCGAGCGTCGGCTCGGCGAGCGCGCGCGCACCGCGTGAGCCGCCCCGCGGACGGAAGCGCTCCGGTGACGGTCCTCGGGGCCGGGAGCTGGGGCACCGCGCTCGCGATGCACCTGGGCCGCGTGGGGCTGCCGGTACGGTTGTGGGCGCGCGACCCCGCGCGGGCCGCGTCGATGCGCGCCGCGCGCGAGAACGCGCGGTACGTGCCCGGGATGCCGCTGCCGGACCGCGTCGAGGTGACCGCGGATGCCGCCCGGGCCCTCGCGGACAGCGGCACGGTCGTGATCGCGGTACCGTCGCATTTCGTGGACGCGGTCCTCGCGGCGGTGGGCGAGCGCGTGCCGGACCGCGCCGTCCTCGTCTCGGCGACGAAAGGGCTCGATCCGCGGCAGGGGCTCCGCATGTCCGAGCTGCTGGCCCGGCGGCTACCCCGCCGCCCGGTGGCGGTGCTGTCCGGTCCGTCCTTCGCCCGCGAGGTCGCGCAGGGCCGCCCCACCGCGCTCGTGATCGCCTCCACGGACGAGGCCATCGCGGCCGATCTCCAGCGGCGCCTGGCCGGACCCGCGCTCCGGCTGTACACGAACCGCGACGTGGTGGGCGTGGAGCTGGGCGGAGCCGTGAAGAACGTGATGGCGATCGCGACCGGGCTCGGGGACGGGCTCGGGCTGGGCGAGAACGCGCGGGCGGCCCTGATCACGCGGGGACTGGCCGAGATCGTCCGGCTCGGCGTCGCCGCCGGCGCGCAGCCCGCGACCTTCGCGGGACTGGCGGGGCTGGGTGACCTGGTCCTGACCTGCACGGGCACGCAGAGCCGCAACCGCGCGCTCGGCGGCGAGATCGCGCGGGGGCGCGCCCTCGCCGAGGTGGAGGCGGCCACGCCGATGGTGGCGGAGGGGGTGCGCACCGTGGCCTCCGTGCTGCGGATGGCCCGCGAGCGGAGCGTGACGATGCCGATCTGCGAGGAGGTGGCGGCGGTGCTCTTCGCGGGGAAGCCGGTCGCGGAGTCGCTGGCCTCGCTGCTCGCGCGGGAGCCGAGACCCGAAGAAGAGGGGGCGTCGCGTGCCTGAGCTGCGCCGGGATCCCATCGTCGGCCGCTGGGTGATCATCTCCACCGAGCGCGCGAGGCGCCCGTCCGACTTTGCCCCCGTCGTGCGCCCGCACAAGGGGGGGCCGTGCGTCTTCTGCGGGGGCCAGGAGCATCGCACCCCCGAGGAGGTCTGGGCGCTGCGTCCGGGCCGCGGCGAGGCCAATGCCCCGGGCTGGCTCCTGCGCGTGGTCCCCAACAAGTTCCCGGCGCTGCGCATCGAGGGCGAGCTGGAGCCGACCGGGGAGGGCCTCTACGACCGGATGAACGGGGTGGGGGCCCACGAGGTGGTCATCGAGTCACCCGATCACGAGGCGGTGATCGAGCGCCTGCCCGCCGCGCATCTGGCCGAGGTGTTCCGCGCCTACCGCGACCGCATCCTGGATCTGGCCAAGGATCCGCGGCTCGAGTACGTGATGGTGTTCAAGAACCACGGCGATCCGGCGGGCGCCTCGCTCGAGCACACCCACTCGCAGCTCATCGCGACGCCGGTGGTGCCCCTCATGGTCGAGGAAGAGCTGGCGGGAGCGCTCCAGCATCTGCGGATCAAGAAGCGCTGTATCTGGTGCGACATCATCCGGCAGGAGCGGCAGGACGGGGGGCGGGTCATCCTCGATCAGGACGGCTTCATGGCGCTCTCCCCCTTCGCGCCCCGGTTTCCGTTCGAGACCTGGATCCTTCCCGCGGCGCACCGGTCACGCTACGAGGACACGCCGCCCGGCGACTTCGCCGGGCTGGCGGCGGCGGTCCAGCGCGTGATTGGACGGATGGGACAGTTCCTCAACGACCCCCCGTACAACTTCATGCTCCACAGCGCGCCCCTGCGGGCTCCGGCCCTCGACCATTTCCACTGGCACCTCGAGATCATCCCCAAGCTGACCCGGGTGGCCGGATTCGAGTGGGGAACCGGATTCTTCATCAATCCGACGCCCCCGGAAGAAGCCGCGAAATACCTGCGGGGCGAGACGCTCGGAGCGGCCGTAAATTGACACCCCTCAAGGCGTTTGTTACACTTCCTCGCGGTTCTGTGACAGGGCTGTTTTGCGGGAATAGCTCAGTGGTAGAGCACAACCTTGCCAAGGTTGGGGTCGCGGGTTCGAATCCCGTTTCCCGCTCCATATACGCGACGGTTGCCAGGGCGGCGTAGCCAAGTGGCTAAGGCGGAGGTCTGCAAAACCTCTATTCAGCGGTTCGAATCCGCTCGCCGCCTCCAATATGTGGGGGCGGTCCAGCGGAGAGTTGAGCCGGGGTGGCGGAACTGGGAGACGCAGCGGACTTAAAATCCGCTGGTCCGTAAGGGCCGTGGGGGTTCGATTCCCTCCCTCGGCACCAGAAGTCGAAGCGCACTCAATCACGGAGGGTAATCAAGGTGGAAACCTTGAAGGTAGTCCGGAAGACCTTCACGATGTTGAGCGAGAAGCGAACCCAGGTCCTGGATATCACCAAGCAGATCCGGGACGTCGTGCTGGGTGCCGACATCAAGGAGGGCATCATTCTGGTCAACTCCCTCCACACCACCTGCGCGTTGTTCGTCAACGAGTTCCAGGGCGCTCTGGTTGACGATCTCAAGACCATGATGGAGCGCCTGGTCGCCGACAACGCGGGCTACAAGCACGACGATCCGCGCTTCTCCGACTGCGAGCGAGGCAACGCGACCTCGCACCTGCGGGCCGCGCTGCTCGGGCGCAGCGTGGCGGTGGGGATCAGCGGCGGCGAGCTCTCGCTGGGCCGCTTCCAGTCCATCCTGTTCGCCGAGCTCGACGGGCCGCGGCCTCGGAGCATCGACATCCAGATCATGGGGGTCGGGCCGGCGGCGGGGAGCTAGTACCGGGCGCCTGTTCGACCGAGCGCCTGGCTTACGGTTTAGATCTTTAGGCTCTATCCAATGCGGGGGCCCAGAAATGGCCCCCGCACTCCCCCAGGCCGCGGACGCTCGTTGAGTCGCGGCACCCGTCGTCCGCGCCGTGCTCCCGCCCCCGTGGTAGACTGAGCGTCCGTATGTCTTGGAAACTGAAGAAGAAGGCCCAGGAGCTGATCGCCTCCGAAGAGGGTGTGGTCCGCAAGGACTGGGGCGGGCGCGTGCCCGTCGCGCTGGTGTACCCGAACACGTACGCGGTCGGCATGTCCAACCTGGGCTTCCAGACCATCTACGATCACCTGAACGCGCTCCCGAACGTGGTCTGCGAGCGCGTCTTCTTCCCGGACCCCGAGGACGTGGACGAGCACGCCCGCACCGGCACCCCGCCGTTCTCGCTCGAGTCCCATCGGCCGCTGACCGACTTCGACCTGGTCGGGTTCTCCCTGACCTACGAGGGCGACTACGTCAACACGGTCCGCCTGCTCCGGATGGCGGGCATCCCGCTCCGGGCGTGCGACCGGGGGCCCGGCGATCCGGTCGTCATGATGGGCGGGGTCTGCGCGTTCTCCAACCCCGAGCCCGTCGCGCCCTTCATGGATTTCGTGGTGGTGGGCGAGGGCGAGGAAGTCGTGGGCGAGATCGTGACGGCGTGGATGGCGAGCGGCCCCGCTGATGGCGAGCGCCGCCGGCGCTTCATCGACCGGCTCAAGCCGCTGACCGGACTCTACGTTCCCGGCGCCTACCGCGTGGAGTACGGGGAGGCCGATCGGATCGAGGCGGTCGCGCCCCTCGCGGGCGACGTGCCTTCGGTGGTGGTCAAGCGCCGGCTGAAGGACGTCAACCTCTTCGAGACGCGTTCCGCGCTCAAGACGCCCAAGGCCGAGTACGGGCATATGGCGCTCCTGGAGGTCGGCAAGGGCTGCGGAAGAGGTTGCCGGTTCTGTCTGGAGGGCCAGGTCTACCGGCCGGTGCGGCACCGGAGCCTCGAGTCCCTCCGGGAGTCGGTGGCGAAGATCGCCCGGGAGTCCAAGCGCGTCGGTCTTGTGGGGGCCTGCGTGTCCGACTATCCGTGGATCGGCGATCTGATGCGCCTGCTCGAGGAGCACGGGGTCGAGGTGTCGATCTCCTCCCTGCGGGCGGACAGCCTGACCGAGGATCTGGTGGCGTCGCTGCAGCGCGGTGGGCACCGGACGCTCACCATGGCGCCGGAGGCCGGAACCGAGCGGCTGCGCCGCGTCGTCCGCAAGGTGATCACCGACGAGCAGCTCTACGAGGCCTGCCACCTGCTCCGTCGCTACGGCATTCCGAATCTCAAGTGCTACTTCATGATCGGCCTGCCCACCGAGACGCGTGAGGACGTGGAGGCGATCCCCGACCTGGCCGCGCGCCTGCTCGAGCGACTGCGGGTGCCGGGCCCCGACGGGCACTCCTTCGGCAAGCTGACGCTGTCGGTGTCCTCGTTCGTCCCGAAGCCCTGGACGCCGTTCCAGTGGGCGTCCTTCGACGATCCGCGGGCGCTCGAGGACAAGCTCGATCTCATCAAGCGGGCGGCGCGGCGGCTGGACACGATCCGGGTCGTGCACGAGAATCCGCGCGAGGCGGCGCTGCAGGCCCTGCTCGCCCGCGGCGACCGGCGGGTGGCCGACTTCGTCGAGCTGGCCGCCGGGCTCGACGGCGACTGGCGCCGCGCGCTGCGCGAGTGGGACGGCGACGCCGCCTTCTTCACGCGGCGGCTGCGCGAGACCACCGAGATCCTGCCGTGGGACCACTTCGACGTCGGGGTGAAGAAGGCCGGGCTCCTGCGCGAGTGGGAGCGGGCGCTCGAGCCGGCCACCCCCGCCGCGGCGGCGGTGTAGCGCCGATGCCGTCCATCAGGGTCGCCAAGACCGCTGAGGTGCCGCCCGGGCAGGGGCGGGTCGTGCAGGCGGGCGCGAAGAGCCTCGCGCTCTTCAATGTCGACGGGGCCTACCACGCCATCGACAACACGTGTCCGCATCGCGGGGGGCCGATGGGCGAGGGGGACCTCGAGGGTCGCCTGGCGATCTGCCCGTGGCACGGCTGGCGCTGGGACGTCACCACCGGCGCCAACGCCAACAACCCCGCGGTCAAGATCGGCTGCTTCCCGACCACGGTCCTGAACGGCGACGTCTACGTGGAGCTGCCGTGATCCGCGACGCGCTCGATCGCCCGCTGCGCAACCTGCGGCTCTCGGTCACCGACCGCTGCAACCTGCGCTGCCAGTACTGCATGCCCGAGGAGGAGTACCTCTGGCTGCCCCGGGACGACATGCTGAGCTTCGAGGAGATGGACCGGCTCGTGGAGGTCTTCGCCGACCTGGGCGTGGACAAGGTGCGCCTCACCGGCGGCGAGCCCCTGCTGCGCCGCGACCTCGACCGGCTCGTACGGCTGCTCGCGGCCAACCCGCGCATCCGGGACCTGGCCATCACCACGAACGGCGTGCTGCTCGCCGAGCAGGCCCCCGCGCTGCGCGCGGCGGGCCTCCATCGCGTCACCGTGAGTCTCGACACGCTGCGCGAAGACCGGTTCAAGGCGCTGACCCGGCGGGACACCCTCGCCCGCGTGCTCGAGGGCATCGCGGCGGTGGGGGGCGCCGGCTGGCCCGGGCTCAAGCTCGACACGGTGGTCATGCGCGGGGTCAACGACGACGAGCTGCCCGACCTGATCGAGTACGGGGCCTCCGTCTCGGCCGAGGTGCGCTTCATCGAGTACATGGACGTGGGCGGGGCCACCCAGTGGAGCATGGAGCGCGTGGTGCCGCGCCGCGAGATGCTGACCCGCCTCGCCGCGCGCTACGGGCCGATCGAGCCGATCGTGGAGGAGAGCTCGGCGCCCGCCGACCGCTTCCGGCTCCCCGACGGCCGCGTGTTCGGCATCATCTCGTCCACGACCGCGCCCTTCTGTCGCGCGTGCGACCGCAGCCGGCTCACCGCCGACGGTCTCTGGTACCTCTGCCTCTACGCCACCCGGGGCGCGGACCTGCGCAAGCCCCTCCGCGCCGGGGCGCCGCGGGAGGAGCTGCTGGCCCTCATCCGCTCCACCTGGCAGGGCCGCCGCGATCGCGGCGCGGAGGAGCGGCTGGCGGCGCCCGACCGGCGGCCGCTCGTGCAGATCGGCGAGCTCAAGCGCGATCCGCACCTCGAGATGCACACGCGCGGAGGGTAGGCCGGTGGACGAATCCGGGGTGGATGTGCGCGAGAAGGGCGCCAACCAGCAGGTCTCCGAGCGCCGGCTGTTCATGCAGCTCCTGGTCTGGACGGGCTGCCCCGACGACAAGCCGCTCGTGGCCGCGGTGGAGCGCAGCCGGCTCGAGGGCGCGCTGTATCACGACGTCAACGACCCGGCCGGGGTGGCGCTGCTCGCCCTGCACGAGAACCCGGCCTTCTTCGCGACGGGGCTCCGCGAGCTGCTGCACGCCGGCCCCTTCGCGGGCCTCCGGCACCGCCCCGAGCTGACCATGCTCGGCCGGACCTATGCCTCCGGCTTCGAGCCCGACCTCGACGATTGGCTGCTCGGCCGCCCGCGGCGGACCGTGCTCAATCCGGCCTGGCCGTGGGGGATCTGGTACCCGTTGCGGCGGGCCGGCGGCTTCGCCCGGCTGACCCCGCAGGAGCAGGGGGCGATCCTGCGCGAGCACGGCACTCTGGGCCGCGCCTATGGCGACGCGGATCTGGCGCACGACGTCCGCCTGGCCTGCCACGGGCTCGACACCAACGACAACGACTTCGTGATCGGCCTCGTCGGCCGCGACCTGCACCCGCTGTCCCATCTGGTGCAGGCCATGCGCCGGACCGCGCAGACCTCGCAGTATCTCCAGAGCCTGGGCCCGTTCTTCGTGGGGCACGTGCTCTGGCAGAGCCCGCTCCGGTGAGCCCGCGGCGATCCCGCACCGGAAGGGTGGGCCGGGCCCTGGGCGCGGGGCTGCTGCTCGCGGCGATCCTGGCGCCCGCGGGGTGCGCGCCCCTGCCGCCGGCGCGCCCGGTCACCGACATCGCCCTGATCGCGGGGCGCTGGCGGGGGCAGATCACCTTCCAGGGCGGCCCCTACCAGCTCTTCTACCTCACGATCAATCCCGACGGCACCCTGGTGGCCTCGTGGGACGGCATGACCCGGTGGGGCAAGGTCACGCTCGAGGGTGGGCGCACGCGCTTCGGCCTCTACATCTGGAGCGGCAGCATCGACTATCTCGAAGGCGGCGGCGAGCGTGTCCTCCTCCTCAAGGAGGACTTCTCCCACTGGGACGCGATCGTCCGTCCGCTCAGCTAGGGCGGCCGGCGGCCTCCCACGCGGCCACGTTGGCCTCGATCTGCCTGGCGTGGACCTCCAGATGCTCGGCGTAGATGGCGAGCCAGTCGAGAGCGGTGTAGCGGCCCGATTCGGTGTGGCGCCCCTCCCGGGCCCAGGCTTCCTCGGGCAGGCGCCGGAGGATCGCCACGGTATTGGCGCGGACCGCCCGCACGGTGGCGAGGGCGGGCTCGATCGGATGACCGTGATAGTCGAGCGCGACGGCCCAGACGCTCTCGTCGTAGGCGAGGACGAGCGGCTGGGGCTCGCACACGACGTAGCGGATGCGGGCGGCTCCGTTGGTCTCCGAGTCCGCGCAGTGGCAGGCCACCTCGTGGGCCGACCATTCCCCCGGCGCCGGCCGCCACTTCCGCGCTGCGGGGGGCACCCGCGCCAGGGCGCTCTCCAGGCGCGCCGGCCCGTCGGCGTACTGCTGGATCAGTCGGTCTCGCTCGGATCGCGTGAGGCTCATCGATGATCGTCTCCTTCCCGATGCGGGTGATGGGTCGCGTGCTCGCCGTCGCGGCGGTGGCCTGGGCTCTCCTCGGGGCCGCGGCCCACGCGCAGCCCGAGCGCGGAGCGGCGCGCCTCGACCACGCCGGCCTCCGCGCGCTGCTGGCGACGCTCGGTCATCAGCCGCGCGATGCGCGCAACGAATCGGGGCCCGAGCTCGAGATCACGCTCCGCCCGCCGGGAGGCCTCGCCGTCACGACCCGGGTGACCCTGTCCAAGGACGGCACGCTGGTGTGGCTCGTGGCCTGGCTCAAGAAGGTGCCGCCCGGGCGTACCATCAGCGGCAACGCGATCCTCGACATGCTCGCCGAGAACGATGTCATCGGGCCCACCCACTTCTCCTACAACGAGAGCCGCCGGTGGTTCTTCCTGAACCGGCCGGTGCCCAATCAGGGTCTGACCGCGGAGCGGCTGCAGGCGGAGCTGGCCCAGCTCGGGGCGACGATCGCCCGCACCGAGGCCCTCTGGGACTTCGAGCGCTGGAAGTGAGCGCTCAGGGCAGGGGCGCCGGGAGGTCCGAGCGCCCCATGAGGTAGCGGTCCACCCCGCGCGCGGCGCTGCGGCCCTCCGCGATGGCCCACACGATCAGGGACTGGCCCCGCTGCATGTCGCCCGCGGCGAACACGCCCGGCACGCTGGTCATCCAGTTCGCGTCGCGCTTGACGTTCCCCCGCTCGGTGAGCGCTACCCCGAGCTGCTCGAGGAGCCCCGGGCGCTCGGGTCCCACGAAGCCCATGGCGAGCAGCACCAGCTCGCAGGGCAGCACGAAGGTGGAGTCGGGGACCTCCCGGAACGTGAGCCGGCCGCCCTCCCGCACCGCCTCCACGCGTGCCACCTCCAGCGCCTTCACGCGTCCCCGCTCGTCGCCCACGAAGCGGACGGTCGAGACCGAGTAGAGGCGCTCGCCGCCCTCCGCGTGGGCCGAGGAGACGCGGTAGATATTGGGCCACTCCGGCCACGGGTTGTCGGCGGCCCGGACGTCGGGGGGCCGGGGCAGGATCTCGAGCTGGTGGACTTCCAGAGCGCCTTGACGATGCGCGGTGCCCAGGCAGTCCGCACCGGTGTCCCCGCCGCCGATGATGACCACGCGCTTGCCCTGCGCGGTGATGAAGGCCTCGTCGGGCACCGGGTCGCCCTCGCAGCGCCGGTTCTGCAGCGTGAGATAGTCCATCGCGAAGTGCACGCCGGCCAGCGCCCGGCCCGGAATGGGCAGGTCGCGGGGGGCGCAGGCGCCGCCGCAGAGCACGAGGGCGTCGAAGTCGCGCCGCAGCGCCTCCACCGGCCGGTCCACCCCGACGTGGGCCGAGACCACGAAGCGGACGCCCTCCGCCTCCATCTGGGCGAGCCGTCGGTCCAGCACCCGCTTCTCCATCTTGAACTCGGGGATGCCGTAGCGGAGCAGCCCGCCGATCCGGTCGGCGCGCTCGAAGACGGTGACCTGGTGACCGGCCCGGGCGAGCTGCTGGGCGGCCGCGAGCCCGGCGGGGCCGGAGCCCACCACCGCGACGGTCTTGCCGGTCCGCGTCGCGGGCGGCTCGGGCGCGATCCAGCCCTCCTCGAAGGCGCGGTCGATGATCGCGAGCTCGACGGCCTTGATCGTGACCGGGTCGTCGTTGATGCCCAGCACGCAGGAGCCCTCGCAGGGGGCGGGGCAGAGCGTGCCGGTGAACTCCGGGAAGTTGTTGGTGGCATGGAGGCGATCGATGGCCTCCCGCCACCGGTCGCGGTAGACCAGGTCGTTCCAGTCCGGGATGAGGTTGCCGAGCGGGCAGCCCTGGTGGCAGAAGGGGACGCCGCAGTCCATGCAGCGCGCGCCCTGCTTGCGCAGCGCGTCCACCGGCCACGGCAGCATGACCTGCTTCCAGTCGCGGACCCGCTCCTCCACGGGCCGGTACGGCTGCTTGTCCCGCTTCCACTCGATGAACCCCGTGACTTTACCCAAATCGGATCCGCCTCTTGGATTGAACGACCGATCGCGCCTTCATCACCGCGTTCGAGCGCCGGCTCCGCCGGCGCAATCCTGGGGGGAGGTCCGGAAGGGGGGCGAAGCCCCCCTCCGGGCACGGAAGCCCCCCTCCGGGCTAATTATGCGCGCTCGCCATGACCGCCTCGTCCACCGACGTGCCGGTCTCCTGCGCCTTTTTGATCGCGGCCATCACCCGCTTGTAGTCCTGCGGGATCACCTTGACGAACTTCGACTGGCTGCGCTCCCAGTCCACGAGCAGGCGCGCGGCCACCGGGCTCTGGGTGAAGCGGATGTGCCGCGCCAGGAGATCCTTGACGAGCTCCACGTCCTCGCTGTCCACCAGCGGCTCGAGGTCCACCATCCCGAGGTTGCAGCGGGTCCTGAAATCGGCGGCCTCGTCGAGCACGAAGGCCAGGCCTCCCGACATGCCGGCCGCGAAGTTCCGACCGGTCCCGCCGATGACCACCACGCGCCCGCCCGTCATGTACTCGCAGCCGTGATCGCCGACGCCCTCCACCACCGTGAGGGCTCCGCTGTTGCGGACCGCGAAGCGCTCGCCCGCGACCCCCCGGAAGTAGGCCTCGCCCCCGGTGGCTCCGTAGAGCACCACATTGCCGACCAGGATGTTCTCCTCGGCCACGAAGGTGGCCTCCCGGGGCGGGTAGACGATGATCTTGCCGCCCGAGAGCCCCTTGCCGATGTAATCGTTGGCGTCGCCCTCCAGCGTGAGCGTCACCCCGCGCGGCAGGAAGGCTCCGAAGCTCTGCCCGGCCGAGCCCGAGAAGTGGATACGGATCGTGTCATCGTGCAGCCCTTCCGCGCCATAGCGCGCGGTGATCTCCGAGCCCAGGATGGTGCCCACCGTCCGGTTGACGTTCCGGATCGGCAGCCGGATGTCGACGTGCTCCTGCCGCTCGAGGGCGGGCGCGCACATCGGCAACAGGGTGATCACGTCGAGCGACCGGTCGAGGCCGTGGTCCTGCTCGACCACCTTCCGGATCGCCACCTCCGGGCCGACGGGCGGCCGGCACAGGATGGCGGAGAAGTCGAGACCGCGGGCCTTCCAGTGGTCCACCGCGGGGGCGACGTCGAGCCGGTCCACCTGGCCGATCATCTCGTCCATGGTGCGGAAGCCGAGCCGCGCCATGTACTCGCGCACCTCCTCCGCGATGTAGCGGAAGAAGTTCTCGACGAACTCGGGCCGCCCGGCGAACTTGGCCCGCAGGCGCGGGTCCTGGGTGGCGATGCCGACCGGGCAGGTGTTGAGGTGGCAGACCCGCATCATGACGCAGCCCATCACCACGAGGGGCGCGGTGGAGAACCCGAACTCCTCGGCCCCCATCAGAGCGCCGCTCACCACGTCGCGGCCGGTCTTCATCTGGCCGTCCACCTGGACGATGATCCGGTCCCGCAGCTTGTTCATCACCAACACCTGCTGCGTCTCCGCGAGCCCCAGCTCCCACGGGGTGCCGCCGTGCTTGATCGAGGTGAGCGGGGCCGCGCCGGTGCCGCCGTCGTGGCCGGAGATGAGCACCACGTCGGAGTGCGCCTTGGCCACGCCGGCCGCCACCGTGCCCACCCCCACCTCGGACACGAGCTTGACGCTGATGCGGGCCTTGGGATTGCTGTTCTTCAGATCGTGGATGAGCTGGGCCAGGTCCTCGATCGAGTAGATGTCGTGGTGCGGAGGCGGGGAGATGAGCCCCACGCCGGGGATCGAGTGCCGCACCTTCGCGATCCATGGATAGACCTTGTGCCCGGGGAGCTGGCCGCCCTCGCCCGGCTTGGCGCCCTGGGCCATCTTGATCTGCAGATCCTCCGCATTGACCAGGTACTCGCTGGTCACGCCGAAGCGGCCGGAGGCGATCTGCTTGATGGCGCTGCGGCGCCAGTCGCCGTTCGGCTCGCGACGGTAGCGCGCGGGGTCCTCGCCGCCCTCACCGGTATTGGACTTGCCGCCGAGGCGGTTCATGGCGATCGCGAGGGTCTGGTGCGCCTCCAGGCTGATCGAGCCATAGGACATGGCCCCGGTGGCGAAGCGCTTGACGATCGCCTCCACCGGCTCCACCTCGTCGAGCGGGATCGGCTCCTTCGCGTAGCGCAGCTCGAAGAGGCCGCGCAGGGTCGCGTGGTGCCGACTCTGGTCGTCGACGGCCTTCGTGTAGTCCTTGAAGACCTTGTACTGGCCGCTCTGGGTGGCGTGCTGGAGGCGGAAGACGGTCTCCGGGTTGAACAGGTGGTACTCGCCGTCGCGCCGCCACTGGTACTCGCCGCCCCAGGCCAGCTCGCGCGGGCCCACCGCCCGCTCCGGATGCGCGCGCCGGTGCCGGGCGACCGTTTCCTGGGCGACGACGTCGAGGTCGGCCCCGCTGATGCGGGAGGCGGTCCAGGTGAAGTAGCGGTCGACCAGCGTCTTGCCGAGGCCGATCGCTTCGAAGATCTGGGCGCCGCGGTAGGAGTGGATGGTGGAGATCCCCATCTTGGAGATCACCTTGAGCACGCCCTTGTTGAGCGCCTTGATGTAGTTCTTGACCGCGCTCTTGTGATCGAGGCCGGGCAGAAGGCCCTGGCGGATCATGTCGTCGAGGCTCTCGAACGCGAGATACGGATTGATCGCCCCCGCCCCGTAGCCCAGCAGCAGGGCCATGTGGTGGACCTCGCGGGCCTCGCCGGTCTCGATGACGAGCCCCACCTTGCAGCGGGTGCCCTCCCGGATCAGGTGGTGGTGGACCCCGGAGGTGGCGAGGAGCGCGGGGATCGGCGCGTGGGTCGCGTCCACTCCGCGGTCGGACAGGATCAGGAACGTGCAGCCGTCCGTGACCGCCCGGCTCGCCTGCGCGCACAGCTCGTCCATCGCCCGCTCGAGGCCCGCGCCGCCCTCCGCGGCCGGGAACAGCATGGACACCGTGGCGGCCTTGAAGCCGGGCAGGGCCACGTGGCGGATGCGCGCCAGCTCGTCGTTGTTCAGGATCGGCGTCTTGAGCTTGATCTGGCGGCACGCCTCGGGCACCGGCTCGAGCAGGTTGCCCTCCGGGCCGATGCTGGTCGCGATCTGGGTGACCAGCTCCTCGCGGATGCCGTCGAGCGGGGGATTGGTCACTTGGGCGAAGAGCTGCTTGAAGTAGTCGTAGAGCAGCCGGGGCCGGTCCGACAGCACGGCCAGGGAGGTGTCGGTGCCCATCGAGCCGACCGGCTCCTCGCCGGCGGTGGCCATGGGCCCCAGGAGCAGGCGCAGGTCCTCGTGGGTGTAGCCGAAGACCTGCTGGCGCTCGAGCACGGTCTCGTGGTCCGGCTCCGGCACGTGGGGCGGCTCGGGCAGCCTCTCGACCGGCGTGAGATAGGCCCGGAGCCACTCCCCGTACGGATACTGGGACGCGTAGGTGTGCTTGAGCTCCGCGTCGTCGATGATCCGGCCCTGGGCGGTGTCCACCAGGAAGATCCGCCCCGGGTGCAGGCGCTCCTTCAGGAGCACGCGGTCGGGCGGGATGTCGAGCACGCCTACCTCGGAGGCCATCACCACCATGCCGTCCTTGGTGACGTAGTAGCGCGACGGACGCAGGCCGTTGCGGTCCAGCACCGCGCCGATCACCGTCCCGTCGGTGAAGGCGATGGAGGCCGGTCCGTCCCAGGGCTCCATGAGGCAGCCGTGGTACTCGTAGAAGGCCTTCCGCTCCTCGCTCATGGACTCGTGCCCGCTCCAGGCTTCCGGGATCATCATGAGGACGGCGAGGGGCAGGGGCCGGCCCGCCATCACCAGGAACTCGAGCACGTTGTCGAAGACGGCGGAGTCGCTGCCGCCGTCCACCACGATCGGCACGATCTTCTTGAGGTCGTCGCCGAGCAGGGCCGAGTGGCACAGAGACTCGCGCGCCCGCATCCAGTTGATGTTCCCGCGCAGGGTGTTGATCTCGCCGTTGTGCGCGATGAAACGGTACGGGTGGGCGAGCGGCCACGACGGGAACGTGTTGGTGGAGAACCGCTGGTGTACGAGGGCCAGCGCCGACTCCACCAGCGGATCCGTCACGTCGGGGAACATGCTCTCGATCTGGTCGGCCGAGAGCATGCCCTTGTAGATGAGGGTGTTGGCGGAGAGGCTCGGCAGATAGAAGTACCCGCGCTCCGAGAGGCCGCTGGTGCGCGCCGCGTGCTCCGCCCGCTTGCGGATGACGTAGAGCTTGCGCTCGAAGGTGGCCCGGTCCGGGACCGCCGCGCCCCGGGCGATGAAGACCTGCTCGACCACCGGCTCCACCGAGCGCGCGGTGGGGCCGATCGGGGACGAGTCGGTGGGCACCGGGCGCCAGCCGAGCGGCACCTGTCCCTCCTCGACCGCGATGCGCTCCAGGATGGCCCGGCACGCGGCGCGATCGGCCGCATCCCGGGGCAGGAAGACGAGCCCGGCCCCGTAGTACCCGAGGGCGGGGAGGGTGATGCCGAGCTTGCCGCACTCGCGCTCGAGAAACGGATGCGGCATCTGGATCAGGATCCCCGCGCCGTCGCCGGTGTTGACCTCGCAGCCGCAGGCTCCGCGGTGCAGGAGGTTCTTCAGCACCGTGAGGGCCTGGCTCACGATCGCGTGGGACTTGCGGCCCTTGATGTCCACCACGAAGCCGACGCCGCAGGCGTCGTGCTCGTGGGCCGGATCGTAGAGGCCCTGCGCCGGGGGGAGCCCCGGGTTCTCCGCCGCCTTCTTGTCCTCGTCCATCCCTCTCTCCACCCCGCGCCGTCGTCGGGGTCCG
>DATHSW010000163.1:0-29922 GCA_035463855.1 Candidatus Deferrimicrobiaceae bacterium | reverse complement strand
TCGGCGGACATCTCCTCGGCGAATCGCCGCGCGACGTCCGCGGCGAGGTCCACCGCGTAAGCGCGCGCGAGGTGGCGCACGCGCGTGAGCGCCGCGAGCTGCACGCGGCCCTGGCGGCCGCAGCCGACGATGGTGGCCACCCGGGCGTCGGGCCGCGCCAGGTGCCGCGCCGCCACCGCGGTCGCGGCGGCGGTGCGCAGCCCCGTGATCTCCATCGAGTCCATCAGCGCGAGCGGGCGGCCGGTCTCGCCGTCCGAGAGCAGGACGACGCCCTGGATGGTGGGCAGGCCCCGCCGCGAGCCGTTGGCGGGAAAGTTGGCGTTCAGCTTGGCCGCGACGTACAGACGCGAGAGCGCAAGCCCGGCCGTCTTGATGTGGAAGCCTCCGTCGGGCGCGCGGAGCCCCAGCACCCCGGGCCCGAGGGCCCGGCCCCCGGCCTGCAGCGCGAAGGCTTCCTCGACCGCCGCGATGCACTCGCCGAGCGTCAGGAGGGCCGCCACGTCCCCGCGGGTGAGGAGCAGGGTCATCGCGTCTCGACGCGGCGGATGGTGGCGTAGAGCAGGAGATCGTAGACGATCTTGAGGCCGCCGCCCAGGAAGAACGGGGCGGCGAGCGACCCGCTCGCGATCACCCAGCCGCTCAGGGCGGGGCTGACCGACTGGGCGAGCGTCCGGCTCACGTTGGTGAGGCTCGCCGCCCCCTCGCGCTCGTGATCCTGAACCGCCAGCATCAGGAAGCTCTGCCGCGTGGGGACGTCCATCTGGGAGAGGAGGTGGCGGCCCAGCAGCAGGGCCACCGCGAGCGGGGCGGACGGCGCCAGGGCGACGCCGATCAGCAGCAGGTTCGAGACGAGATGCGAGAAGACCATGGTGTTGACCAGGCCCCAGCGGGGCGCGAGGCGCGCGGCCAGGAGCAGGGAGAGGCCGGAGAGGATCTGGGCGCCGAAGAAGATCCAGCCGAGCGCGGCCAGATCCAGATCGAAGCGCGTGTAGAGCCAGTACGCGATGAGGCTCTGGAGCACGAAACCGCCGGCCAGCGAGTCGAGGGCGAAGAGGGCGGCGAGGCGGTGGATGAGCGGGCGGGAGGGCGTCGGGGCGCCCCGGCGCGGGACGGCCGCCCGCGCGGGATCCGGGCGCATCAGCGCGTAGGCGCCCATCTGCACGAGCCCGCCGACGAGGAACACCGCGAACAGCAGACGGGGCGAAGGGCCCGCGTAGCCCACCGCCGCCGCGCCGAGCGCGGACGCGGCGTAGCCGGCCAGGTTGTAGACGCTGAGCGCGGTGGTGAGGCGCTCCCGGGGAGTGGCGCGCGTGACCGCGACCTGCTCGAGGGTCAGGAAGGGGCCGGTCTCACCGGTGCCCACCGCCAGGTTGCCGACCATGGCCGCGGCGACGATCAGCCAGGGCTGCTCGGTCGCCAGGAAGACGAGCGCGGAGACCACGATGAGGCCGGCCTGGGCGAGCAGCGCCGCCCGCGCCCCGTAGCGCTCGGCCGGGCGGCGGATCGCGAAGGTCATGGCCGCGCTGGCGAGCAGGGTGAGCGTCACCGCCACGCCGATCTGCTGCGCGCCCATGCCCCGCTCGGCCAGGTAGACCGGAAAGAGCACGCCGAGGAAGCCGTAGCAGAACGTGCGCGTCGCCTTGGCGACGAGGACGAGGCGCCCTTCTCGGCTCACGCGTGGCCGGCCCGGCAGTAGGCGTAGAGCGCGTCGTAGACCGGGAATTGCAGCGCCATGTTCTCGACGTCGTCCCGGGCGATCTCGCGGAAGCCGCTGGCCACCGCGTACAGGCCCCAGGCCTCGCGGGCGAGGTGGCGGGCGTCGGTATCGGCGCCGCGCACGATCTCGCCGAGGGCCAGGAGGGCCGGATCGGTGAGGCGGTACTTCTCGAGAAACGCGTCGAAGGAGCAGCGCTCCCCGTGGTGGCCGAGCTCCACGCCGGGCACGTCGAAGGGCACGGCGGCCTCGCGGTGCGCGGTGTCCATGACCTGGTCCTCGGCCACGAACAGGAACTCCGCCTCCGGGTCGATGAAGCGCCGGATGAGCCAGGGGCAGGCGATACGGTCCACGCGCGCCTTGCGCCGAGTGATCCACTTCATCGCCGTGCTCCCTCGGCCGCGCACCGGTCGAGCAGACGGTCGAGATGGCGCCGTATCGCCGCCCGGGCGAGCGGCAGGTTCTCGCTCACCGCGGGCACATCGTCCCAGCGCTCGACCGGCACCGCCGCCGGCATGGCCTCGCCGAGCTCGCAGCCGAACGTGACGACGCGGTCGGCCCGCGCGGTGTCGGCCGCGGTGACCCGGCGCGGCCGCCCCTGACCGAGGTCGAGGCCTTCCGCCCGCAGCGCGGCCACGACGCCGGGGGCGATCTCGGGATCCGGCTCGGTGCCGGCCGCATCGGCGGTGAGATCGAGGCCGCGCTCGGCGGCGAGCCGCCGGAGATCGGCCGCGGCGAGGACGCTCTTGGCCGCGCCGTGCAGACAGACGAAGAGAACGGATCGTGATGTGCTCATGGGGCTCCCCGTATCCAGAAGATCGCCAGGCCGGTTATACCCGCCGCCGCGATCAGGATCGGCTCGGGCACCTTCAGGCGCCAGAGCAGGCCGAACGCGGCCAGCCCGATCAGCGCGGTGGGCAGATCGAAGATGGCGCGGCGGCCGAGGACCACGCACGCGCCCGCGATGGCGCCACCCGCGGCGGCGGTGACGCCGTTGACGAAGGCCTTCACCTGCGGGTTCTCGCCGAAGCGGTCGAACCAGCGATAGGGCACCACGACGAAGAGATAGGTGGGCAGGAACACCCCGACCGCCGCCGCGGTGCCGCCGGCCAGGCCAGCGACGAGATAGCCGATGAAGGCCACCGTGATCACCACCGGGCCCGGGGTCAGCATGGCCACCGCGACGGCGTCCAGGAACTGCTTGTCGGTGAGCCACCGGTACTCCTGCACGACGCCGCCGTAAAGGAAGGGCACGATGGCGAGCCCGCTGCCGAACACGAAGGCGCCCGCCTTCGTGAAGAACCAGAGGATCTGGGCCAGCACGCCGGGCGGCGCGGTGGCGGTGAGGCCGGTCATCAGGAGCAGGGGCCAGCCCACCGCGGGCAGGCCTTTGCTCGAGCCGGCCCAGGTCAGCAGGCGGCGGGGCGGGGCCTCGATGAGCGTCACCAGGAGGCCGCACAGGATGAACAGGCTGCCGATCTCGGTCTCGGTCCACACGGTGACGAGGGCCATCGCCCCGGCGACCGCCCACAGCAGCCGGTCAGCGCCCAGGGACAGCCGCAGCAGCTTCCAGGCCGAGCGCACGATGATCCCGATGACGGCCGCGCCCACCCCGTAGAAGGCGGCCTGCATCCAGCCGAGGCCGCCGTACGCGACGTAGATCGCGCCCAGGGCCAGCGTCATCAGGAAGGAGGGGAGGACGAACGCAAACCCGATCAGGGTGGCGCCCGCGACTCCGCCGTGGACGTAGCCCAGGCACATGGCGAGCTGGGCGGCGAGGGGGCCGGGGGCGAGCTGCGAGAGGGTGAGACCCTTGAAGTAGTCCGCCTTGGTGAACCAGGCGCGGCGCTCGACGAGGTCGCGCTGCATGTAGCCGATGAGGGCCACCGGCCCGCCGAAGCCGAGACTGCCCAGATAGAGAAAGTAACGAACGAGTCCCCAGGTCGTGCGCGGCTCGATCATCCCCGTTCTCCGACGGTGGCGTAGAGCCCATCGAACAGGGTCATCCCCTGCGCCAGCGCCTCGTGGTCGTCCTTGATCGCGCTCAGCAGCGAGCGCAGCGCGAGATCGATCCCGCGCGCCTCCTCGCGCGCGAACTTCTGATCCTTGATGTCCGCCTCGTGGACGATCTCGGCCAGGATGGCCAGCTTGCGATCGCGAAGCCCGGTGCGGCGCAAGAGGGTCTCGAACGTGCAGTCCTCGCCGTGATGGCCGAAGTCCACGCCGGCCATGTCGAAGGGGATCGCCTCGCCGGGGACCTGGTCGGGCGACGCGAAGACGAACTCGGCCTCCGGGTCCACGAAGCGCTTGATGAGCCACGCCGAGGCGATGCGGTCCACGTGGGGGCGGGGGCGCGTGACCCAGCGCCGGCCCTTGAGGGCCGCGAGATCGAGAGGAGGGGCCGCGCCGGTGGGGCGGGCCCGCCCCGCGGCCGTCCGCTCCTCGACCGCTTCGCGCGCCCGCGCGACCTCCCGGCGACCGGGCGCCTCGAAGAAGTCGATCTCGGTGATCCGGTCCATCTCGCGCGCGAGCCGGGCCAGCTCCTCGGTGAGCCGGGGCCGCCGGCCCTTGAGGAGCTTTCGGTAGCGCTCGGCGAGGGCCGCGTAGTCGTGGTTGCGCGCTTCCTGGAACAGGCGGACCACGTCCGGCTGCTTCATGTTCTCGATGCGGTCCACCCGGAGCAGGGTGGCCTCGCCGCCGTCGCGCTGGATCTCCTGGGCGAGCCACTGGAACTGCTCGTAGCGATCCGGGGAGTCGGGCAGCAGATAGGCCGAGCTCTTGAGCGGCACGGCGCCCAGGCCCCGGAGCCGACGCCAGGCGCGCACGCGCAGGCTCGAAGGCCGCGGGGGAAGGCTCAGCAGGAGGAGGAGCCAGCCGTGCAACATGTGTTGCAACAGTAGGCCCACTGTTTCAGGACGTCAAGCGTGAAGTTGCGGGACGCGTTGACAGCATAGCTCCTCACGTGTTTAGTATATGAGTCCCACGGGAGGTGCCAGGATGAACACTTTCGAGAAGCTGCTGCAGGACGAGCTTCACCGCCTCGTTGACCGCATCGCCGCGCGCGCGGGGGACGATACCGCGGCCGGGCTGACGCCCGATCTGAAAGCCCGCATCGAGCGGTGCGAGGGCCGCCTGACCGAGCTGCGGGCGGCGCTGCTCGACGGCTACGTGGAGTGGACGCGGAGCCTCAAGGAGTGCGAGGACCTCTGGGCGGTGGCCGGACTCCGGAAGGACGCCGCGGAAGCGCCCGTACGGATCAGCCGAAAAGCCGCTTGAGCCAGCCCGCCTCGCCGGGGTTGGCCAGGCGCTCCGCGGCGTACCGGCACTGGTAACGCTCGAGGCGCTGCCAGTAGTCGGGCAGGCGGCGCGCCAGCCACACCTGGCCGGCGAGCAGGCGGGCCGGCTGCTCGCCCGCCGCGGCCTCGACCTCGTGGAAGTGCGGGCGCAGCTCCGGCGGCAGCTCGGCCACGTAGACGTCGCGCAGCCACGCGAGCAAGGCCCGAGAGGTCGCCTCGAACTCCGTGCGGTCGGTGGTGCTGGTGCTCTCGGGGGCCGGGCGCCCGGTCGCCGCGCGCAGATCCACCATGAGCTTGAGCGCGGCCATCTCGACCGCTTCCTCGATGCGGTCGCGGAGCTGCGCCTGGATGCGGTCCATGAGCCCGCGCGCGTCGCCGTGCTGATGGGGAAAGGCGCCCTGCAGCGGCCACTCGCTCATGACGCGGCGAACATCCGCCGGAGCCCGACCGGCAGCGGCTCGGGCTCGAGCCCCAGCTCGGCGAAGAAGCGCGAGGGATCGGTCACGCTCTCTTCTTCCAGCATGATCAGCTGATCGCGGGAGACGGGATAGAACGGCAGCCAGTCGAGCGCGCGCGTCATCGCCCGGACCGGCGCGAGCGGCACGTGGAGCTTCCGCACCCGCGGGCGACCCAGCGCGCGGCCGATCTCGTCGAGCAGATCCACGAACGCGTAGGGGGCCGGGCCGGCCACCTCGTACGTCTGGCGCACGCTCGCGGGCGTGCGGAGCGCGCGCGCGAAGCCCTCGGCGACCTGCTCCACCGGGATCGGCTGGACGCGGTAGCGGCCGTCGCCCAGCACCGGTATCGCGGGCAGCCGTTTCACCGCGCTTCCCAGGGCCGACACGAAAGCGTCACCGCGTCCGAAGATGATGGACGGGCGGAAGATGGTCCACTCGAGATCGCCCGCGCGCACCGCCTCCTCCGCGTCCCACTTCGTCTGGTGGTACCGGGCGCGAGCCCCGGGGCGCGTGCCGAGCGCGCTCATCTGCACGTAGCGCTTGATGCCGGCCGCGCGCGCGAGCGCCACCATGTTCCGGGTGGCCTGGGCATGCAGGCGCTCGAAGGTGACGCCGCGCCCGCGCTGTTCCCGGATGATGCCGACGAGATGCACGAGCGCGCTGCAGCCCTCCACGCTCGGCGCGAGGCCGTCGGGGCTCATGACGTCGCCCGGCACGCGGTCGATGGACTCGAACCCCTTGAGATCGTGCTCGGAGCCCGGCCGGACGAGGCAGCGCACGAGAAAACCCTGCGCAAGAAGTGCGCGAACGACCGCCTTGCCCACGAAGCCGGTCCCGCCGGTCACGAACACGCGCTGTGCCACGGGGCGAATCGTAGCACGGGCGGGGTGGCCGCGATTTTCGCGCCGCGGCCCGCGGGCGAGCCCGTATGATAGGGCCATGCGGCTTCGCCTGGCCGTGGCGCTCCTGATGACGCTGGTCGCTTCAGCTCCTGTCGCGGTCATGGCCCAGACCGTCACGTGGCAGCAGGCCGTCGACGAAGCGGTGCGTGACGCGGTGGCGGCGTCCGAGATCCCGGGCGCGGTGCTCCTCGTCGGCCAGGGGGACCGGATCCTCCACCGGAAGGTCCTGGGCTGGCGCGCCACCGTCCCCAAGCCCGAGCTGATGACCGCGGACACCATCTTCGATATCGCCTCGCTCACCAAGGTGATCGCCACCGCGCCGTCGGTCCTGCGGCTGTGGGAGATGGGCAAGCTGGACCTGAACGCCCCGCTCGGCCGGTATCTCAAGGAGTTCGATTCCGCCGCCTTCCAGGACGTGACGCTGATGCGGGTGCTCACGCACTCCGCGGGCCTGAACGATCTGCCCTCGCGCGAGGCCATGGCGAAGGGGTTCCCGGAGGCGGCGCGGCTGCAGGCGAAGGCCGGGCTCGCGGTGGGCCCGGGCTCCACGTTCCTCTACAGCGACACCGGCTTCATCCTGCTCGGCGAGGTCGTGCGCCGGGTGAGCGGCGAGCGACTCGATACCTTCGCGCGGAAGCAGTTCTTCGCCCCGCTCGGCATGCGCGACACCGCCTTCGCGCCGCCGCCGGCCTGGCGCAAGCGCATGGCGCCCACCGAGGTGGTGAACAACCACGGCCCGCTGCGCGGCGTGGTGCACGACGGCAACGCGCGGCTCCTGGGCGGGGTCGCGGGCCACGCGGGCGTGTTCTCGACCGCGAGCGATCTGAGCCGGTTCTGCCGGATGCTCCTGGCCGGCGGCCAGCTCGGCGGCCGGCGCTACCTGAAGGAGGCCACCGTCCGCGCGATGTTCGCGCCGCACGTGATCGGCGAGACCACGCGCGGGCTCGGCTGGGACATCGCGTCGCCCTACGCCCGGACCCTCGGCGCCTATTTCCCGATCGGCTCGGTGGGCCACACCGGGTTCACCGGCACCGCGATCTGGATGGATCCGGCCACCGACGTGTACATGATCCTGCTCACGAACCGGGTGCATCCCTACG
The DNA here is from genome assembly GCA_035463855.1 of Candidatus Deferrimicrobiaceae bacterium. GTDB lineage: Bacteria > Methylomirabilota > Methylomirabilia > Rokubacteriales > CSP1-6 > CAMLFJ01. The sequence continues at coordinate 22,452 of DATHSW010000163.1, read as the reverse complement.
GCAAGGGCGACGTGGCGGAGCTGCGCCGGCGTGTCAGCGCGGCGGTCGGCGCGCGCTTCTCTCCCCGGGAGGACCCGACCGAGAGCATCGCCTCGGCCCGGACCGATGCGGCCGGCCCCGCCGCGGACGCGGCGCCCCTGCTGCCCGAGGGATCGACGCTGACCGGCCTCGACCGGCTGGTCGCCGATGATTTCGCGCCGCTGGCCGGCCGCTCGGTGGGGCTCATCACCAACCAGACCGGCATCGATTCGCAGGGGCGGCGCGCGGTGGACCTGCTGGCCGCGGCGCCGCAGGTGAAGCTGCGCGCGCTCTTCTCGCCGGAGCACGGGATCACGGGGCTGGTGGACGCCAGCGTGCCCCACAGCCGCGACGCGGCCACCGGCCTGGCGATCTGGAGCCTCTACGGCCCCGGGCGCCGCCCGTCGCCCGAGCAGCTCAACGGTATCGACACGCTGGTCTTCGACATCCAGGACGTCGGGGTGCGCTACTACACGTACCTCACCACGCTGGTGTACGCGCTGGAGGAGGGCGGCCGTCGGCGCATCGAGGTCATGGTGCTGGATCGTCCGAACCCGATCACGGGCACGGTGGTGGAAGGCCCGGTGATGGACCCCGACATGCGCTCGTTCACCGCCCCGCACGCGATCCCGGTGCGCACCGGGATGACGATCGGCGAGTTCGCCCAGATGGTGGTGGCGGAGCGGAAGCTGCCGGTCAGGCTCACGGTGGTGCCGCTCGAGCACTGGCAGCGCTCGCAGTGGTTCGACGAGACGGGGCTGCCATGGGTGAACCCGTCGCCCAATATCCGCAGCCAGACGCAGGCGCTGCTCTACTCGGGCGTGGGCCTGCTGGAGGCGACCAACCTCTCGGTGGGGCGCGGCACCGACATGCCGTTCGAGGTGATCGGGGCCCCGTGGATCATGGACCCCCAGATCCTGGCCGACGCGATGAACGCGCGCGGTCTGGCCGGCGTGCAGTTCCATCCCATCTTCTTCACGCCGACCTCGAGCGTGCACGCCGGACGCCCACTGGGGGGCGTGCGGCTCCACGTGACGGACCGGGACGCGCTCCGGCCGGTGGCGGTCGGGCTCGCGCTGGGTCAGGAGCTGATGGAGCGCTATCCGGGGAACTACCGGCCGGCGGCCATCCAGAACCTGCTGGTCAACCGCTCCACGATGTGGTCGCTGCTGCGGGGGGACCCGTTCGCGCGGCTCCTCGCCTGGGCCGACTACGCGCGCAACACCTTCCTGCAGCGCCGCGCGTCCTACCTGATCTACAAGTAGCGTCCGGTCCGGGCGGTTACCGGCGCTCGATGACCCGGGCCGCTCGCACCGAGCCCAGCTTGCCGCTGTTGCCGCTCGTCACCGTGATGGTCGCGGCGTCGCCGTCGCTGACGTAGCGCTCACCCGGGTTCCGGTCGAAGTAGGTGAGCCAGTAGTCGAGGTCTCGCTCCAGCGCCTGGATACGGGGCAGGCGGTGGGGATTGAAGCTCCTGGCGTGCGGCGACGGGGCCGCGCCTCCCGCGACCATCAGGATGGCGTCGTGCTTGTACGCCATGCCCTTGGCTTCCCCGGACACCGCCCACGCGAGCTCCTTCGGATAGCTCCCCAGCGGGAGCGCGAGGGTGCGGAACCGGTAGCCCGGCACGTGGCGCTGCACCCACTCCTGCGCGCCCGCGAGCTGCCCGCGCACGACCGACTCGGAGTAGCGGCCCAGCTCCGCATGCCAGAGCGAGTGGTTACCGATCTCGTAGCCCTGGCTGGCCAGGTACTGCAGCTTGCGGGTGGCCAGCTCGGGCTGGTTGAAGAGCCGGTTGGGCGGATTGGCGCCCGGCAGCACGTAGAAGGTCGCGGCGCGCCCGAAGCCGGGATGCTCGCGCGCGAAGGCCTCGAGGATGGCCAGCCCGCACTCCGGGTCCAGGACCCACTCGCCGCCGCGCTGGATGTAGCGGAACTGGCCCGGCGAGGAGTCGTCGAAGGTCAGGACGACCGGCGTGGTCCCGGCGGGCAGGGCGATCCTGCCATCGAGGTAGTCGTTCATGGCCACCGTGCGGTAGCCGCGCTCCCAGAGGCGCTGGAGGTCGCGCCGAAGGTTGTCCGGGGTGCGCGTCCAGCGGCCCTCCGGCAGGTCGATCTTGTGATACTCGAGGATCATCACGCGGCCCAGCTCGTTGGGCTCACGAGCGGGCGCTTGGGCGCCCGCGAGCACGGCGGCACCGAGGGTGAAGGCGAGCAGGACGGCCGAGAGTGCGGCGCGCACGGCTACCGGGACGACGTGGAGAGCGCGGCGGTCTTGGGACGGAGCGCGGCGGCCGTGTAGTCGTTCCTCGGGTTCCACAGCATCCAGCCGACGCCGCCGCCGTCGTCGCTGCCGCGGATCTGCGCGCGCACCTCGCCGGGCCCGAAGATCCGCTTGTCGAAGGCGTAGTCCTTGAAGTCCTGCAGCCACGGCCGCACGTGCGCGACCGGGTTCTGGGAGCGCTGGCGGGTCAGCCGGACGCTCTCCTTGACGATCTCGTAGGGATTCGACACCGGGTTCCGGACGCCCGGGATGCCCAGGTGATAGCCCGACGGGTACACCATGGGGCAGATGTAGTCGAGGCTCACCGAGATTTCCTCGATGCGCTGTCCGATGTCGGTGTCGTTGGTGTTGAAGGCGGTGTAGCCGAAGATGTCCGCGGCCAGGAACACGCCGGTCGGCCCCAGCTCGCGCCGGGCCTTGGCGAGGAACGCGGCGATGGCGGGCAGCCGCGTGGCCGGCGTGTTCGGCTGGGAGTAGCGCGCGGCCGACAGCTTGCCGTCGGTGGGGAAGCGCACGTAGTCGAACTGGATCTCGTCGAAGCCTTTCAGCGCCGCTTCCTTCGCGACCGAGATGATGTAGTCCCAGCTCTCCTCGCGGAACGGGTCGATCCACGCCAGGTTCTCGCGGTCGATCCAGGGCTTGCCGGTGCGGGTGTCGATGACGGCCAGGTCGGGCCGGGCGTTGGCGCGCATGTTGTCCTTGAAGGCCACGATGCGGGCGATCGTGTAGATGCCCCGCGCCTTCCAGGCGGCGAGCTGCTCGTCGAAGTCCTTGATGATGACCGGACCCAGGGCACCCGCCTCGAGCGCGGCCGGGACGGTGGTGCGGTACGGGATCAGGCCGCGGTCGCCCTTGATGTCGATCACCACCGCGTTCAGCTCGGTGCGCTCCACCAGGTCGAGCACGCGCTGGCGGATGCCCCGATCGGCCACGCCGTAGTAGGTGAGATACGCGGCGCGGATCGCATGCGCCACGAGCTTGACGGTCACGTCGGAGGCCTCGCCCGCGACGAGCTTCTTGCGCTCGTAGCCCGGCGTCTTCACCCATACCGGCGCACCCGGCTCGACCGGCTCGGTGGTGAACCGACCGTCGGCGCCCGTCACGATCTCCGTCGGTCCCGCCCACACCGATACGCCCCGCAGCGGCGAGCCGGTGGCGGCGTCCAGCACGCGGCCGGTGATCGCGCGCGCGGCGGGCGCGGCCGGCGTCGGCGTCTGGGGCGCCGGGGCCGCCGGCGTCACCGTCTCCGGCACGGCCGAGTCGCCGGCGGGCGTCTCCGGCGTCGGGTAGGTGTGCCGGCTCGCGTCCCACGACAGTGCCGCGGCGAATCGGGTCGTCGGGAGCACCGCCGCGGGGAAGAGGAGCGCGGCCTCGGCGAGAGCCGCCAGCAGGGTCAGGATGAGCAGCGAGGTCCAGGACATCGACCGGGGTAGCGGGCTATGGTCCATTCGTCGGTCTCAGATTATTCCGGTAAGGGGTTCGCGCGGCCAAGCAATTTCTGAGCGTGCACGCGAATTGTCAGCAACCCGCTTGCCATTTCTCCGTCCCGGCAAGTCACTGAAAACGCGGGTCCCCCCTCCCGGCCCCACCCCCCTGGGTGTCCGCCGGCTGACAAAGTCCGCCAGTTGACAACGCGGATGGTCACAATCGCCGGGGGCCTCGGTACAATGCGGCGCATGACCGACCCGATCCGTTTCGCCTGCGAGACCGCCCGGCCCCGAGCCCTGAAGGTGGGCGGGCTGACGTTGAACGCGCTGGAATGGGGCGAGCCTGGCCGCCCGGCCCTCTGCTTCCTCCACGGGGGGTCGGCCCACGCCCACTGGTTCGACGGCGTGGTCGCCACCTTCGCCGACCGTTACCACGTCCTCTCCCTGGACCAGCGAGGCCACGGCGCCAGCGACTGGGCGGCGGAGCCGGCGTACGCCACGGAGGACTTCGTGGGGGACCTGATCGGCGTGATGGACGCCATGGGCTGGTCGCGCATGACCGTGGTCGGGCACTCCATGGGCGGCCACAACGCCATGGGGTTTGCCGCCTGGTACCCGGATCGGATGGATCGGCTGGTGGTGGTGGACAGCCGGCCATCCATCCCGGCCGAGCGGCTCCAGAACATGCACCGACGGGGCGATCGCGGGCCGATGCGCCACGAGACGCTCGACTCCGCGCTCAGGAGCTTCCGCCTGCTTCCACGGGAGACGGTGGCCGATCCGCGCCTGCTGGAGCACCTGGCCCGGCAGGGCATCACCGAGCGGGCCGGCCGCTTCCTCTACCGCTTCGATCCGGCCTGCAACGGCCGGCGCCGGCCCACCGACGGCTGGACTCTGCTCGAGCGCATCACCGCCCCGACCCTGCTCGTGCGCGGCGAGCATTCGCCGATCCTGCCCCGCGAGATGGCGGCGGATATGCTGGCGCGCCTGCGGCGGGCCCGGCTGGTGGAGATTCCCGGCACGTATCATCACCTGGTGCTCGATGCGCCGCTGCCGTTCTCGAAGGCGCTGGATGCGTTCCTCGGCGAAGACACCCCGTCCGGCTGAGCGGGCGGGAGCGGGAGTGTCTCAGATGCGTTCGAGGCGGACCGCGCAGACCTTGTACTCGGGGATCTTGGCGGAGGGGTCGAAGGCGGCGTTGGTCAGGAAGTTGGCCGCCGAGTCGTCGAGCTTGACGAACGGGACGAACACCGCACCCGGCCGCACCGCCTCGGTCAGCCGGGCGTAAGCGGTCAGCTCGCCCCGGCGGGAGACGACGCGCAGGGCCGCCCCGTCGCCGAGGCCCAGGCTGCGCGCGTCGGCGGGGTGCACGGCGACCTCGAGGCGTGGTGCCAGCTCCAGCAGGCCCTGCACCCGGCGGGTCATGGTGCCGCCGTGCCAGTGATAGAGCAGCCGGCCGGTGTTCAGCACGAAGGGATAGTCGCGGTCCGGCAGCTCCGCGGCGGTGGCGGTCTGGGCCACCGGCACGAAGCGTCCTTTGCCGCGCGGGAACGACTCGCCGTAGAGGTAGCGCGTGCCCGGGTGGTCGGGGCTCGGGCACGGCCACTGGAGGCCCCCGCTCTCGAGCCGGGCGTACGACATCCCGCGCAGGCTGGGCCAGAGGCTCGCCATCTCGTCGAAGATCTCGGACGGGTGCTGATAGTCGAAGCCGGTTACCCGCCGCCCGAGACGTCGGGCGGTGCGCTTGGCCAGCTCACAGGCGATCCACCAGTCGGGCCGGGCCTGGCCGGGCGGGTCGATGGCCTGGCGGATGCGCTGCACGCGCCGCTCGGAGTTGGTGAAGGTCCCGTCCTTCTCGGCGAAGGCGGCGGCGGGCAGGAAGACGTGGGCCCGCTCGGCGGTCTCGTGCATGAAGAGATCCTGCACCACGAGGAAGTCCAGCTGCTGGAGGGCCTTCTCGGCGTGGTGGAGATCGGGCTCGGACAGCAGCGGGTTCTCGCCGACCACGTACATGGCGCGCACGCGCCCGTCGAGGCAGCCCTCGACCATCTCGGTGACGACCAGGCCCGGCTCGGCCGGCGGCCGGCGGCCCCAGGCCCGCTCGAAGCGGTCGAGGTCGCCCGCGCCATAGCCGGCATAGCCGGGCAGGTTGGTCGGGATGCAGCCCGCGTCGCCCGCGCCCTGCACGTTGTTCTGGCCGCGCAGCGGCGAGATCCCGGAGCCCGGAAAGCCCATCTGCCCGGCGGCCAGCGAGAGGTTGAGCACCGCGTGGGCATTGGCGGTGCCGTTGATGTGCTGGGTGATGCCCATGCCCCAGATCAGGCACGAGCCGGAGAACGGCGGCCGCGCGTACCAGCGGGCGGCCTGCGCGATGTCCTCGCGCGGCACCCCGGTGATCGCCTCGGCGTGCTCGAGCGTGTAGGGCTCGAGCGAGCGGACCCAGTCGTCGAAGCCCTCCGTGCGCGAGCGGATGAAGTCGCGGTCGGCCAGCCCCTCGTCCAGGATGACGCGGGCCATCGCGTTGAAGAGCGCCACATCGGTGCCGGGCCTCTGGCGGATCCAGAGATCGGCCTGATCGCAGAGCTCCACGCGCTTGGGGTTCACCACGATGAGGCGCGCCCCGCGCGCCACCGCGCTCCGGAAGCGGATGGCGATGACCGGGTGATTGGCGGAGGCGTCGGCGCCCACCACCATCAGGCAGCCCGCCTCCTCGTAGTCCTGGTAGGAGTTCGAGGTGGCGCCCGAGCCCATCGAGACCAGCATGGCCTCCACCGAGGGCGAGTGGCAGAGCCGCGTGCAGTGGTCCACGTTGTTGGTGTCCATCACCACGCGGGTGAGCTTCTGGATGACGAAGCCGTCCTCGTTGGTGGCCTTGGCGGAGGCGAGCGCCCCGAAGTGGCCGCGATTGCGGGCCAGCCCGGCGGCGGCGGCGTCGAGGGCCTCGTCCCAGGTCGCCTCGTGCCAGCGGCCGTCACGCTTGATCAGCGGCGAGGTGATGCGGTCGCGGGAATGGACGAAGCCGGTGGCGAAGCGGCCCTTCACGCAGAGCGTGCCGCGGCTCGATCGGTTGGCGGGCACGTCGTCGGCCATGGTGGAGAGCCGCCCGTCGGCGCGGACTCGGAGCGTGATGCCGCAGCCCACCCCGCAGTAGGGGCACGTGGTCTCGACCTCGCGGACGATGGGGGAGGGCTCCTCCTTGGGCCGGAGGGCTCCGGTGGGGCAGGTGGCCACGCACTGCCCGCAGGACGTGCAGACGGAGGACGCCATGAGGCCGTCGCCGAAGACGCCGACGCGCGCGTCGTGGCCGCGGCCAGCCAGCGAGATGGCGCCGATGTGCTGGACGTCGCCGCAGGCCACCGTGCAGCGGCCGCAGAGGATGCACGCCTCGCGGTCGAGCACGAAGAAGGACTTCGACGCGTCGGTCTCGAAGCGATGGTGCGCGGCGTGGGCCGGTCGCGCCAGGTCGTGACGGGCCGCGGCGGCCCCGAGCTGGCCGAAGCCGTCGCGCTCTGCGGACGGGCTGAGCATCGACAGCGTGAGGTCGAGCACCGCCTTGCGGACGCGGACGGCCTCGGGATGGACCGTGCTCACGACCATTCCGTCCCGCGCGGGGAGGTGACAGGCCGCGGGCACCCCGCGCTGGCCCTCGACGTGGACGAGGCAGGTGCGACAGGCGCCGAGCGGTGCGCGGTCGGGATCCTTGCAGAGCTGCGGCAGCGGGATGCCCAGGCGATTCACGGCATCCAGAACCGTGGCGCCTTCGGGCACTTCGACCGCGGACTCGTCGATGGTGACGTATACGGTGGTGGCGTTCATCGGGGACCCCATCAGTCCCGAATGCGAGCCTATTCTACACGGCACCGTGTCGCGCGGCCCCCCGGGTTTGTTACTCTACCTCGCGCCATGGGCATCTATGCCGAGCTGCGGGGTTTCGTCCTGACGCATCGCGAGTGCGGCGTGCTGCGCGGGGCCACCAAGCCGATAGACCGAGGGTTTCGTTTGGCCGTGATCTGCCCCTGCGGGGCGCGCTTCGCCCGCTCGGTGTACGCAGAGGATCCGGAGGCGGGGCGGCTGCAGGAGGCCCTGGCCGCCTTCCAGGACTGAGGGCCGGGCCTACTCCCGGATCCAGGACTCCGCGAGAGGAACTTCCGCCGGCTGGACGCGCCCCTCGGGCGCCTCGCCCGCGGAGGAGGGCGCCAGGCGCAGCAGGCCCTCGATCTCGGCGCGCCGGTAGAGCCGCTGCCGCTTCATGCCCTGCCGGTAGCTCTGGAGGAGCCCGCGGCTCACGTAGGCGTACAGCGTCTCGCGCTTCACCCCGAGGAGCCCCGCCGCCTCGTCGCCCGTCAGGTACTCCTCGCCTTCGATCACGACCATGCCCCCAATGCTAGCAGCCCGCCGGCCGCCCGGCCCGGCCTTGTCTGGCCCCGTCTAGTCTAATCAATATAAATCAAGTATAATCAATAAAGGAGGACAACGCCATGGCGACGGCCTACAAGGACGGGCTCGAGGACATCATCGCGGCGCGGTCGGCGATCTGCCGGGTGGACGGGGAGGCGGGACGCCTCTACTACCGGGGCTACGAGGTCGCGGACCTGGTGCGGGCCGCCAGCTTCGAGGACACCACGCGGCTGCTCTGGTTCGGCGAGCTGCCGTCGACGGCCGAGCGCGCCGAGTTCACGGCGCGGCTCGCGCAGACGCGGCCCCTGCCGGCGCCCGTGCTCGATCTGCTGCGCCGGCTGCCCCGCGAGTGCCATCCGCTGGACGCGCTGCGGACCGCGGTGTCGCTGGCCGCCGCGTCCGATCCGGACGTCCGCTCCGACGAGCCCGCCGCCAACCTGCGCAAGGCCTACCGCCTGATGAACCTGGTGCCGGCCACGGTGGCCGCCTGGCAGCGCCTGCGCACCGGCCGCGAGCCGGTGGCGGCGCGGCCCGACGGCTCCCACGCCGCGAACTTCCTCCACATGCTCGACGGCCGCGAGCCCTCGCCGGACGTGGCGCGGGTGCTGGACGTCATCCTCACGCTGCACGCCGACCACGAGTTCAACGCCTCCACGTTCGCGGCGCGGGTGGCGGTGGCCACGGTGGCCGACCTGCACGCCGCGGTGGTGGCGGCGATCGCGACCCTCAAGGGCCCGCGCCACGGCGGGGCCAACGAGGACGTCCTGGCCATGCTGCTGGACATCGGCGAGCCTTCGCTCGCGGAGGCCTTCGTGGAGGCGCGCATGGGCGCGCGCGCGGCGCTGTCGAAGCAGGATCGCGCCAATCCGAAGACGCGGATGCCCGGGTTCGGCCATCGCGTCTACAAGGTGGATGACGCGCGGGCGCGGGTGCTGCGCGGGATGGCCAAGTCCATGGCGGAAGCCACCGGGCGCGGCAAGCTCTTCGAGGTGGCCGAGCGGCTCTACGACGCGATGAAGGCGCGGACCAGCCTGCCCGTGAACGTGGACTTCTTCTCGGCGGTGGTCTACGACGCCCTCGGCATCCCACCCGACTTCTGCACGTCGATCTTCGCGGTCGGCCGGGTGGCGGGGTGGTGCGCGCACATCATGGAGCAGTACGCCGACAACCGCCTCATCCGTCCGCGGGCCGACTACATCGGCCTGGCACCGCGCGCCCTTCCCTAGACGCCTAGAGCTCGCCGGGGAACTCGCTCAGCGCGGACAGGATCGAGAGCGGCGCGGCCTGGCCGAGGCCGCAGAGCGAGGCCACGCGGACCACGTCGGCCAGCTCGGCCACCGCTCGCGGGTCCACCGCTGCACGGCCGTCGAGCATGTCGCGCAGGCGCGCGGTGCCTTCGCGGCAGGGCGTGCACTTGCCGCACGACTCGCGCGTGTTGAAGTCGAGGAGCACGCGCACCGCCTCCGCCACCGGGACCCCCGCGTGCAACGCCGCGACGCCGCCGGTGCCGGGATTCGGGTTGCCGCCCGGCACCAGCGGCTCGTCGAAGCGGCGCGGCGGGACGAGGATGCCGGAGGGGCCGCCCAGCGCCACCGCGGTCACGGCCCGGCCGTCCGGCGCGCCACCGCCCATGCGCTCGAGAAGGTCGCGCAGCGTGAGACCCAGCTCCGCCTCGATCACCCCGGGGCGCGTCACGTGCCCGGAGAGGCCGAACACCTTGGTGCCGTGACCGCGGCCGAGCCCCGTCCACCACTCGGCGCCGCGACCGAGGATCAGCGGGACGGCGAACAGCGTCTCGACATTGTTGATGACGGTGGGCCGGCCGTGGACGCCCGACTCGGTCGGGAACGGCGGCTTCGGCCGCGGCATCGCGCGCCGGCCCTCGATCGACTCCATCAGCGCGGTCTCCTCGCCCAGCACGAAGCCGCCCGCGCCGCGCCGGATCTCGACCGCGACCGAGAAGTCGCTGCCGAGCACGCGCTCGCCCACGATGCCGGCCGCGCGCGCCTGGGCCAGCGCGCGCGCGACGTGGAGCGCGGCCAAATGCGCCTCGCCGTGGAGATAGAAGATCACGCGCGAGGCGCCCGCCGCGTAGGCGGCCAGCAGCGCGCCCTCCAGGAGGCGGTGGGGATCGCCCTCCAGGAGATGGCGGTCCTTGAAGATGCCGGGCTCGCCCTCCTCGCCGTTGACGATCAGGTACTTGACCGCGGCGGCGGCGCGCCGCGCGCCCTCCCACTTGATCGCGGCCTGGAAGTAGGCGCCGCCTCGGCCCCTGAGCCCCGCGCGCTTCACGGTCTCGATGACCCGCTCGGGCTGCGCCTCGGCCAGCACGTGCTTCCACACCTCGTACGAGCCGAGGCGGACCGCGTCGGCGATGTCCCCGGGATCGATGACGCCGCAGCGGCTCATCAGCTCCCGCCGCTGGCCGGCCAGGAACGCGGCGACCTCGGCGCGCTCGGGGGCCGCGCTCACCGTATCCAGCAGCGCCGCGGCCTGGCCGGCGGCGACGCGCGGGATGACGCGCGGGGGCTCGTCGCCGCGCAGCACGGTGACCACCGGCGCGGCCCAGCACATGCCATTGCAGCCGCCGGCGATGACGCGCGCCGGGAGCCCGCGGCGCGCGACCTCGTCGCGCAGAGCCTCCAGCGTGTCGGCCGCGCCCACCGAGAGCCCGCAGGTCCCGGCGCCCACGACCAGCGTGAGCTCGCCCCTCACCCCGACCCCCGCCCCGGGGGGGAGAGGGAGATCCGGAGAACCCTCGCCCCCGGAGGGGGAGAGGGCAGGGTGAAGGGGCGCGTCGAGCAGGGCGTCCACCGCCCGCGCCTCCACCCGCCCGCGATGCTCGCCCTCGACCTCCACCACGGGCGCCATCGCGCAGTCGAACGCGCAATCGAGCCGTTCGAGCGTGACCGCGCCGTCGGGCGTCGTCGCGCCCGCCGCGATGCCGAGGCGCCGCTCGCACGCGGCCAGCACGTCGAGCCCGCCCCGCACGCGGCACGAGAGGCCGACGCACACGCGCACCACGCGCCGGCCCGGCGCGGCCAGCCGGAACTCGGGATAGTGCGTGGCGACGCCGTAGACCTCGCTGCGCGGTACCCGGAGGTGATCCGCGGCCGCCTCCAGCGCCGCGGGCGAGAGCCAGCGATCACGGTGCTGGAGCGCGTGCAGGGCGGGCAGCAGCCACGTCCGCTCGCGCGGAAACCGGGTCAGGACGTCCGGGGACTCGGACACGGGGGCGATGGGGCTCAGCGCGCGGTCGGGACCGGGTCGCGCAGGCCCGCCTCGGCGAAGCCCTTGCGCCGGAGCAGACAGGAGTCGCAGAGCCCGCAGGCGCGGCCGTCGGGCTGGGGCTCGTAGCAGGACCAGGTGAGGCCGAAGTCCACGCCGAGCTCGGTGCCGCGCCGGATGATCTGGGCCTTGGTCAGCCGGATCAGCGGCGTGTGGATCGTGAGCCGGCTCCGGCCCTCGACGCCGGCCTTGGTAGCCAGGTTCGCCATCCGCTCGAAGGCCTCGATGTACTCGGGCCGGCAATCCGGATATCCACTGAAGTCGTAGACGTTTACCCCGATGAAGATGTCTTGCGACTCGAGCACCTCCGCCCAGGCCAGCGCGTGGCTCAGGAAGATGGTGTTCCGTGCCGGCACGTAGGTCACGGGAATGCCCGCGCCGATGGCCTCGTGGCTCCGGCCCTTGGGCACCGGGATGTCGGCGGTCAGCGCCGAGCCGCCGATGGCGCGCAGGTCCAGGCGCAGCACCAGGTGCTCCTTGGCCCCGAGGGCCGTCGCCACCCGGCGGGCGGAGTCGAGCTCCCGGTCGTGCCGCTGGCCGTAGTCGAAGGAGAGCGCGTAGCACTCGAAGCCCTCCGCCCGGGCGGCCGCCAACGCGGTGGCCGAGTCGAGGCCGCCGGACAGCAGGACCACCGCGCGCCGGGCGGCCATCAGAAGCCCCGCTTCGCGCCCCAGATCAGGATGTGCAGCCGGGGCGAGAACCGGAAGCCGTGCTCCTTGCACATCTCCACCAGCCCCGGCGTGCGCGCGGCCAGCTCTTCGGGGCGCAGGCCCTCGGGCTGCAGCAGCACGCGCTCGCGCGGCAGGTCGAAGCGCCCGACCAGGCGCACCACCTCGCTCACCTCCGCGGGCCGGCTCACCACGAACTTCCACCACGCCCGGCGGGCGCGGAAGGCGCGGATGGCGGCCGGGTTGATGCGGACGCTCTCCGGGACGCCCGAGCCCGAGAGCTTCACCGAGACGTTCCACTGGATGCGGTCGTCAGCGTCCGCCGGGGGCGGGAGGATGCCGGAGGTCTCCACCTCGAGCGCGTAGCCGCCCGCGCCGAGCGCGGACACGAGCGACTCGAAGAGCGGTGACTCGAGCGGCTCGCCCCCCGTGATCACCACGCGCCGGCAGGGGAAGGCCGCCACCTCGTCGAGCAACGCGGGCAGCTCGACCTCGCGGCCGGCGCCCGGGTCCCACGAGTACTTGGTGTCGCACCAGCCACAGCCCACCGAGCAGCCCTGGAGCCGCACGAAGACGGCCGGCACCCCGGCGGTCGCGCCCTCGCCCTGGATCGAGTAGAACGTTTCGGCGATCCGGCCCACGGTTGACACCATAAGTCGCTGAAAATACTAGCATGGCCTCCCGCCGACCATGGGCGAATGCTGCTTGCCGGAGGCCGGCGGGCTCTGATATAACAAGCGCAATCGGAAAGGAGGCTCCCCATGGCGTACAGCCTGACCGATTCCCTCAAGCACAACCGCTTCAGCGTCGTTTCCGTGGACAAGGCTGCCGGCACCCTGCGCGTGCGTGGCGAGGCCGAGGTGTGTACCGACCTGAGCTGCGGCGAGGCGGTGGTGGTGACCGACGAGGGCACCAGCCGCGATCTCGATCGGCTCAACGCCGGCGACATCATCACGCTCGAGCAGAAGGATGGCCGCGCCCAGCAGATCCGCGTCGTGCGCCGGGTGTGGGAGGAGTACTCGAGCCCCGAGTGGTAGCCTAGCCTCTCCGATCCGCCGACCCGAGCCCTGGGAGTTGCCCTCCCGGGGCTTTCGTTTCTCAGGCGATCCCGGTGTGAATGGTGACGGTGCCCAGGCCCAGCCGCCGGTACGTCACGCCGCGGAGGCCGACCTTCTCCATCAGCGCCACCAGCTCGCCCGGCGTCACGAAGCGATCCACCGACTGCGGGAGGTACGTGTAGGCTTCGCGGTCGCCGCCGATCAGATGGCCCACCCACGGCACCACGTGGTGGAAGTAGAAGCGGAAGAGCGCGGTGAAGCCGGGCGCGCGCATCTGGGTGATCTCGAGCGCGACCACGCGCCCGCCGGGCCGGCTCACCCGCCGCATCTCGCGCAGCCCCTGCTCGAGGTCGGCCAGATTGCGCAGCAGGAACGCGCTCGTCACGCAGGCGAAGGTGCGCGTCGCGAAGGGCAGGGCCAGCGCGTCGGCGGCCATGAGGCGGATGCGGCGCGCCTGCTCGATCCCGCGCAGCTTGTCGCGCGCCACCTCCAGCATGCCGAGCGAGAAGTCGGCCGCGACCACGGTGCGGTGCGGGTGGACCTCGGCCAGGTCGAGCGCGAGATCGCCGGTGCCGGTGGCCAGGTCGAGCGCGGGCCCTTCGGGCGAGGCGATGGTCTGGCGCGCGGCGACCCGGCGCCAGGCGTGGTGCATGCCGAGCGTCATGAGGCCGTTCATCAGGTCGTAGCGACGCGCGATGCGCGAGAACATCGCGCTCACGAAGCGGGCCTTCTCGACGCCGTGCAGGGTCTCGGTCACGCCAGGCGGCCTCCCAGCACCGAGAAGAAGAGGATCACCGCGATGTAGCCGTTGACGTTGAAGAAGGCGACGTCGAGCCGCGAGAGATCGCCCGGCGAGACCAGCGAGTGCTCGTAGACCAGGAGCCCCGCCACCACCAGGACCCCGAGCCAGTAGAGCAGGCCGAGCCCCATCTGGAAGCCCAGCAGCGCGAAGGCGGCGATGGTCAGCACGTGGCAGATCCGCGCGGTGGTGAGCGCGGCCGGGATGCCGAAGCGGGCGGGCATCGAGTGCAGCCGGTGGCGCCGGTCGAAGTCCACGTCCTGGCAGGCGTAGATGAGGTCGAAGCCCGCGATCCACACCGTGAGCGCGAGCCACAGCACGTACACCGGCGGGTCGAAGGCCGCGCGCACCGCGATCCACCCGCCCGCCGCCGCGATGCCGTCGGTGAAGCCGAGGATCCAGTGCGAGAGCCAGGTGAAGCGCTTGGTGTAGGAGTAGCCGACCAGGAAGAGCACCGCGAGCGGCGAGAGCAGGAGGCAGAGCGGGTTCAGCATCCACGCCGAGAGCAGCAGCAGCGCGGCCGAGAGCAGGGCGGCGGCCGTCACCTGCGCGGGGGTCAGGAGCCCGGTGGGCAGGTGGCGCTTGGCGGTGCGCGGGTTGGCCGCGTCGATGAACCGGTCGGCCAGGCGGTTGACGCTCATGGCCAGCGTGCGCGCCCCCGCCATCGCGAGCGTCACCCAGATCAGCACCGGCCAGCCCGGCCAGCCGTCGGCGGCCAGCACCATGGCCACGTAGGCGAAAGGCAGGGCGAAGACGGTGTGCTCGAACTTGATCGCGTCGAGGAAGTGGCGGACGGCGGCCACGGTGCCTGGCCCGGGCCTAGAGCCCGTACTCGGCCCAGCGCCGCGTGACCAGCGCGCGGACGTCGTCGCTCATCACGATCTCCTCGGGCCAGGGCTGCCCGATGCCGTCGGCCTCCGTCTTCTCGGTGGCGTCCACGCCCAGCTTGCCCCCGAAGCGGTGGCGGAGGGCCGCGTGGTCGAGATCGTCCATGGGGCCGTCCACGACGACCAGGTCGCGCTTGGGGTCGATGTTGCCGGTGGCGCGCCAGGCGACCTCGGAGAGATCGTGGACGTTCACGTGATCGGAGACGACCACGATGTTCTTGGCCAGCATCATGAGGCCCAGTCCCCAGAGCGCGTACATGACCTTGCGCGCGTGGCCGGGATAGCGCTTCTTGATGGAGACGATGACCAGGTTGTGGAACACGCCCTCGGCCGGCATGTTCATGTCCACGATCTCGGGCAGCATCATCCGGATGATCGGCAGGAAGATGCGCTCGGTGGCCTTGCCCAGCCAGTAGTCCTCCTGGGGCGGGCGACCCACGATGGTGGTCGGGTAGATCGGGTGCTTCCGGCGCGTGATGGCCTTGAGATGGAAGACGGGATAGTCGCGCGCCAGCGAGTAGTAGCCGGTGTGGTCGCCGAAGGGGCCCTCGAGCCGCCGCTCGGCCGGGTCCACCCAGCCCTCGAGCACGATCTCGGCCTCGGCCGGCACGTCCACGTGCACGGTCTTGCACGGGACCATCGGCACGCCCGCGCCGCGCAGCCAGCCTGCGAAGACCATCTCGTCGACGCCCGGCGGCAGCGGCGCCGAGGCCGAGTAGATCGCGCAGGGATCCCCGCCGAGCGCGATGGCCACCTCCATCGGCTGCCCGGCCTCCTCGGCGAGCCGCTGGTGCTCCGCCGAGCCCTTGTGGATCTGCCAGTGCATGCCGAGCGTCTGGTCGTCGTACATCTGGAGCCGGTACATGCCGACGTTGCGGGCCCCGGTGATCGGATCGCGCGTGAAGACCATCGGCAGCGTGATGTAGCGGCCGCCGTCCCCCGGCCAGCATCGCAGCACGGGCAGGGAGGCGAGCGAGGGATGATCGGTCTCGACCACTTCCTGGCAGGGCGCCGAGCTCACGCGCTTGGGCCCGGCCTTCACCACGTCGAAGAGGGTGCCCAGCTTGCGCAGCTTGTCGAGGACCGACCCGGGCATGCGCAGGTCGATCAGCTTCGCCACATGGGCCGAGAGCTCGTCGAGATGGCCCACCCCCAGCGCGGCCGCCATGCGATCGGGCGAGCCGAAGGCGTTGATCAGCACCGGCATCTGGAAGCCCTGCACGTTCTCGAAGAGCAGCGCCCGGTTCTGGCCGCCCGCGCCCTTGGACACGCGGTCGGTGATCTCGGCGATCTCCAGGTCGCGGGAGACGGGCGCGCTCACGCGCTTGAGCGCGCCCTGCTTCTCGAGGTGGGCGATGAACTCGCGGAGGTTGGCGAACGCCATGGCGGCGCGCTCCCGGCTACTCGTGGAAGTAGACTTTCACGAGCCACCCGGCGACGATCGGGAAGACCAGGCTCGAGGCGGTGCGCACCGCCACGAAGTGCCAGCCCATGAGCGGGGCCTCCCACGCGATGATCCGCTGCATGCCGAAGAGCGACCACGCGGTCATGTAGGCCACGAGCGGACCGAGCGCCATGCCGGAGTTGGACAGCACCACGAGCAGCGGCACGCTCACCATCGGCCCGCCCGGCGTGATCACCCCCGCCACGCTCGCCATGAAGATGGCGGGCATGCCCGACTGCTGGCCGAAGTAGCGCGCCACCGTCTCCTGCGGGATCACCACCTGGAGCATGCCGGCCAGGATGAGCGCGGGCACCAGGCGCGGGATGATGAACCAGAGGAGCGCGAGCCCGTTGCGCGCGCCGACCATCGGCAGGCTCGGGTCCTTCAGGTAGGCGACGACCGCGAACACGACCGCGAGCGAGGCGAGAATCAGGAACGACATATCGAAGATTCCGCCGCGCGGCATGGCGGCATTATACGCCAGGTGGGCTATACTGACCGAGCGTCGGACGTTGCGGCGCGCGAAGCAATGCACTGGGTCCTCGAGTCCGTCCTCGGCGCACTCCTGCTGACCGCGCTGCTCGGCGGCTGGCGGCTGATGCGTCGCACCGCCCGGCGCGCGAAGGTGCAGCAGCAGGCCGCCGAGGCCGCCGCGGAGCGGCGCCAGCGCCGCCTCGAGGCCCTCGCCCAGGTCACGCTCGGCCTCTCCCAGGAGCTCGATCCGGACCGCCTGCTGCAGCAGATCACCGACGCGCTCGCGACGCTGACCGGCGCCCACAACGTGGTGCTCTGGGAGGTGGATCGCGCGGCCGGTCTCCTGGTGCGCCGCGCGTGGACCGCCGACTCCTCCATCGGCGCCATGGAGCTGCCCACGTCGCTCACCATGGAGCAGGGCGGGACCGGCTGGATCGCGCGCCATCGCGAGCCCCTCGTCGTGGAGGACATCGCCACCGACGCGCGGATCATGGCCGCGCAGTGGGCCCTGAGCCGCGACCTGGTGGCCTTCGCGGGCGTGCCGGTGGCGGCGGGCGACGACCTGCTGGGCGTGCTCACTTTGAACCTCAAGCGCGGCCGGCTGCCCCAGGGCGAGGACCGCACGCTGCTGCCCTCGTTCGCGGCGCAGGCCGCGGTGGCTTTGCGCAACGCGCGGCTCTTCGCGGAGAACAAGCGCCTGTACGAGGAAGCGCGGCAGCGGCTGCGCGAGCTGCAGGACACGCAGGGCCAGCTGCTCCAGGCGGGCAAGCTCTCCGCGGTGGGGCAGCTCGTCTCGGGCGTGGCGCACGAGCTGAACAACCCGCTCTCGGTGGTGATCGGCTACGGTCAGCTCCTGCTGAGCCGGGGGGTGCCGGAGGAGGCGCGGCGCCCCATCGAGCTGATCGTCGCGCAGGGCGCGCGCATGGCCAAGATCATCCAGAGCCTGCTGCTCTTCTCGCGCCAGCGGAAGCCCGAGCGCCGGGCGCTGGATCTCCGTGACGTCATCCGCCAGATCCTGAGCCTCCGCGAGACGCAGCTCGGCCTCTCGGGCATCCGCGTGGAGACCGAGCTCGGCGAAAACGTGCCGCCCGCCGAGGGCGATTCGCACCAGCTCCAGCAGGTCTTCCTCAACCTGATCCTGAACGCGGAGCAGGCCATCCTGGGCAGCGGCGTGGGCGGCCGCCGCACCGGCGACTGCATCCGCATCGCCACGCGCGTGCGGCGCGTGGGCGACGCCACGTGGGTCGTCGCCCACGTGGCCGACAACGGCCCCGGCATCCCGGGCGCGGTGCTGCCGCGGGTGTTCGAGCCGTTCTTCACGACGAAGAAGGTGGGCGATGGCGCCGGACTCGGGCTCAGCGTCTCCCATGGCATCGTCCAGCAGCACGGGGGCCGGCTCTCGGTGGAGAGCGAGCCCGGGCGCACCGTCTTCACTCTCGAGCTTCCCGCGGCGGCCGCACGGGACCCGAGCGCGATCAGCGCGCCCGCCGGGAGCGCCGGGCGCGTACCCGCGCTGGGGAAGGGGCGCCGGGTGCTGGTGGTGGACGACGAGCCCGCGATCGTGGAGCTGGTGAGGACGGCCCTGGACCGCCAGGGCTGGCGCGTGGACGTGGCCCCGGGTGGGCGCGCGGCCCTAGAGCGCCTGCGGCAGACGCGCTACGACCTGGTTCTCTCCAACGTGCGCATGCCCGAGGGGGACGGCGCGGACTTCTACCGCGCCGCGGTGGCGCACCAGCAGGATCTGGCCCGGCGCTTCCTGTTCATCAGCGGCGATGCCGCCGATGCGGAGGCGGGGCGCCTGCTCGAGGCGACGCGCGCGCCCGTGCTCGAGAAGCCGTTCACCCCGCAGGCGCTGCTCCGCGCGGTGGAGCAGGTGAGCGCTTGACTTCCCCCCGAGCGCACGCGTAGTAAAGAGGGCTCATGATCAAGGCGGACCTGATCACGGCGATGGCCAAGGCCTCGGGCGGCTCCAAGGTCTCCGCCGAGAAGGCGCTCAACGCCCTCCTCGACGAGGTCTTCGATTCCCTCAAGCGGGGCCGGAAGGTGACCATCGGGGGCTTCGGCACCTTCCTGGTGAGCCGTCGCGCCGAGCGCAGCGGCCGCAACCCGCGCACCGGCAAGGCGATCAGGATCCCGGCCTGCCGCGTGCCCCGCTTCAAGCCGAGCCGCTCGCTGAAGCACTCGCTGCAGTAGACCGCCCGCTAAGTCCGCGGGGCGCCTTGCCTTGACACCCCGCGGCAGCCCCCCGTACAATGGCCCACGCTGCTGGGGGATCGTCTAATGGTAGGACGCCAGGTTCTGGCCCTGGTAATGGGGGTTCGAGCCCTCCTCCCCCAGCCATTTAAGCTTCCCCGCGTCGTGGACACGTAGGTTCGGGCGCGCGCAGCACGGTAGTCGGCCGGCCCCATCGTCTAGAGGCCTAGGACACGGCCCTCTCAAGGCTGAAACACGGGTTCGAATCCCGTTGGGGCCACCAGCCGTCTTGTAAGTCGCGGCCCCGACACCGTCACGGGATCGTCATGCGGGCCGCCTCGCAGCCTGGCTAGACTACCCGCGAGTCTTGGGGCCCTGCCCAGCTACGTGTGCAGAAGGAGGGTCGACATGGGCCTGCTCGTCGTTCGAGGATCGCTTCGGGTTGCCCAGTTCTGGCCGAAGGGCGGTGCCGACGCCGATACCGCCTCCATCGAGGTAGTGCTCGCGCCCACGAGCCCTTTCACCTTCGTGACGGACGCCGGCCAGCGGCGGCCCGCCCGGCGTTGGAGAACGCGGAGGTCATCGGCCGCCATGGCCCTCAGGCGGTCATCAAGCGCGACAAGAAGCTCGGTGCCGACAAGATCACTGTCCGCCTGCAGGGCATCGACGCCCCGAGCTACAACTCCATGACGCGCAACGAGGTGCGCCAGGCCCTCGCCGACTACGCCACCGCCGCGCAGGACGGGCGGGGCATGTGGCGCGGGAAGCATGTCAAGGCGGCGCTGGCGCCGTTCGTGGCGACGCGGCGCTACCGCAAGGGGCCCACGTCCTTCACCCCGTTCAGCGACAAGGGGCCAGTCAACTTCCCGAAGTTCTTCCGGCGCCAGGCCGACCACCACGTGCGCCGGGCCGTCGGCGTCGACGCCACGCCCGCAAGCTTCCTCGCCTACCTCGCCTCGAAGAGTGACGACGTCGCGGGCCACCGCGACCTTCTTGAGCTCCCAGGGACCGACCACCGAAGTGGTCTTCTGGGAGGCCGCCGCCAAGCTGGTCCGGGCGAGCACGAAGACGCCGATCACCAAGTGGTGAGGGGCGGCGGGCTCAGGCGGGCTGCTGGAACGGATCCTCGCTCGAGGTGCGTGTCTTAGGCACGGGGTGCCTTCGCCGCCGCTCTCGCAATCCGCCTGCTGTTTTCCGCGTCTGCCGTAGCGCAGAGTCCGCCCTGACCCTGAACCCGCCTGAGGCCCAGTCCCGGCGCCACATCGTCGTCGACCGCGAGACGCTCCTCTGGCCGTCGCTCAGGGACTGTCGACGTCGTGGCACTCGCCGCAGGCGTTGGTGAACGGGATCGGCATGGCCTTGCCCGGCTCGATGTTCTTGAACGCCGGGTTCGTCTTTCGCGGAACGTCGAACAGATGGGAGGTGATGTCGTTCACCCAGTAGGTGCTCCCGTCGCCCTTCGAGCGCCCCTTTCCGCCGGCTCCGGTCTGCATCGTCTTCGTCGCGTGGCAGTCCACGCAGTGGATCTGATCGTGCTCGAGGCCGACGGCCTTCTCCGTGTGCGTCTTGATCACGACGCCCGTGTGGCAGCTCCTGCACAGCGAGTTGCCCGCATCCCGCACCTCCATCCGGAGCTGGTGCTTGACCGTGGTCTTGCCGTGGGGGTCATGGCAAGTCGCGCATGTCAGGAGCTGGGTGCCGTTGATGTACTTCTTCGATCGGATGAAGTCCGTTCCCTGCTGATGGTGCGCCTTGGAGTGGACGCCGTCACCCCAGAAATCCTTCTGGGCGGCATCCTCTCGCGTCGTGTGGTTCGTCAGGTACTCGTTCCGGCTGATCCCCGGAATGAGCATCCGGTTCTCCTTGCTCACCGGCTGGTCGTTCTTGAGGTTACCCTGGGGCCGGCTGTGACACTGGTCGCAGACCACCGTCGCGCGCTCGGCCGCCAGCTTTCGTGGATTGACGATCGTGGCCGCCTTCCTCGCCTTCACCGACTTCGCGTGCTCCGAGCCGGGGCCGTGGCAGACCTCGCAGCCGATGTTCAGCTCGTTGGGCACGCCGTCGCCGTCGATGTCCGCCTCGCCGTTGGAGTCGTTGACGGCTCCGGCCACGAAGTCGCCCGCCACTGTCGGCGTCAGCGTGTACCCCGTGAAATGGCAGGAGGCGCACTCGATGTCGAACGATTTCTTCTTCGGAGGGTTCGCAAGCTTCTTGGTCTGTTCGTTGTACAGCCAGTCGGCGTGATAGTCGCGCCACTGCTTCCTCGTCCGGTCGGCATGGGCATCGCTGCCCGCCGAGTTGTACTGGACGAAGGGGAAGAGCGCGCCGTCGGCCCGGAAGAGGTAGCGCTGCTTGTAGAGCCCACCGCCGTAGGTCATATCGACCGGGTAGGTTCGCGGCGGGTCGGAGGGGTCCTTGGCGTTCTCCGTGCGGAACTTGAGCGTGCCGTCCGTGTCCTTGAAGAAGGTGGCGGTGAAGCTGACCGTTGCGGGATCGGCCGGCGGCTTGTCTGTAATCAGATACTTGTCGAAGCCTCGGCCCTTGTCGTAGCCGGAGAAGTAGAACTTGGTGCCGCCCATGAGCTTGTTCAGGCCGTCGTTGAACCCGGGAAAGCGGGAGAGGTCCTGCAGCTTGCTCGGCTTGCCGACCACCTGAATTCCGAGCTTGTGGAGGGTCTTCGTCAGATCGGCGAAATCCTTGTGGCAGAGGAGGCACCGAGAGCTCCCGACATACGTGGCGTTCTCCGGCACCTTGCCGGACACCTGGATCGCGAGGGGCTTCTTGGCCAGCTCCTCGGCCGCGATCGCCTTGTTGGACAGGTCGCCACCGGGAAGATGATTCCGGTCGGACGGCTCCACATAGACGAAGTACTTGCCGTCGGCCACGCCGGAGATCATGAACGCGCCGTTCTTGTCGGTGGTGCCTTTGCGGTACGTGTCCCGATTGGCCGCGAGATTGTCTTCCATCGGCTCGTCGTTCGGCGCGTCTCTGCGGATCTCGATCGACGGCGGCTTGGCGAGCTTGGCGACGTCTCCGGCCGGGATGAGATACACGACGGCCGCCGCAACCGCTTGCTTCGAGCCGTCCTGCACGACTCCTTTGACGGTCGCCGTCTTCGCCGTTGCAGCCGTGGCGAGGGCGATGGTGACCACCACTCCTGCTAGGAGCCAAGCGATTCGGCGCTTCCGCATCACGTTCTCCCCTTGCGGTGGCGGGTGCAGCTGATTGGAGTCGTAGTCGTTCGAGCGTCCGTCTTGGCCGCTTATCATAGGTGCGTCCCGGCCTCGGAGCCAAGATGTAATTCGGTTCCCTTCGACCGTCGAGGCCGGGAAGCTGGAAGGAACGGGAATTCAGGTGGTTGCGCGCACTCGGCGTTGAGCTTGACCGTGGAAGGGCGAATGCGTCAGTGCTGCTCGAGCGGACTCGAGAGGGCCAGCGCGGTTCCGAAGCCCATGTCGGGTACCAAATCGGAATGAGCTGGGCCGGACGGATACGCGCGTACGTCTGCGTGGTGT
>DATHSW010000162.1:0-7812 GCA_035463855.1 Candidatus Deferrimicrobiaceae bacterium | reverse complement strand
GAAGCGAGCACCGCGGGGCGGGCAGCTCCAGATCTTCAAGGCGGAGTTCTTCAAGGCCCTCGCCCACCCGGTCCGCATTCGAATCCTCGAGATCCTCGTCCGGGGCGGCCGGAGCGTGCACGAGCTCCAGGAGGCCCTCGGAGTCGACCAGCCCACCGTCTCCCAGCAGCTCGCCGTGCTGAGGGCCAAGAACATCGTGGACGCCCGCAAGGAAGGCACCGCCGTGCGCTACAGCGTTCGTGACGCCTCCGTCCGGGATCTGCTGGACGTCACCCGCCGGATCTTCGACAACCACCTCATCGGCACGCAGACGATGCTCCGGGAGCTGCGCCGGGAGGCCCGCCGCCGCTAACGTGCGCCTCTTCTCCAAGATCCTCCAGATCGGTCTCGCCACCGAGCCCCTCCCCCCGGGCGGGGACGAGGTCGTCCGCCTGCTGCACGAGGTCGACGCC
This sequence comes from Candidatus Deferrimicrobiaceae bacterium, assembly GCA_035463855.1. Lineage (GTDB taxonomy): Bacteria > Methylomirabilota > Methylomirabilia > Rokubacteriales > CSP1-6 > CAMLFJ01. The sequence goes on along the minus strand of DATHSW010000162.1, from coordinate 7,360 downwards.
CGGGCCCGGCGCCTGTTCGGCCGCGCGCTCGCGATCCGGGAGGTGGACGCCGGCTCCTGCAACGGCTGCGAGATCGAGATCACCGGGCTCATGAGCCCGGTCTACGACAGCGAGCGGTTCGGCATCCACTTCGTGGCCTCCCCCCGCCACGCCGACCTGCTCCTGGTGACCGGTCCGGTGACCCGCAACATGGCGGTGCCCCTCGTGAAGACCTACGAGGCCACTCCCGCGCCGAAGCTGGTGGTGGCGGTGGGGGACTGCGCGCGGACCTGCGGGGTCTTCAAGGGCAGCTACGCCGTCGCGGGCACCGTCGACCAGATCATCCCGGTCGACGCCTTCGTTGACGGATGCCCTCCGGAGCCGGTGGCCATCCTGCAGGGCATTCTCGCCGCCATCGGCCGTCGATGATCCTCCTGTTCGGGCTCATGCTCGCCGGGTACGCGTTCGGGGCCGCCGTCGCGGCGCTGACCCGGGGCGGCGCGGTCGCGCGCCGCCTGGTCGCGGCGGGGGCAGTGGTGGGCGGCGGGGCGGGACTCGGCCTCGCCCTCGAGGTCTTCACCACCGGAGCGCCGTTCGTCCTCGAAGTGCCCGCGCTCCTGTCGATCGCGGACGGGCTGGCGTTCCGGCTCGACGCGCTGGGCGCCTTCTTCCTCGGCCTCGTCGGCCTCGTCGCCATGCCGTGCGCCATCTACGGGGTGGGGTACTCCGAGGCGTACGAGGGCCGCTACTCGTTGCGCCTCCTCGGCGCCATGCTCAATCTGTTCCTCCTCACCATGAGCCTGGTCCCCTGCGCGGGCAACGTGCTGACCTTCCTCCTGATGTGGGAAGGCATGTCCCTCACCTCGTACTTCCTGGTCCTGACCGAGAGGGACGAACCGGACACCGTCCAGGCGGGGGGGTGGTACCTGGCCATGACCCACGCGGGATTGGCGCTCCTGCTCGCGGCCTTCTTGCTCCTCGCGGCGGCCGCGGCGACGACCGACTTCGGCGACCTGCGCGCGGCGGCGTCCACGCTGTCGCCGGCGGGCCGCAACATCGTGTTCCTCCTCGCGCTCCTCGGATTCGGCTCCAAGGCCGGGATCATTCCGCTCCACGTCTGGCTCCCGCGCGCTCACCCGGCGGCGCCGAGCCACGTCTCCGCCCTGATGTCGGGAGTGATGATCAAGCTGGGCGTGTACGGGCTCCTCCGCGTCGGGCTGGACCTGCTGGGCGGGGGGCCGGCCTGGTGGGGCGCGCTGCTGATCGGCCTCGGGGCCCTCTCGGCGCTGATGGGTGTGCTCTACGCTCTCATGGAGAACGACCTCAAGCGGCTCCTCGCGTATTCGAGCGTCGAGAACATCGGCCTCATCTTCATCGGTCTCGGCACCGGCTTCCTCTTCTCGAGCCTCAAGGTCGCCCCGGCCGCCCTCCTCGCGCTCGCGGCCGCGCTCTACCACGTCCTGAACCATGCCGCCTTCAAGGGACTGCTCTTTCTCGGCGCCGGATCCGTCCTCCACGCCACGCACACGCGCGACCTGAACCAGCTCGGCGGCCTGATCCGCAGCCTGCCCTGGACGGCCGCCTGCTTCCTGATCGGCTCCCTGGCCATCGCGGGGCTGCCTCCGCTGAACGGCTTCGTCAGCGAATGGCTCCTCTTTCAATCGCTGCTCCCCGGCATCGGGAGCCCGGTACCCCTGGTGGCTCCGCTCATGACGCTGGCGGTCGGGGTCCTCGCGCTCACCGGTGGGCTCGCCGCCGCGGGGTTCGTCAAGGCCTTCGGGATCACGTTTCTCGCGATCCCGCGCTCGCCGGCCGCCCTACACGCGCACGAGGCCCCGCTGTCGATGCGGGTCGGCATGGTGATCCTGGCCGTGCTGTGCGCGGGGTTCGGGCTGGCCGCCGTCCTGATATTGCCGGCCCTGGCCGCCACGCTCGCGGCTTCCGCGCGGATCCCGGCGCCGGCGCTGCCGCTCGGCTCCGGGCTCTCGCTGTTCATGCCGGGGGGGTTCGCCCGGATGTCCCCGATCCTGGTGGCCGTGGGCCTGGCGCTCACGGTCGGCTCGACCTGGCTGGGGGTCCGGGTCTTGGGCCGGCGCCGGCCGCTCCGGATCAGCGAGACGTGGGGCTGCGGGCGAGTGGTGCAGACGCCGCGGATGGAGTACACGTCGACCGCCTTTGCCGAGCCCTTGCGCCGCGTGTTCGCCGAGCTGTACCGGCCGACCCAGGACCTCTCGATCGACTTCCATCCGGAGTCGAAGTATTTCGTCCAGTCCCTCGAGTACCGGAGCGAGATCATGCCCTGGTTCGAGCGCTATCTCTACGCGCCGCTCGTCGCCCGGATCCGTCGGTGGGGCATCCAGGCCCGGGCGATCCAGTCCGGCTCGGCGCATGCCTACCTGGCCTACCTCGTGGTTGCCCTGGTGGGGCTCCTGGCCCTGCTCCTCGTGCGGCAGATGTGAGATGACGCCCGCGGATCTCCTGCTCGTGGTTCTCCTCGGCGCGTATCCGATCGGGGTCGCGGCGGCGCTCGGCGCCCGGGGCGCGCTCGGGCGCGGGCTCGTGGCCGGCTGCGGCCTCGCGGGAGCCCTGGCCGGCGTGGGACTCGGCGCGGTCTGTCTGGGCACCGGGCTCGTGCCGACGCTGTCCACGTCGTTCCTGCCGCTGACCGGGTTCGCGCTCCGGGTCGACGGCCTGAGCGCGTTCTTTCTCATCGTCGTCGGGGTGGTCGGGGCGGCGGTCACCGTGTACGGCTTCGGTTACTCGGCCGCGTACGAGGGGCGCTACTCCCTGCGGCTGCTCGGCGCGATGCTGAACGTCCTGCTGCTGTCGCTGAGCGTCCAGGTCATGGCCGACAACGCCCTGACCTTCCTCATGGCCTGGGAGGCGATGTCGCTCTCGGCCTACTCCCTGGTGCTGACCGAGCACGACCGCCCGGGGACGGTCCGCGCTGCGCACTGGTACATCGCGGTCACCCACGCCGGCTTCGTCGCCCTCCTGGCGATGTTTCTCCTGCTGTCCGCCGGCGACCTGAGCACCTCCTTCGCAGGAATGCGATCGGCGTCCCTCACCCCCGGGACCCGCGACGCGGCGTTCACGCTGGCCCTCCTCGGCTTCGGCACCAAGGCGGGCATCGCCCCGCTGCACGTGTGGCTGCCGATGGCGCATCCGGTCGCCCCGAGCCACGTCTCGGCCCTGATGTCCGGCGTCGTGATCAAGATGGGGGTGTACGGGCTCCTGCGCGTCACGATCGACCTGCTGGTCGGCGGACCGCCCTGGTGGGGCGGCCTCGTCCTGGGTGTGGGCACCGTCTCGGCGCTCCTCGGCGTGCTCTACGCGCTGATGGAGCACGACCTCAAGCGGCTGCTCGCCTATCACTCGGTGGAGAACATCGGGATCATCTTCATCGGGATCGGGGCGGGGCTCATGTTCCAGAGCTTCGGGCTGCCGACGCTGGCCGCGCTCGGGATCGTGGCCGGGATGTACCACACGATCAACCACGCCTGCTTCAAGGGACTGCTCTTCCTCGGCGCGGGCTCGGTCCTGCACGCGATGGGCACCCGCAACATGGAGGAGATGGGCGGGCTGATCAAGCGGATGCCCCGCACCGCGTTCTTCTTCCTCCTGGGCGCGTGCGCGATCTCGGCGCTGCCCCCGCTCAACGGGTTCGCCTCCGAATGGCTGGTGTTCCAGGCGCTGCTCGGCGGGTCGGCGATCTCCCAGCCCGAGGTGGCGGTCGTCATGCCGATCGCGGTGGCCATGCTCGCGCTCACCAGCGGCCTGGCCGCCGCGTGCTTCGTCAAGGCCTTCGGGATCACCTTCCTCGCCATCCCGCGCTCGCCGCGGGCCGCGCAGGCGCACGAGGCGCCGTGGTCCATGCAGGCCGGCATGGCGACGCTGGCGGCGGCGTGCGTGGCCCTGGGGCTCCTGCCCTTCGCGGTCGTCCCCCTCCTGGGGTCGAGCCTCGCGGGGCTCCCCGGCGTCGCGCCCGCCGGGATGGAGTTCACGCTGGCCCTGCCGCTTCAGGTGCCGGGCACGTCCGGCCAGATGTCGCCCTTGCTCCTGGCTTTGGGACTCGTCCTGCTGCTGGCCCTCGTTCCCTTCGCGCTCCGGATCCTCGGCGCCGATCGGCGGCTGCGGGTGGGTGACACGTGGGGCTGCGGTCGCATCGGGCAGACGCCCCGGATGGAGTACACCGCGACCGCCTTCGCGGAGCCGCTGCGGCGCGTCTTCGCGGAGCTGTACCGGCCGACCCGGGACCTGTCCATCGACTTCCATCCGGACTCGAAGTACTTCGTGCAGTCGATCGAGTACCGGAGCGAGATCCATCCCTGGATCGAGCGGGTCCTCTACGACTGGCCGCTGCAGGGGCTCCACCGCGCGGCGTCGTGGGTCCGTCAGCTCCAGGGCGGGTCGCTCCACCTCTACCTCTTCTACCTGACGCTGGCGTTCCTGATCCTGCTCACCACGGCTCGGTGGTGGAGGTGAACGTGGCGATGGTCGGCTACGCGCTCGAGATCGCGCAGGCGGCGCTGGCGCTCCTGCTCGCGCCGGGTCTGGTCGGGCTGGTCCGCTGGCTGAAGGCCCGCCTGCAGAATCGCCGCGGCGCTCCCGTGTGGCAGCCGTACTGGGAGCTGGCCAAGCTCTTCCAGAAGGAGGTCGTGGTTTCGAGCAACGCGTCCTGGCTCTTCCGGGTCGCTCCGTTCATCGTCTTCGCGAGCGCGGTGGCGGTGACCTTCCTCGTGCCGATCCTCGCAGTGCCCCTGCCGTTCGACGGCGTCGGTGACCTGCTGGTCGTCGTCTACCTGCTCCTGCTCGGGACCTTCTTCCTCTCGCTGGCCGGGCTCGATCCCGGCTCGCCCTTCGGCGGGATGGGAGCCAGCCGCGAGATGACGGTGGCGGCCCTCGCCGAGCCTACGGTGGCCCTCGCCATCTTCGCCCTGGCCCTCAGCGCGGGCTCGACCAACCTCGGCCAGATCGTGGCCCGGACCATGGCCGACCCCGCGGCTGCGGTGAGCCCCGGGCACTTGCTCGCGTTCGGCGCCCTGTTCGTGGTGACGCTCGCCGAGACCGGGCGGCTGCCGATCGACAACCCGGCGACGCACCTCGAGCTGACCATGATCCACGAGGCGATGATCCTCGAGTACTCCGGGCGCTATCTCGCCCTCATCGAGTGGGCGGCGGCCCTGAAGCTGCTGATCTTCTTCACGCTGCTCGGCAACCTCTTCGTGCCCTGGGGCGTGTCGGCGGTCCTGACCCCGGCGACGCTCGCGATCGCGGTGGTGAGCCTGCTCGTCAAGCTGGTGGTCCTGGCGGGGGTGGTCGCGGTGCTCGAGACCCGCATCGCGAAGCTCCGCCTCTTCCGGGTGCCCGAGCTGCTGAGCGTCTCCTTCGTGCTCGCGCTGCTCGCGGTCACCTCCTCGTTCCTCCTGAGGTAGTCCATGGACGCCGTCTTCTCCCAGCTCTGCGTCCTCGGCTCGAGCCTGGTGCTGATCTTCGGGCTCATCCTGCTCTGGCGGCGGGGGGTCACCGCCTACATCAGCGCCTTCACCTGGCAGTCCATCGTCCTGTCCGGGGTGACGGTGGTCGTGGCCTACTTCGGCAACGACCACGAGCTGTACTGGGTCGCGGCCGGTCTGTTCGTGCTCAAGGGGCTCGTGATCCCCCGGCTCCTGAGGCGCATGGAGCGCCGGTTCGCGGCCGAGCGCGAGCTGGAGCCGTACGTGAACACCGCCACCTCGCTGGTGGTGTCCGGGCTCCTCGTGCTGTTCGGCTACGCCATCACCCGGCCCCTGGTGGCCCTGAGCCAGCTGCCGACGCGGGCGGGCATGCCGCTGGCGATGGGGCTGATCCTCGTGAGCCTGTTCGTGGTGATCAGCCGGAAGAAGGCGCTGACCCAGATCGTGGGCTTCTTGATGCTGGAAAACGGCCTCGCCCTGCTCGCGGTCCTGGGGACCTACGGGATCCCCCTGATCGTCGAGCTCGGGGTGTTCCTCGACGTCCTCATGGGCTTCCTCGTCATGCAGATCTTCGTCTACCAGATCCACGAGACCTTCGAGAGCATCGACGTGGAGCAGTTGAACCGCCTCCGGCACTGAGGGATCGTGACCACATTCGTGATGCTGCTCGGCCCGCCCCTCGTCGGGGCGCTGCTCGCCTTGATGGTGCGCCCCTACCGGCGCTTCGTCGGCTGGACGAACGCGCTGCTGTCGCTTTCATCCCTGGGCGCGGCGCTGGTCCTGTGGAGCCACCTCCTCGCGGGCCGGGTGCAGACCTCGGGGCCCGGGGAGTTCCTGCGGGCCGACGCGCTCTCGACCCTGCTCGCGTTCTGTGTGAGCGTGGTGGCGGCGCTGGCCGCGTGGCTCGGGCCGGGGATGAGCCGGGACGACGGCTACAGCGGCGTCGAGGCCCGGCGGTTCCGCATCTTCGGCAACCTGTGCGTCTTCGCCATGCTGTTCGCGGTGACCTCGAACAACGTCGGGTTCATGTGGATCGCGATCGAGGCGACCACGATCACGTCGGCCCTGCTCATCCCGCTCCACGTGACGAAGGCCTCGGTCGAGGCGTCGTGGAAATACATCCTGATCGGGTCCGTCGGCATCGCCCTCGCCTTCGGGGGAACGGTGCTCGGCTACTTCGACTTCGTCAACCTGGCCGGCCGCCAGGAGGCGGCGCTGAACTGGACGGTGCTGATGGCGTCGGCGCCCCACCTCCACCCCGAGGTCATCCAGCTCGCGTTCGTCTTCATCCTCGTCGGGTACGGCACCAAGGCCGGTCTCGCCCCCATGCACACGTGGCTCCCGGACGCCCATTCGGAAGCGCCGGCGGCCCTGTCCGCCGTCATGTCCGGCGTGATGCTCGCGGTCGCGCTGTACGCGGTGATCCGGTGGGAGGCGGTCGTGAACGCGGCGGTGGGGACCGGATTCACGGACGGCCTCTACATCACCCTCGGCGTCCTGTCGATCGGGATCGCGTCGTTCAGCCTGGTGATCCAGCGCAACTACAAGCGCATGCTCGCGTACTCCAGCATCGAGCACACCGGGCTGATCTGCGTGGGGCTGGCCCTGGGGCCGCTCGGGACCTTCGCCGCGATGCTGCACCTGCTCAACCACACGCTGGCGAAGTCGATGATGTTCTTCCTGGCCGGACGGGTGCTCCACCGGTACGGCACCACCGAGATCGGCCGGGTCTCCGGGCTCCTCAAGGTCATGCCGGGGACGGGCGGCCTCTTCGCGGTGGGGATCCTGGCCGTGATCGGCCTGCCCCCCTTCGGCCTCTTCATCTCGGAGTTCGCGCTCTTCCGGGCCGGCTTCACCGCGGGCCGGCCGTGGCTGATGGGCCTGGTCCTGGCCCTGCTCGCGGTCGCGTTCGTCTCGATGATCGG
>DATHSW010000161.1:0-4056 GCA_035463855.1 Candidatus Deferrimicrobiaceae bacterium | reverse complement strand
TGCGGCTGGGGGTGAGCCCGCCGCGGTCGAGCGGGTGACGGTGAGCGGGGATGATCCGATGCTGCCGACCGATGTGCGGATCGGGACGGCGGCGGCGGCGGTGATCGCGGCGACCGGGCTGGCGGCGAGCGAGATCTGGCGGCTGCGAACCGGGCGGGCGCAGGCGGTCGGGGTGGAGGTGCGCGGGGCCATCGCGGCTTTCCGCAGCGAGCGCTACCTGCGCGTGAACGGGGGGCCCGCGCCCGACGGGCGGAGCCCGCTGTTCGGCTTCTATCCCACCGCCGACGGGCGCTGGATCCAGATCCACGCGAACATGCCGCACCACCATGCGGGCCACGTGAAGTTCCTCGGCTGCGAGGAGACGCGGGAGTCGATGGCCGCGGCGGTCGCCACGTGGAAGGCGCAGGACCTCGAGGACGCGCTGAACGCGGCCGGGCTCCCCGCGGGCATGGTCCGCCCGAAGGAGGAATGGCTCGCGCATCCGCACGCGCGCGCGGTGGCGGAGCTGCCGCTGCTCGAGATCGCGCGCATCGGGGACTCGGCGCCCGAGCCCTTCGGCGGCGGGGACCGGCCGCTCTCCGGCGTGCGCGCGCTCGACCTCACGCGGGTCATCGCGGGCCCCGAGGGCGGGCGGACGCTCGCCTCGCACGGGGCGGACGTGCTGCTCGTGTCGAGCCCGCACCTGCCGAACCTGCCCTCGCACGTCATCGACTTCGGGCTCGGGAAGCGGGCCGCCACGCTCGACCTCCGCCAGGCCGGGGACGCCGACCGGCTGCGGGCGCTGATCGCGCAGGCCGACGTCTTCTCCCAGTCGTACCGCCCCGGCGCGCTCGCCCGGCTCGGCTTCGCTCCCGAGGAGGTCGCGCGCCTGCGCCCCGGGATCGTCTACGTCACGCTCTCCGCCTACGGCCACGCGGGGCCGTGGCGCGAGCGGCGGGGCTTCGAGACCCTGATCCAGTCGGTGAGCGGCCTCGCCCACGAGCAGGGCTTCGGCGGCGGGCTCGGCCGCCCGCAGCATCTGCCCGCCCAGGTCGTGGATCACGCCACCGGGTACCTGGCCGCGCTCGGCGCGCTCGTGGCCCTCGCGCGCCGCGCCCGGGAGGGCGGGAGCTACCTCGTGCGCGTCTCGCTCGTGCAGACCGGGCGCTGGGTCGACGGGCTCGGGCGGGTGGCCGGCCGCCACGTGGCCGACCAGAGCGCGGCCGACGTGGGCGATCTGCTCGCGACGTGCGAGAGCCCGTTCGGCCGGCTCACGCACGTGGCGCCGACCGCGCGCCTGTCCGAGACGCCGCCGTTCTGGGCCCGCCCGCCGGTCCCCGCGGACACGCACGAGGCGGGCTGGCCCGCGTGAGACGTGACGGGGTCCCGGGGGTTTGTGCTCCCGGGCGCGTTGCACTATCATCCTGCCTGCTCCACATGTCACCCTACGAGGACCTCGAGCTGAGGAGACCCTAGACGATGCGATACGAGGCACCGGAGTCGCTGGAAGGGGCGGTGGCCCTGCTGGCAGGGGCCACGGGCGAGGCGCGGGTACTGGCCGGGGGCACCGACCTCCTGGTCCAGATGCGCGCGGATGTCGTCGACCCCGCGCTGATCGTGGACATCAAGAAGATCCCGGAGACGCGCGCGGTCACCGAGGAGCAGGGCGGCTGGCGCATCGGCGCCGCGGTCACGGGCGCGGAGCTGAAAGAGCACGCCCGGCTCAAGAAGGTGTGGCCGGGAGTGGTCGAGGCCGCGAATCTCATCGGCTCGACCCAGGTGCAGGGCCGCGCGACGCTGGGCGGCAATCTCTGCAACGGCTCGCCGGCCGCCGACAGCGTGCCCGCGCTGATCGCGGCGGGCGCGGTGGCGACGCTTGCCGGGCCCAAGGGCAAGCGGGACCTCCCGGTCGAGGACGTGATGCTCGGGCCCCGGAAGCTGGCGCTGACCAAGGGCGAGATCGTCGTATCCTTCTTATTGCCTCCCCGGCCGCCGCGCTCCAGCGACGCCTACCTGCGCTTCATCCCGCGCACGGAAATGGACATCGCGGTGGTGGGGGCGGGGGTAAGCTTGAGCCTCGACGGCGGCGGCACCATCACCGCGGCCCGGGTGAGCCTGGGCGCGGTGGCGCCGCGGGTGCTGCTCGTTCCGGAGGCAGCCCAGGCCATCATCGGGAGCCGGCTGGACAAGGCGGCCCAGGACCGGCTCGAGGCGGCCGCGCGGGCGGCCTGCCGGCCGATCGACGACAAGCGGGGCACCACCGAGTTCCGTATCGACGTGGCGGCCGTGCTGGCCCGGCGGACCGCCCTGATCGCGCTGGACCGAGCGAGGGCGAACTGATGGCCAAGCACCACATCGAAGCGACGGTGAACGGCGACGCGGTCGAGTTCCTCTGCGAGACGGAGGAGACGCTGCTCGACGTGCTCCGCGACACGCTCAACCTGACCGGCAGCAAGGAAGGCTGCGCCTCCGGTGACTGCGGCGCGTGCAGCGTGATGCTCGACGGCCGGCTGGTCTGCTCCTGCCTCGTGCTGGGCTGCGAGGTCGGCGGACGGAAGATCGAGACCATCGAGGGCATGGCCAAGGGCGAGTCGCTCCATCCGCTGCAGCGGCGGTTCCTGGAGGCGGCCGCGCTCCAGTGCGGCATCTGCACCCCGGGCGTCCTGGTGGCCAGCAAGGCCCTGCTCGAGAAGAACCCGAACCCGAGCGAGCACGAGGTGCGCTACTGGCTGGCCGGCAACCTCTGCCGGTGCACCGGGTACGACAAGATCGTGACCGCGGTGATGGACACCGCCGCGGCGATGAGAAAGGGATAGACATGACCGAGACGAACGGGCACACGCAGGCGAACGGGCATTCCTATGTCGGCACGCGCCAGATCCGGCCGGACGGCGTGGACAAGGTGACCGGGCGCGCCCGCTTCGGGGCGGACTACAACCTGCCCGGCCAGCTCATCGGCCGCGTGCTGCGCAGCCCGCACCCGCACGCGCGCATCGTCTCGATCGACACCTCGAAGGCGGAGGCGCTGCCCGGCGTCAAGGCCGTCGTCACCCGAGAAGATTTCGGGGACCAGCCCTCGGAGTTCGTCCCGGCCGGCGAGATGATGATGAACTACAAGGACGTGGTGCGGAACGTGATGGCCCGCGAGAAGGCGCTCTACGAGGGCCACCCGGTGGCCGCGGTGGCCGCCACCAGCGTCGCCATCGCCCGGCGCGCCCTCAAGCTCATCGACGTGAAGTACGAGGTGCTGCCCCACGTCATCGACGTGGTCGAGGCCATGCGGCCCGGCGCCCCGCTGCTCCACGACGATCTCTTCACGGTCGGGGTCGAGCCCAGGCCGGACAAGCCCTCCAACATCGCCAAGCGCGTGGAGATCAAGCAGGGCGACGTGGAGGCCGGCTTCAAGAAGGCCGACGTCGTCATTGAACGGGAGTTCAAGACGGCGCCGGTGCACCAGGGCTACATCGAGCCCCACGCCGCGCTGGCCACCGTCTCCGAGGACGGCGCCACCGAGCTCTGGACCACCACCCAGGGCCACTTCATCGTGCGCGCCCACTGCGCGCGGCTGCTCGGCCTCGACATCGGCAAGGTCCGCGTCACCGCCACCGAGATCGGCGGCGGCTTCGGCGGCAAGACGGTGGTCTACCTCGAGCCGCTCGCGATCGCGCTGTCCCGGAAGGCCAAGCGCCCGGTGAAGATGGTGATGTCGCGCGAGGAGGTGTTCAAGGCGAGCGGGCCCACCTCGGGCGCCGTCGTGCGGGTCAAGCTGGGCGCGACCAAGGCCGGCAAGTTCACCGCCGCCTTCGCCGAGCTCAAGTACCAGGCGGGGGCCTTCCAGGGCTCGCCGGTGCAGCCCGGTGTCATGTGCGCCTACGCCCCCTACGACATCGAGAACGTGCACGTGATCGGCTACGACGTGGTGTCGAACCGCCCGAAGGTCGCCGCCTACCGGGCCCCCGGCGCGCCGATCTCCGAGTACGCGGTCGAGAGCGTGGTGGACGAGATCGCCAAGAAGCTCGACATCGATCCCATCGACCTGCGCATGCAGAACGCGGCGCGCGAGGGCACCAAGGCGGC
>DATHSW010000160.1:0-5031 GCA_035463855.1 Candidatus Deferrimicrobiaceae bacterium | reverse complement strand
TCCACCACGAAGCCGACGCCGCAGGCGTCGTGCTCGTGGGCCGGATCGTAGAGGCCCTGCGCCGGGGGGAGCCCCGGGTTCTCCGCCGCCTTCTTGTCCTCGTCCATCCCTCTCTCCACCCCGCGCCGTCGTCGGGGTCCGGTTGCCCGTAGGCTGCGCCGCGGCCAGACTTGTTCCGTGAGACTACACGGAACCGGATCATTAGCCAAGCAAGAAATGAGAAAACATGTCATTAGTATCGCTAATAGTGGTAGACTGACCGGTGTGAACCTCGAAACGCTCAAGCTCTACTGCGACGTGGTCCGCCTCCGCAGCTTCTCGCGTGGGGCGGCCGCCAACACCGTGTCCCAGTCCGCGGCGAGCCAGGCCATCCAGCAGCTCGAGGCCGAGCTGGACGCGGCGCTGGTCGACCGCTCGCGGCGCCCGCTCCTCCCCACCGAGCAGGGCCAGGCCTTCTACGAGGCCTGCCGCGCCCTGCTGCAGGGCTTCGAGAAGGCGCGAGCGGAGCTGGCCGCGGCGCGCGAGCGGGTGGAGGGCACGGTGCGGGTCGCCGCGATCTACTCGGTCGGGCTCCACGACATGAGCCGGCACATGCAGCCCTTCATGTCGGACTACCCACAGGCGCGGGTGTTGCTCGAGTGCCTGCACCCGCACAAGGTGGTGGAGGCCGTGGTCAACGACGAGGCCGACCTCGGCATCCTGTCGTATCCCGTCGCCACCCGCACCCTCACCGTGCTCCCGCTCCGGGACGAGCCGATGGTGCTGGTCGCGCACCCGGCTCACCGGCTGGCCCGCCGCCGCTCGGTGGCTCCCGGGGACCTGCAGGGCGAGAAGTTCGTGGCCTTCGACCGCGACCTGGCGGTGCGCAAGGCCATCGATCGCGCGCTCAAACAGCACGACGTCAAGGTCGAGGTGGTCATGGAGTTCGACAACGTCGAGACCATCAAGCAGGCGATCGGGATCAACGCGGGCATCAGCATCCTGCCGCGCCCCACCGTGCTCAACGAGTCCGGGATGCGCACCCTCGCGGTGACACCGCTCGCCCTGCCCGGGCTGGTGCGGCCGATCGGGATCATCCACCGTCGCGGCCGGCGGCTCACGCCGGTGGTGGCGCGCTTCATCGCCCAGCTGCAGAAGCCGGTCGACGCGGCCTCGTGATACCGTAGTGCCCGAAAGGAGCCGTGGCATGAGCGATTCGCCCGCGTCCCTGATCATCGCGGCCAGCGAGGCCGACTCGAACCTCTACTACGCCTGCCGCTTCCTGGCGCCCGATCCGTTCGTCTTCTTCCAGGTCAACGGGCGGAAGACCCTGCTCATGTCCGACCTCGAGGTGGACCGGGCCCGCGCCCAGGCGCGCGTGGACGAGGTGCTCTCGCTGTCTGAATGGGACGCCAAGGCCCGCCAGCGCTGGCCCGAGCCCAAGCTCACCGACACCGTGAGCCTGCTCCTGGAGGACTACGGGGTGAAGGCGGTCGAGGTGCCCGGCGACTTCCCGGTCGAGCTGGCCGACCGGTTGCGCGAGCGGGGAATCACGGTGACGCCCCGGCCGAGCCCGTTCCTGCCGGAGCGCGTCGTGAAGACCCCCGAGGAGGTGGCGGCCATCGAGGAGGCGCAGCGGCACACCGAGGCCGCGCTGGAGGCGGCGCTCCAGGTGCTGCGCGAGAGCGTGATCCGCGGGGACCAGGTGCTCTACAAGGGGCGGCCGCTCACGTCCGAGGATCTCAAGAAGACGGTCAACGTCTCGCTGATGGAGAACGACTGCATCGCGGAGCACACCATCATCGCCTGCGGCGAGCAGGGGGTGGATCCGCACAACCAGGGTACCGGGCCCATCCGGCCCCACCAGGGGATCATCTTCGACATCTTCCCCCGCTCCTCGACCAGCCGGTACTACGCCGACATGAGCCGTACCGTCGTCAAGGGCAAGGCCCCGGACGAGCTCCGCCGTCTCTACGACGCGGTCCTCGCCAGCCAGCTGCGGGGGATCGAGCTGATCCGGGACGGGGCCTCCGGCGGTGCCATCCATGCCGAGGTGAACCGGACGCTCGAGGGCCGGGGGTACGTGACCGGCGTGGTCAACGGCCGCAACCAGGGGTTCTTCCACGGGACGGGCCACGGGGTGGGCCTCGACATCCACGAGCTGCCGCGGATCAGCCGGCTGGACTATGAGCTCAAGACCGGGCATGTCGTCACCGTGGAGCCGGGCCTGTACTACCCCGGCAAGGGGGCGGTGCGGATCGAGGACATGGTCGTGGTCGAGCCCTCGGGCTGCCGGAACCTGACCCGATCGCCGAAGATGGAGCTGCTCGAGATCTAGGCCCGGAGGAGGGGCCCCGGCGCCGTCTGGTCTGGCGGTCAGACCGAAGTCAACCTTGCTTCTATTCAGACGTTTGGGTAGCATGACTAGGGAGTGTCACGCCTCTGATCGCGCTTCCCGAACGCCAGGGTGACCAGAGCCACTCCGCCTGCAAGCTGCCGTAGAGAGGGGCACGCCCCCGGGACGGAAAGGACACCGAAGATGAGTGAGAGTGTGGCCGCCACGCGGACCGCGTCGAAGCCCCGCCGAACCCTGACGCGCGCCGTGATCCGATTCGCCGGAGACTCGGGCGACGGGATGCAGGTGACGGGCGAGCAGTTCACGACCGAGGCCGCGTGGGCCGGCAACGACATCTCCACGCTGCCCAACTTTCCCGCCGAGATCCGGGCCCCCGCCGGCACGCTGTTCGGGGTGTCGAGCTTCCAGCTCCAGTTCGGCAGCCAGCGCGTCTACACCCCGGGCGATCAGCTCGACGCCCTGGTGGTGATGAACCCGGCGGCCCTGAAGGTGCACCTGGCCGATCTCAAGCCGGGCGGCATCCTGATCGTGAACCCGACCGCGTTCGACAAGCGGAACCTCGACAAGGCGGGCTACCCCGCGAACCCGCTCGAGGATCCGACCCTGGGTGAGAAGTACCGCCTGCACCAGGTCGACATGGAGGGGCTCACCAAGAAGGCGCTCGAGGACATGCCGCTGAACGCCAAGGAGAAGGACCGCTGCAAGAACTTCTTCGCGCTCGGCCTCGTGTCGTGGGTGTACACGCGCCCGCTCGACCCGACCCTGGACGCGATCAAGAAGCGGTTCGCCAAGCGGCCCGAGTTCGTCGAGGCCAATATCCGCGCGCTCAAGGCGGGGCACGCCTTCGGCGAGACCGCGGAGATGTTCGCCGAGCACTACGGCGTCGAGCCGGCCGAGATGCCGCCCGGCGTGTACCGCAGCATGACCGGCAACCGGGCGCTGGCCTGGGGGCTGCTCGCGGCGGCCGAGCGCACCAAGATTCCGGTGGTGTTCGGGGCCTACCCGATCACCCCGGCGAGCGACATCCTGCACGAGCTGGCGCTGCACAAGCGCTTCCGGGTGCGCACCTTCCAGGCCGAGGACGAGATCGCGGCGGTCACCGCGGCGATCGGGGCCTCGTTCGGCGGGTGCATCGGGGTGACCGCCTCGAGCGGCCCCGGCATCGCCCTCAAGGGGGAGGCCATCGGCCTCGCGGTCACCGCCGAGCTGCCGCTCGTGATCTTCGACATCCAGCGCGGGGGGCCGAGCACCGGCCTGCCCACCAAGACCGAGCAGGCCGACCTCATGCAGGCCCTCTACGGGCGCAACAGCGAGTCGCCGGTGGTGGTGATCGCGCCGTCGACCCCCGGGGACTGCTTCTACATGGCCTACGAGGCGGTGCGGCTGGCCGTCAAGTACATGGTGCCGGTGATGGTGCTCTCGGACGGCTATCTCGCCAACGGGTCGGAGCCGTGGCTCATCCCGAATCTCAAGATGCTGCCCGAGATTCCGGTCAGCTTCCGCACCGAGAAGGAGGGGTTCTTCCCCTACCTGCGCGACCCGGCCACGCTGTCGCGCCCCTGGGTCCGCCCGGGGACGCCGGGGCTCGAGCACCGGATCGGCGGCATCGAGAAGCAGGACGTGACCGGCAACATCTCGTACGACCCGGAGAACCACGACCACATGGTGCGCACGCGCGCGGAGAAGGTCCGCCGCGTGGCCCAGGAGATTCCGCCCACCACGATCAACGGCCTCCCCGAGGGCGACGTGCTGGTGGTCGGCTGGGGCGGAACCTACGGCGCCATCACCGCCGCGGTGGAGGAGGCGCAGGCCGAGGGCAAGGCGGTGGCCGCGGTGCACCTGCGCTATCTCAACCCGCTGCCGCCCGACCTCGGGCACATCCTCCGGCAGTACCGCTCGGTGCTGGTGCCGGAGATAAACAGCGGGCAGCTCGTCCGGATCTTGAGAGCGGAGTATCTCGTGGACGCGGTGGGCTTCAACCGCGTGCGCGGGCTCCCGCTCGCGAGCCAGGAAATCTACGAGGCCATCAACCAACTGCTGGAGGCGAAGCGGTGAGTTCCATCACGGGAGTGCCGGGCGCGGTCCCGAAGTACACGAAGAAGGATTTCGAGTCCGACCAGGACGTGCGCTGGTGCCCGGGCTGCGGGGACTACGCGATCCTGAGCGCGGTACAGAAGATGATGCCCGACCTGGGCATCCCCAAGGAGGACATCGTGTTCATCTCCGGAATCGGCTGCTCGAGCCGGTTCCCGTACTACATGAACACGTACGGCTTCCACACCATCCACGGCCGGGCGCCCGCGGTCGCCACCGGGCTCAAGCTGGCGCGGCCCGAGCTCAAGGTCTTCGTCGTCACCGGTGACGGCGACGGGCTCAGCATCGGCGGCAACCACCTGCTGCACGTGCTGCGGCGCAACGTGGACCTGACCATCCTGCTCTTCAACAACCGGATCTACGGCCTCACCAAAGGGCAGTACTCGCCGACCAGCGAGCTGGGCAAGGTGACCAAGTCCACCCCGGTCGGCTCGGCGGACCGGCCGGTGAGCCCGTGCGCGGTCGCGCTGGCGGCCGGCGCCACCTTCGTGGCCCGGACGGTGGACCGCAACATCGCGCACATGGAGGAGACGCTCAAGCGCGCCGCGGCCCACAAGGGCGCCGCCTTCGTCGAGATCCTCCAGAACTGCAACGTGTACAAC
>DATHSW010000159.1:0-12788 GCA_035463855.1 Candidatus Deferrimicrobiaceae bacterium | reverse complement strand
GCTAGGAGACGGCCCGGCGCTTCGCGCGGACGAAGTCCACGAGCACGTACTCCCCGAGGCGGTCCGACGTCGCGAAGAAGGCCCGGCCGCGATTGATGCGGGTCATCTGCTCGACGAAGGCGGCCAGGGCGTGGCTCTGCTCGAGCATGAAGGTGTTGATCGTGATGCCGTCGCGGGTGCAGCGCTGCACTTCCTTGAGCGTCTCCTGCAGCGTCCGCCGGGTCGGGGGGTAGGCGAACTCGGGCTCGGTCCCCTCCATGTGCGCGGTGGGCTCGCCGTCGGTGATCATGATCACCTGCTTGTTGCCGCCCTTGTGCCGGGCCAGGAGCTGGCGGGCGAGCAGGAAGCCCGCGTGCATGTTGGTGCCCACGCTCCACTCGCCGGGGGCCAGGTGGGGGAGCTGGGCCGCGGTGAACTCGCGGGCGTAGAGCGAGAAGCCCACGATGTAGAGGCTGTCGCGCGGGAACTGGCCGCGGATGAGCGCGTTGAGCGCGAGCGCCACCTTCTTGGCGGGCAGGAAGCAGCCGTTGAAGATCATCGAGCGGCTCATGTCGAGCATCAGCACGGTGGCCGCGTGCGTCTGGGTCTCGGTGCGCACCACCTCGAAGTCGTCGGGGGCGAGGCGCACCGGGACGCCCGCGCCGTTGCGTTCGACCGCGTTCATCAGGGTCTCGCGCAGCTCGAGCAGGAACGGGTCGCCGAACTCGTAGGGCTTGACCTGGTCGGTGCGGTCGCCGCCCGCGCCGCGCCGCTCGAGCGCGTGCCCGCCGAAGCGGTCGCGCTTGAGGTGCCCGAAGATGTCGCGCAGGGCCTTGTCGCCGATCTTGCGGATGGCCCGCGCGGTCAGCTCGAGGCGGTCGCCTTTGCGCTCGAGGTAGCCAGCCTCTTCGAGCTTCTTGGTCATCTCCCGGAGGCGCTCGAGATCCCGCGCCGCGTCGTCGCCCAGGAGCTGCTCGACCTGCTGCGGGTCGATCTTCTCGAGGTCGTTGGGATCGCGCACCTTCTGGATCTGCCGCTCGAGCTCGTCGAGCTGCCGGAGCTCGTCCATCAGGTCCATGGCCTGCTTCATCGTCAGCTCGTCGTCGCCGCGGAAGTTGTAGCGCCGCCCGTCGGGGGGCGGCATGAGCTGGCTCAGGTTCATGCCGAGCTGGCGCAGCTCGGCCTCCAGGCGCTCGTCCTGCATGAAGAGCGACTGCATCATGTCCTGGAGCTGGCGGCGCTGGCCGGGCGACATGCTCGAGAGCAGCGATTGCATCTGGCCGGCCTGCTGGGCGATCTGCTCCAGGAGCTGGTCGAGGTTCTGGGCGCCCGGGAAGTGATCGCCCCACTTCTGCTTGAAGGCCTCGAAGTCCGGATCGCGCCCCTCCGCCCGGTCCTGGAGCATGCGGTTGAGGTCGCGCATCATCTCCCGCAGCCGCTCGAAGTCCTGGGGCGTCATGTTGCCGAGGGCCTTCTGCATGTTCGACAGGAACGGCTGCAGCATCTGCTGCTGGAGGCCCTTCATCAGCTCCCAGAAGAGGCGGTGCGCGTCGGGGTCCATGAACTCGTAGTTCTGCAGGCCCTGGATGCGCCCGGCCGGGGTCTCCGGCATTTCGTCGAGCGTCTTCTTGTGCTCGGCGGCCGCCTGCTCCATCGCCTGCCGGAAGGACTCGGGGGCCTCACCGCGCTCCGCCCGCTCCCGGGCGTCGCTCACCCGCCGCTCGATGCCCTCGCGCTCGGTCTGGAGGATCTTGTCGAGCTTCTGCTTGATGTCGTCGAGCACCGAGGAGAGGTCGTAGCGGTCGAGCTGCTGCTGGCGCTGCCGCCGCAGCCGGTTGAGCAAGTCTTGAAGGCCGGGCAGGTTGGCCCCGTCCGGGTTCTTCGCGCCGCGCTGGAAGAGCCGGCGGAGCGCGCTCCACGGATCGCCGTCCGACAGGAGGTCGTCGGACATGGCGTCGAGGAGCTGGTCGGCGTCGAGATCGTCGAGCCGCTGGGAGCCGTCCCAGCGCGAGTACCAGCTCAGGGGCGACACGAGCCCCTCACGCCACCCGGTAGCGCGCCTGCCCGGCCTGCACGTCCTTGTTCAGCTTCTTGCTGAGGTGCAGGCCCTCCAGCACGAACTCCACCGCGGCGGCCACGCTGGCCGGGTCCTGGGCCCCGAGCTTGCGCACCGCCGCCTGGAGCGGGCGCACCTGGCCGAGGTGCCGGAGGTAGAGATCGGCGGGCATGGAGTCCGAGACCTCGATCTTGAGCCCGTCCTGGAAGGCGCCCACCACCTCGTCCAGCTCGCCGGACGCGAAGGAGCGGTTGAACACGTTGAGCAGCGCGCGCTGCATGATCTTGCCGAGCACCTTCTCCTCGCTCGCGTCGCCCAGGCTCTCCATCTCGATCTTGCCGCCGGTGGAGGCGGTGATGGCCCCCAGGTCGCTCACGCGCGGCGCGGCCACCGTCTCCCCGAGACGGATCGCGCGCTTGAGCGCGCTCGACAGGAGATTCTCGTAGTTGCAGATCGTCACGCGTACCGACACCCCGGAGCGCTGGCTGATCTCGGGCGAGCGCCGGGCCAGGTGGGTGACCTCGGCCACGAGCTGCTTCATGAACTCCGGGCTCCGGGTCTCGAGCCCCGGGTCCGCGTAGGCGGTGCGCTCCGCCTCCATGATCGCGATCTCGTCCTCCACCCGCCGGGGGTAGTGGGTGCGGATCTGCGAGCCGAAGCGGTCCTTGAGCGGGGTGATGATGCGCCCGCGGTTGGTGTAGTCCTCCGGGTTCGCGCTCGCCACCACGTAGAGGTCGATCGGCAGCCGCACCTTGTAGCCGCGGATCTGCACGTCGCGCTCCTCCATGATGTTGAGCAGGCCCACCTGGATGCGCTCGGCCAGGTCCGGCAGCTCGTTGAGCGCGAAGATGCCGCGGTTGGTGCGGGGCAGGAGCCCGTAGTGGATGGTCAGCTCGTCGGAGAGATAGCGGCCCTCCGCCACCTTGATCGGGTCCACCTCGCCGATGAGGTCGGCGATCGTGATGTCGGGGGTGGCGAGCTTCTCGCCGTAGCGCCGGTCGCGCGGGATCCACGCGATCGCGGCCCGGTCGCCCTGCTCGCCCACGCGCTGCCGGCACGCCGAGCAGATCGGCGCGAACGGGTCGTCGCTGATCTCGCAGCCGGCCAGCGCGGGCATCTCCTCGTCGAGCAGGCCGACCAGCAGCCGCGCCATGCGCGTCTTGGCCTGGCCGCGCTCGCCCAGGAAGACGATGTCCTGCCCGCTCAGCACCGCGTTCTCGACCTGGGGTACGACGGTCTGCTCGTAGCCCACGATGCCGGAGAAGAGGCCCTCGCCGCGGCGCAGGCGGGCGATCAGGTTGTCGCGCAGCTCCTGCTTGACGGACCGGGACGTGTACCCGCTGTCGCGCAGCTCTCGAATCGTGGTCGGCTTCGCCATGAGGGCTCCCTTCGCTGTCGTGGGCTCATCATGCGGCGGGCGCTGGCCGCTGTCAATCGGACGGCGACTTGACGCGCGGCGGGAGCAGGTACCCGATCAGCAAAACGTTGAGATGGAGCAGCAGGAGCTTGTTCCACGCCACCGCCGCCGCCAGCGCCGCGGCCGGATCGGCGAGCTCGTCGCGGAAGATGCGGGCCAGGGCGGTCTGGGTGAGGCTCATCGCCGCCACCATGAACTGCGGCGGGATCTTGCCGCCCGGCCCGTGGTCGCGGTGACTGTGGGCGAGGCCGACCGAGAGCAGGTAGTAGGCGAAGTCGTGGGTCAGCGCGGCCTGGGCGGTCTCGCGCAGCCACCGGGCCAGGCTGTGCTTGCGGCGATCGATCCGGGTCCGGTCCGGCGCCCCGTCCGGACCGAGGAAGAAGCGCGCGGTCGCGGGAAAGCGCAGGAAGTGCTCGTAGAGCGCGCTGGTGAGCGCCTCCTCGTGCTTCAGGATCGCGGGCGCGCTCGCGCGGATCGCGCGCGCGTCCGCCTCGTCCAGGCCGACGAACTCGGCCAGCTCCCGGACGTAGCGCTCCATATCCGCTCCCGGGGGCACGCGCTCTTCGTCGCCGCTGCTCATGGGCTCCCTCCTGTCCGCGTGCGATAATACCGTGCATGCGGGCCACCGTCGCGACGATGCTGCTGGCGGGCGCGCTCGCGGCCTGCTCCTCGACCGCGTCCGACCTGCCCTACCGGCCCGCGGTGCAGCCGGCGGGCGCCACCGTCTCCGCCGCCTACACGATCGTGAGCGACCGGCTCCGGGTGGAGATCGCGGGCGGCGGCCGCCGCGTCGAGCGCGCCCAGATCGTGAGGGCCGACGGCACCGTGCTCGAGGCGCAGACGATCGAGTACACCCCGGCCAGCGGCGGCGGGGGCAGCCCGGTCAGCATCGGGTTCGGCGTCGGCAGCTTCGGCAGTCTGGGCGGGGGCGTGAGCACCGGGGTCGGCGTCTCCACCGGCGGCGTGGTGGGCGGCGGCGGCAGCGGCGAGGTCGGGAGCAGCATCGCCTCGTTCCCCCTGGCGCAGGCGGGGCCGCGCCCCTGGCGCGTGCGCGTCAAGCTGGTGGGGGTGGAGCCGGCCGACGTCCTGGTGGGCGAGCCCGAGGGTCCCCCGAAGCCGCGCTGACCGGATGGCCGCCGCGCCGGCTCCTCCATGGCGTGGCGGCCGACGTGGTGGCGGTCAGCGGCGCCGGCGAGCCCGCGGGCCGGGGGCCCGCCGCTCTTCCATCTCCTCGAGCGTGCGCGGCCAGTCCTGGTGGAGCAGCCGCGAGAGCGCGCGGTCGGCCAGGAGCCGTCCCGCGGTCTGGCAGCGCGCGCAGTAGTTGGTCTCGTTCTCCGCGTGCACGATGCGCTGCACCGGCGCGCCGCAGTCGGGGCAGGGCCGGCCGTAGCGGCCGTGCACCGCCATGCCGGGGCGGAACGCGGTCACGCCTTCCGGGAACGCGCCCGCCGCCTCCCGCCGCAGCCGCTCGATCCAGTCGGCGAGGGTGGCCTTCGCAGCTTCGAAGAGCCGCGTGGTCTCCGCCTCCGAGAGCTGGCGCGTCAT
The DNA here is from genome assembly GCA_035463855.1 of Candidatus Deferrimicrobiaceae bacterium. Taxonomy (GTDB): domain Bacteria; phylum Methylomirabilota; class Methylomirabilia; order Rokubacteriales; family CSP1-6; genus CAMLFJ01. The sequence goes on along the minus strand of DATHSW010000159.1, from coordinate 7,791 downwards.
GCGCACCGGCGAGAGCCGGGCCCGGTGCAGGATCTCGTCGGCGTAGGCGTTGCCGACGCCGCTCAGGATGCGGGGGTCGGTCAGCGTCCGCTTGAGGGTGTGGGACTCGCGGGTGATCGCGGCGCGGAAGGCGGCGAGATCGGCGTCGAAGAGCTCGAGGCCGCCCGGGTCGTGGGCGGCGAGCGCCGCTTCCCCGCGGACGAGATGGAGCGCGGCGCGGCGCTTCGATCCCGCCTCGGTGAGGGTGACGGTGCCGGTCGAGAAATCGAGTGCGGCCAGGCCGATCTTGCCGGGCAGCTTCGCGCCGGCCTCCTTCCAGTGCAGCCGCCCCGCGATCATCAGGTGGATGAGCACGAAGAGCTCCCCATCGAGCGCGATCACGATCCGCTTGCCCAGGCGGCGGAGGCCGGTCACCACGCGACCGGCGGCTTCCGCGGCGGAGGGATCCACGGAGCGCAGCACGAAGGGATTGGCGAGCCGGATGCGCTCGAGCCGCGCGCCGCGGATGCGCGTCTCCAGCGCTTCGAGGTAGACGGTGACGTCGGGTAGCTCGGGCATGGCCGGGTCGCGCCAGTGTAGTGACCGGGGGCGCGGCCGCGCAAGCGCCCGGGCCTATGGTACGGTGCGGGGCATGTCGCCGACCCCCCCGATCGCCCGGAAGGTCCCCAAGACCGACGTCGTCCACGGGGACGTGCGCCAGGACGACTACCACTGGCTGCGGGAAAAGGACGACCCCGAGGTCACCGCCTACCTGACCGCGGAGAACGTCTTTACCGACGCGGTGATGAAGCCCACGGCGGCCTTCCAGGAATCGCTCTACGCCGAGATGCTGGCGCGGATCAAGGAGGACGACCAGACCGTGCCCTACCGCCTGCGCGGCTACTTCTATTACTCGCGCACCGAGAAGGGCAAGCAGTATCCGATCCTCTGCCGCAAAGCCGGGAGCCTGGACGCGCCCGAGCAGGTGATGCTCGACCTCAACCAGCTCGCCGAGGGCCAGCCCTTCCTGGCCCTGGGCGCGGCCACCGTGAGCGACGACGGCCGGCGCCTCGCCTACACGACCGACGTGACCGGCTTCCGCGAGTACACGCTGCACGTGAAGGATCTGGAGACCGGCGCGCTGCTGCCCGACCGCGTCGAGAAGGTGAGCGCGGTGGCGTGGGCCGCGGACGGCGAGACGCTGTTCTACGTGACCGAGGACCCGGCCAAGCGGCCGTACCGGCTGCACCGCCACCGCCTCGGCGCCGCGGGGGCCGATCTGCTGCACGAGGAGCCGGACGCCCTCTTCCGCTTCCACGTGGGCCGCTCGCGCAGCCGGGCCTACCTGTTCCTGATCTCGGGCAGCTTCACGAGCACCGAGGTGCGCTATCTCCCCGCCGCCGAGCCGGGCGGGGCCTGGCGCATGCTGCTGCCGCGAGAGAAGGACCACGAATACCAGGTGGACCACGGCGTGGGGCCGGACGGCGACATCTTCCTCATCCGGACCAACCGGGGCGGGCTGCGGAACTTCCGGCTGGTGGCGGCGCCGGTGGCCGATCCGCATCCGGACCGCTGGCGTGAGCTGATCGCCCACCGCCCGGACGTGATGCTCGAGGACGTGGACGTCTTCGCCCGGCGCTACGTCGTCCACGAGCGCGAGGACGGGCTGATCCGGCTGCGCGTCACCGACGCGGTCACCGGCGCGTACCATCACGTGCAGTTTCCGGAGCCCACCTACGACCTGAGCGGGGACGCCAACGCCGAATTCGAGACCGACACCTACCGGCTGCGCTACCAGTCGCTGGTCACCCCGGCCTCGGTGTTCGACTACGATATCGAGGGCCGGCGCCTGCTGCTGCTGAAGCAGGCGGAGGTGCTGGGCGGCTACGATCCCGCGCGGTACACCTCCGAGCGCGTCCACGCCACCGCCGCCGACGGCACGCGCATCCCGATCTCGCTCGTGCGACGCGCGGAGGCTCGACGCGACGGCTCGAGCCCGATGCTGCTCGCCGGCTACGGGGCCTACGGCTATCCCTACCCGGCCGGCTTCTCGGCCAACCGGCTGAGCCTGCTCGACCGCGGGATGAGCGTGGCCATCGCCCACGTCCGGGGCGGGGGCGAGCTGGGCAAGCGCTGGCACGACGAGGGCCGCATGATGAACAAGCGCAACACGTTCAACGACTTCGTCGCGGCCACCGACTTCCTGGCCGCGAGCGGCTACACGCGGGCTGACCGCCTGATCATCGAGGGCGGCAGCGCGGGCGGGCTGCTCATCGGTGCGGTGCTCAACCTGCGCCCCGACTGCTGCGCGGCCGCGGTGCTGCGGGTGCCCTTCGTGGACGTGATCAACACCATGCTGGACGAGTCGCTGCCGCTCACGGTGGGCGAGTTCGAGGAGTGGGGCAATCCGAAGATCCGCGAGCAGTACGAGTACATGAAGAGCTACTGCCCGTACACCAACCTGGACGCGCGGCGCTACCCGGCCCTGCTCGTCAAGACCTCGCTCAACGACAGCCAGGTGATGTACTGGGAGCCCGCCAAGTACGTCGCGCGCCTGCGCGCGCTCGGCGGCGCCGCGGTGCCGCCCGTGTTCAAGATCAACATGGATGCCGGCCACGGCGGCGCTTCCGGCCGCTACGACTATTTGCGCGAGATCGCCTTCGACTACGCCTTCATCCTCACCCGCCTCTCCGCCTTCCTCATCCCCTCTCCCCCGAGCGGGGAGAGGGCCGGGTGAGGGGGCCACGCCGACGGCGGACGTAGCGTCCGCGCTCCTCGCCCACCTCCGCGCCGAGCTCCGCGCTCCGGGCCTCGCCTACGCCGATCCGCCCGCCGCGCTCACCGGCGGCTACGACACCCGCATCTTCACCTTCCGGCTGAGCGCCGCGCCCGCGGCCTGGTCGGGCCCGCTCGTCCTGCGCGTGCTGAGTCCGGCCCACGATCCGCTCCGCGCGCTTCAGGAGCGCGCCACCCAGAACGCGCTCGCCGCGCTGGGCTATCCGGTCCCGCGCGTGCTCAGCGCGGGCGCCGACCGCGGGCCGTTCGGCGCGGGCTTCCTCGTGATGGAGCGGGCGCCCGGTCGCCCGCTGCTGGAGGTCCGGCGGCCCGGCGTGGCCCGGATGCTCGCCGAGACGCAGGCGCGGCTGCACGCGCTCAACGCGGAGCCGCTCCTGCGCGCGCTGGACGACGAAGGCCGGGCGGCCGGGTGGGGCTTCGATCGCGACACGGTGAGCTTCGAGGGCCATCTGGCCTCGCTCGACGGCCGCATCCGGCAGGCCGGGCTCGCCGGCCTCGCGGCCGGGATGCGCTGGCTCCGCGACCGGCGGCCGGCCGCGGCGGCCGCGCGCGTGATCTGCCACGGCGACTTCCATCCGCAGAACCTGCTCGCGCTGGACGGGCGGGTGACCGCGGTGCTCGACTGGCCCAACGTGGTCGTGGCCGAGCCGGAGTACGACGTGGCCTCGACCCGCGTCATCCTCGCCCTGACGCCGGTCGCGCTGGTTCCGGTGCCCGTCGCCCGGCGCCTGGTGCTGGCCGGGCTGCGCCGGGTCCTGGCCGCGCGCTACCTCGCGATCTACCGCCGCCGGCGCCCGCTCGATCCGGCGCGGCTGCCGTACTTCGAGGCGGCCGCCTGCATGCGGGGGCTGGTGCGCGCGGCGGCGGCGCGCGCGCCCGGCGGCGCGGCGGTGAGCCCGCTCGACGCCTCGTCGTTCGGCGAGCGGCTCGCCGCCCGCTTCGCGCGTCTCAGCGGGGTGGCGGTGGCGCTGCCGCCGCCCCGCGGCTGACCGTGCTACCATTCGCGGCAACGATCCCCCGCTCCGGAGGCCCCATGAACGCGACCGATCTCGCCTACACGCCCGCAACCGAGCTCACCGCCCGCATCCGGTCCAAGGCGCTGTCGCCGGTGGAGCTGACCCGGGCGGTGCTCGAGCGCATCGAGCAGGTGAACCCGAAGATCAACGCGTTCTGCACGGTGACCGCGGACGCCGCGCTGGCCGCCGCGCGCGCCGCCGAGGAGGCGGTGATGAAGGGCGGGCGGCTCGGCCCGCTCCACGGCATCCCGGTCTCGATCAAGGACCTGGCCCTGGTGGAGGGCGTGCCCGTGCGCTTCGGCTCCCACGTCTTCGCCACGCGCATCGGGGAGGTGGACGCGCCGTACGTGCGGCGGCTCAAGGCGGCCGGCGCCGTCCTCACCGGCAAGACGACCACGCCGGAGTTCGGCTGGAAAGCGCTCGGCGATAGCCCGCTGACCGGCATCACGCGCAATCCCTGGAACCTCGCCATGACCTCGGGCGGCTCGAGCGCGGGCGCCGGCGCGGCGACCGCGGCCGGGCTGGGGCCGCTCCACCAGGGCTCGGACGGCGCGGGATCGATCCGCGTCCCGTCGGCCTTCTGCGGCATCTACGGCTTCAAGCCCACCTTCGGGCGGGTGCCGATGTGGCCCGTGTCCAACACCGACAGCGCCTCGCACACCGGACCGATGACGCGCACGGTGGCGGACGCCGCGCTGATGCTCGGGGTGATGGCGGGGCCGGACGACTGGGACCGCCAGTCGCTCGACGCGCCGCCCGCCGACTACGTGGGCCGCCTGCGCGAGGGCGTCCGCGGCCTGCGCGTGGGCTGGAGCCTCGATCTGGGGTGTCTCCAGGTGGATCCCGAGGTGGGCCAGGTCGCGCAGCGCGCCGCGCTCGCGTTCCAGGAGCTGGGCTGTGCGGTGGAGGGCGTCAAGGTGAGCTGGCCGGACACCCGCGAGATGATTCGCCTCATGTGGAATGCGCACTACGCGGGCAACTACGGCCAGTTCCTCGACGAGTTCCGCTCCCGCATGGACCCGGGCCTCGTCGCGGCGCTCGAGGACGGCCGCCGCTACAGCGCGGAGGCCTACGTGGCGATGCGCGGCCGCAAGAACGCCTACTGCGACGCGGTGCGCGCCTTCTTCGACACCTACGACCTGCTGCTCACCCCGACCGTGTCGGTGGCGGCCTTCGAGGTCGGCCGGCTCAACCCGGTGGGCTTCCCGCAGCACGTGTGGGACTGGTTCCCGTGGGCCGGATTCAGCTATCCGTTCAACTTCACCGGGCAGCCCGCCGCCACCGTGCCCGCCGGGTTCACCGCCTCCGGCATGCCGGTCGGGCTGCAGATCGTCGGGCGGCGCCTGGCCGACCTCCAGGTCCTGCAGGCCTCCGCCGCCTTCGAGCAGGTGCGGCCGTGGGCGCAGAAGCGGCCGGCCGTCTGAGCGGGCGTCGCCGATGTGGATCATGGTCGCAGGCCCGTACCGCTCCGGCGCCGCGACCGCGGAGGCGCGCGCGCGGAACCTGGCCGAGCTCAACCGCGCCGCGCTCGCCCTGTTCCGCGCCGGCCACGTGCCGGTGATCGGCGTGAACGTCGCGCTGCCGCTGATCGAGGCGGCGGGCGAGGCCGCCTTCGACGAGATCATGATGCCGCTGTCGCTCCGTCTGGTGGAGCGGTGCGACGCCTGCCTGCGGATCGGCGGGCCGTCGCGAGGGGCCGACGAGGAGGCCGCGCGCTTCCGGGCCACCGGCCGGCCGGTCTACGCGCGGCTCGAGGAGGTGCCCGGAGCCCGATGAGCGTCGCGCGGCCCTACGACATCATCACCTTCGACTGCTACGGCACCCTCATCGACTGGGACGGCGGCATCGCGGGGGCGTTCGCGAAGGCCGTCGCGGAGACCGGCGGCCGGCTCGACCCGGGCGACGTTTTCGAGGCCTACGAGAAGATCGAGGCCGAGGTCGAAGCCGAGCGCTACCGGAGCTACCGCGAGGTCCTGACCGAGAGCACCCGCCGCGTCGCCCGGCAGCTCGCCTGGGAGCTGCCCGAGTCGCGCGCGGGCTTCCTGGCCGAGAGCCTGCCGTTCTGGATCCCGTTCCCGGACACGAACCCGGCGCTCGAGCGCCTCTTCCGGGCCGGCTATCAGCTCGGCATCCTCTCCAACGTGGACGACGACCTGCTCGCGGGCACGCGGAAGCACTTCACGGTCCCGTTCGACCTGATCGTGACCGCGCAGCAGGTGCGCTCCTACAAGCCGGCCGACGGGCACTTCGTGACCGCGCGCGAGCGCATCGGCGGCCGGCGATGGCTGCACGCGGCCCAGAGCCACTTCCACGACGTGACCCCGGCCCGGCGAAACCGCATCCCGATCGCCTGGATCAACCGCAAGCACCTGGTCCCGGGCGAGCCCCGAGCGGACCGCGAGCTCTCGACGCTGACCGAGCTGGCCGACTGGCTGGCCTAGAGGAGCTTCATGGCACTCGAGCAGACGCTGAACGACACGCTGACCCAGGCCATCAAGGCCAAGGACGCGCGCACCGCCGACGTGGTGCGCATGCTCAAGACCAAGATCCAGGAGCGTCGCACCGCCAAGGGCTTCGCGGGCACGGTGGACGACGCGCTCGTGCTCGACGTGATCGGGGCCTACCGCAAGCTGCTCCAGAAGGCGCTGGTGGAGTACGAGAAGGCGGGGGAGCGGGGCGCCGCCCAGGCCGCCCAGCTCCGCTTCGAGATCGAGTTCTGCGAGCGCTACCTGCCCAAGACGATGGACGAGGCGGCGGTGCGGGCCCTGGTGCGAGAGCGTATCGGCACCCTCGGCATCAGCGACCCTAAGCAGGCCGGGCGCCTGGTCGGCGACATCATGAAGACCCACAAGGGCCAGGTGGAGGCGGGCGACGTCAAGCGCATCGCGGAGGAGCTGCTGAGAGCGTAGCCCTGATCTACCCTCTCCCCTGCGAGGGGGACAGGGCAGGGTGAGGGGGCGGTGGCGCGAGCTACCGGAAGCGCGCCCGCGGGTCGTTCCGAAGCGCGTCCTCGATCCGCATGCGGTGGCGCGGCGCCATGGCGGGCAGGGCGTCGGGCGCGAAGTAGCGGACCTCCAGCGACTCGTCGTCGTTGACGCGCGCCTCGCCCGCGACCGGCCGGCAGAAGAAGGTGATGCTCAGGATCGCCGCCTCGTCGCCGTTCGGGTAGCGCACGCGAAAATCCGGCCCCCCGTAGACCCCGACGATCCGCTCGGGGACGACCTCGAGCGCGGTCTCCTCGCGGATCTCCCGCACCAGGGTTTCCGCGGGCTCTTCCCCCGGCTCCATCGCGCCGCCCGGGAGCCCCCATTTCCCGTCGTCGCTCCGGCGCTGCAGCAGCACCTGGCCCGCCGGGTCGACGATGACCGCGGCGACGCCGGGCTGCAGCAGGAGGTCGTGTCCGATCTTGGCGCGGAGATCGCGCATGTAGGGCGAGATGGGCATGGCGGGAGTCCCGACCGGCCGCGCCGCTACTTGCGGCTGGCCGCGTAGCGCTTCTCGACGTAGTCGTCGAGGATCTTCAGGAAGTCGGCGACGATGGTGTCGCCCTTGAGTGTGAGCTTGAGCGCGCCGTCCACGAAGACGGGCGCCTTCGGCTCCTCGAAGGTGCCGGGCAGCGAGATGCCGATGTCGGCGTGCTTCGACTCGCCGGGCCCGTTGACCACGCAGCCCATGACCGCCACGCGCATGTCCTCGACCCCCGGGTAACGCGCCGACCAGCCCGGCATCTGCTCGCGCAGGTACGCCTGGATCTGCTCGGCCATCTGCTGGAAGAAGGTCGACGTGGTCCGGCCGCAACCGGGGCAGGCCGACACCTGCGGCGTGAACGAGCGCAGGCCCAGCGACTGGAGCACCTGCTGCGCGACCAGCACTTCCTCGGTGCGATCCCCGCCCGGCGCCGGCGTCAGCGAGACGCGGATGGTGTCGCCGATGCCTTCGGCGAGGAGTATCGACAGGCCGGCAGTCGAGGCGACGATGCCCTTCATGCCCAGGCCCGCCT
>DATHSW010000158.1:0-23514 GCA_035463855.1 Candidatus Deferrimicrobiaceae bacterium | reverse complement strand
GGGCCCGCGCAGGGGGCGCGTCTCGCCCTGGAGCGCAGCGGCCTGGCGCAGCATCTCGACGGCCAGCTCCAGCGGCCGCTCGGCGAGGACGTCCACGTCGAGGGTCACCCCCGTCCCATCCCGCGTGCCCAGCCGCGCGAGGTCGGCGCGCGCGCGGGCCTCCAGGTCGGCGACCACCGCCCGGGCCGCCGCCGCCGAGCGGCCGAGCGCCTCCACCACCGAGGCGCCGGTGAGCTCGGCCATGAACGGCAGCAGGTCGTGGCGGATGCGGTTGCGGAGAAAGCGCGGGTCGCGATTGCTCGGATCCTCGACCCAGGAGAGCCCACGCTCACGCAGGTGCGCCTCGATCGCGCTCCGCCGCGTCTCGATCAGCGGGCGGATCAGCCGTCCGCGGACCGGCGCCATCCCCCCGAGCCCGCGCGGGCCCGCGCCCTGCAGCAGGCGCATCAGCACGGTCTCGGCCTGGTCGTCGGCGGTGTGACCGGTGGCGATGCGCGCGGCCCCGACCGCGCGGGCCACGCGCTCGAGCGCGGCGTGACGCGCCCGCCGGCTCTCCGCCTCGAGCCCGTCCCAGGGGGCCTGCCGTTTCACCGTGACCCGCTCGACGTGACAGGTCACGCCCAGGCGCTCGCAGAGGCGGCGGACCCCGTCGGCTTCGGCATCGGCCTCGGGCCGCAGGCCGTGATGGACGTGGACGGCGGTCAAGGTGAGCGCGAGAGGCTCCCGCAGCGCACAGAGGACGTCGAGCAGGGCGACCGAGTCGGGACCGCCCGAGACGGCCGCCAGGACGGCTTCGCCGCCACGGAGCATCCCGTGGCGGCGAATGGTGTCCTGGACGCGATCCGCGAGACTAGTGGCGGTGGTCACACTGCGACTGCAATCCCACCCACACCTCGCCGTCCTCGAAGTGCTCCTTCTTCCAGATCGGCACCGTCTCCTTCAGCGTGTCGATGGCGAAACGGCAGGCCTCGAAGGCCTGGGCGCGATGCGGCGAGGACACCGCGATCATCACGCTCGACTCGCCGATCTCCAGGCGCCCGATCCGGTGCACGAGGGCGATCCGGGTGATCGCGGGCCAGCGGCTCCGGATGGCCGCGCCGATCTCGCGCAGCTTGGCGAGCGCCATCGGGCCGTGGGCCTCGTACTCGAGGAACTTCACCCGCCGGCCGCCGGTCTGGTCGCGCACCACGCCCGAGAACAGCGCGAGGGCCCCCGCCCCCGGATGCTCCACCGCCTGCGCCACCGCGCGCTCCGACAGGGGCTCGGTGGTGACCTCGATCCAGTCCGGCCCGGGTGCGGCCGCGCCGCCGCTCACCGGGGGGAACAGGCACAGCTCGTCGCCGTCCCCCAGCGGGTGCTCGGCGCCGACGTAGTCGTTGCGGAGGGCGAACAGGGTGAAGGGGCGATACGGGGCGAGAACGGGATACTGGCGGGTCACCGCTTCCCAGGCGCGCTCGACGGTGCCGCCGTCGGCCAGCTCGAGGTCCAGGTGATCGCGCCCCGCCTCCTCGCGGTAGCGCGCGAACAGCCGGACCTGCACCTTCATCGAACGGGCCTGGGTCCCGATCGCGCGGCTAGAACTGGTGGGACGAGCCGCAGCCGCAGGACGACTTCACGTTCGGGTTCTTGATCGCGAACCCGGCGCCCAGCATGTTGTTGTCGACGTAGTCGATCTCGCTGCCCTGGAGATACGGCGCGCTGTGGGAGTCCACGAACACCTTGACGCCGTTGGTCTCGACCACGTTGTCACCCTCGACCGCGGAGTCGTCCCAGCCGAGCTCGTACGACATCCCCGAACAGCCGCCCCCCACGATGCGGATGCGAAGACCCCACTCTGGCTTGCCCTCTTCGAGCCGCAGATCCGCGATCTTCTTGGCGGCCGTCTCAGTCAGCGTGATCATTCGTGCCTCCTTGGTTTCCCCGCGCCGCGGGGTGTCGATTCCCGGTCATTATAGCAGATGGGTGGGGGGCTCGCCGGGGCCCCGGGCCGGGTCAGAGGATGCCACCGGCGGGCAGCAGGGTCACCTCTTCCAGGGTGGCATTCGGATCCAGGGAGGCCATGAGCAGCGCGGCTTCCGCCACCTGATCCGGCCGCAGCATGCGCCCGCGGGCCGGCGCCCCCGGCATGGCGTCCCAGAGCGGGGTATCGGTGGCCCCCGCCGAGAGCACGCCCACCCGGACCCCGTGGGTCCGCACCTCCTCCGCCAGCACGCGGGAGAACCCGAGCAGCCCGTACTTGGACGCGGTGTAGGCGGCGCTGCCGGTGAGCGCCCGGCTCGTCACGACCGAGCCCACGTTGATGATGGTGCCCCGGCGCTGGGCGATCATGGCGGGCAGGACGGCCCGGCAGCACAGTACCGCGCCGCGGAGGTTCACCGCCAGCATCTGGTCCCAGTCGTCGAGCTTGGAGTCGGTCACCGGAGCGAAGCTGGCGAGACCGGCCGCGTTGACCAGCACGTCCACCCGCCCCCACGCGGCCAGCACCCGCCGCGCGAGGGCCTCCACCGTCGCCTCCTGGCGCACGTCGGTGGGGGCGGCCAGGGTCCGCCCGCCCGCCTGGGTGATCTCACGCGCCACCCCGTCCAGCTCGGCCGCGGAGCGCGCGGCCAGCGCCACCGCGGCACCCTCGCGCGCGAACCGCACCGCGACGGCGCGGCCGATGCCGCGGCCGGCACCGGTGACGACGGCGACCTGACCGGCGAGCTTCAAATGACCAGCCCGCCGCGGGCCCGGATCAGCTCCATGAACTCGGCGCGGGTTTCCGCGTTCTCGCGGAAGGCGCCGAGCATGGCGGAGGTGACCGCCTTGGAGTTCTGCTTCTCCACCCCGCGCATCAGCATGCACATGTGCAGGGCCTCGATCACCACCGCCACGCCGCGGGGCTGCAGCACCTCGTTGAGGGTCTGGGCGATCTGGGTGGTGAGCCGCTCCTGCACCTGCAGCCGGCGCGCGAACATCTCCACGAGTCGCGGCAGCTTGGAGAGCCCGACGATCCTGCGCGACGGCATGTAGGCGATGTGGCACTTGCCGAAAAAGGGAAGGAGATGGTGCTCACAGATCGAGTACAGGTCGATGTCCTTCACTACCACCATCTCGTCGTATTCCTCGGTGAAGAGCGCCTCGTTGAGCACCTCGTGCGCGTTTTGCTTGTAGCCGGAGGTGAGGTACTCCCACGCCTTGGCCACGCGGGCCGGCGTCTTCTCGAGGCCCTCGCGCGTCGGGTCCTCGCCGACCTCCTTCAGCAGATCACGGATGAGCCGCTCCATCATGACGGGGTCACCTCCCATCGTGGGTTCAGGGGGCCGGCGTGGTCTCGCCGCAGTACTCGAACACGTTGTTGGCGGTCTCCACCAGGGTCACGCGCCGGAGCACGCCCGGCGGCAGCGCGTCCTCGAGCCACTGGTAGAAGACCCGGGCCAGGTTCTCGCCGGTCGTGATCACCCCCGCGAGCGCGGGCACGGTGGCGGAGAGGTCGTAGTGATCCACGCGGTCCAGCACCGCCCGCTTCACCGCGGCGTCCACCATGCCGAGATCCACCGACATCCCGGTGGCGGGATCCAGCGCGCCGGCCACCGTGACCTCGAGCCCGTAGTTGTGCCCGTGCGGGCGGAAGCACTGGCCGTAGATGCGGGCGTTCTCCTCGTCGGAAAGGCCGGCGTTGGCCAGCTGGTGCGCGGCGCTGAAGTGATACGACCGGGTGACCGCGAAGGCGCTCACCCGCCCAGGTACTCCACGTAGAAGGTGGGATCCTCCCAGAGCCGCACCCGGTGGAGGCGCTCGGCGCCGAGCTTCGGGCCGAGCAGGTCCCAGATCGCGCGGACGAGATTCTCGGTGGTGGGGATCGTGCCCGGCGGGAAGAGCGGATCCTGGTTGAGGTCCGCGTGGTCGAAGCGGGACACCACCGCCTCGCCGACCACTCGCTTGAGCTCACCCAGGTCCATCACCATGCCGGTGCGCGGGTCGATCTCGCCGCGGATCGTCACCTCGAGCGCGTAGTTGTGCCCGTGGGCCACCGTGAGCGAGCCGAACACCCGCGCGTTCTCCTCCGGGCTCCACTCGGGCCGCCAGTAGCGGTGGCCCGCCGAGAACGTGAACTTCCGGGTCGCGTACACCATGGAGCGGTCAGCCTCCTCGCGCCTGCTGTCCCAGCCGATCCTGCGTGGAGTGTACCGCGCTCAGGAAGCGCTCCGCGACGTGCCGCGGGGAGAAGCCGAGGGCGCGGCGGCGGCCCTCCCGCCCGAGCCGCTTGGCCAGCGCGGGCTCGCGGATCAGCCGCTCGAGCGCCTCCGCCAGCGCGCCGGGATCGCGCGGGGCCACCAGGAGCCCGGTCGCGCCGTCGAGCACCACCTCGGGCACCGCGGCGATGCGGCAGGCCACCACCGGCAGCTCGGCGGCCATCGCCTCGAGAAACACGATGCCGAATCCCTCTTGCACCGAGGGCAGGCAGAATGCGGAGGCGTTCACGTACTCCTCGGCCAGCCGCTCCCGGCTCAGATCGCCGAGGAGCACGACCGCGTCGCCCAGGCCCAGCTCCGCGTGGAGGCGCGAGACGGCGTCCCACTCCGGGCCGCGACCGACGACGCGCACCTGGACTCCCGGCACGCGCGCGCGCAGGATGGCGGCGGCGCGCAGCAGGTCCGAGAGGCGCTTGCGGGGGTACATGCGGGCCACGCTGAGCACCACCGGGCCGTGGCCAGGCCGCCGCGGGGCGCGCCAGAACTGGTCGTCCCAGATCTCGAGGTCGATCGGCTCCGGCACGACCGCGATGCGCTCGAGCGGCACCCCGTACTCGCTCCGGGCCACCTCCGCCGAGTAGCGGCTCGTGACCATGACGAGGTCGGCGCGCTCCACGTTCCGGCGCTCCCAGCGCGCCTGCACCGAGAGCAGGGTGCGGACCCACCCCCGCTCGTTCTTGAGCTCGTCGGCGATGATGCCCTTGAGGCTCGCCACGAACGGCAGCGCGCGCCGCCGCGCCCACAGGAACCCGTCGAGATCGACCCCGAGCACCAGATCCGCGTCGCGGGGCGGCCGCAGCGCGACCCTCGCGTTGTAGAGCCAGCGGTCGAGGGTGTGAAAGCCGGTGCGGCGGCGGAGCGGGCGCAGGGTGATCTGGTGGCCGAGCTGGGCGAGGCCTTGCGCCAGCCCCGCGATGCCGACGAAGGTCCCGCTCCCCTCCAGCGGGTTGAGGGGGGTCGAAGAGAGTAGAGTGACGCGCAGAGACTACCGCCCCTGGAACCGGGGCGCCCGCTTCTCGAGGAAGGCCCGCGTGCCTTCCTTGTAGTCCTCGCTGTCGAACGTGGCGATGCCCAGGGAGCGGAGGTTCTCGCGGTGGGCGTCGGTGATGCCCTCGAAGATGGCCTGCACCTGCGTCTTGGTGCCCCGCACCGACAGCGGTGCGTTGGCCGCCACCTTCTTCAGGTAGTCGTAGGTGTACGGCTCGAGCTCGGCGGCGGGAGCCAGGCGCTGGATGAACCCGATCCGGAGGGCCTCCTCCGCCTCGACGGTGCGGGCCGAGTAGAGGATGTCCTTGGCATAGGCCGGGCCCACCAGGTCCACGAGCTGGTGCACCGGGTCGAGTCCGTAGATGATGCTGAGCCGCGCGGCGGGGATGCCGAACTTGGAGCCGGCGGCCGCGAAGCGCAGGTCCGCGGCCATCGCGAGCGCCATCGCCCCGCCCATGCAGTAGCCGAACACCATCGCGACCGTCGGTTTCGGGCACAGCCGGATCGCGGAGTAGGCGGCCTCGGTCTGCTTGTTGTAGTTGAGCGCGGTCGCGGTGTCCTTGCGATTCTCCTGGAACTCGGAGATATCCGCCCCGGAGGCGAAGGCCTCGGTGCCCGCGCCGCGGTAGACGACGGCGCGCACCGAGTCGTCCTTGGACAGGCGCTCGGTCACCATGGCGATCTCCGACCACATGGCGAGGCTGATGGCGTTGCGCATCTTCGGCCGGTTGAACACGACGGTGGCGATGGGCCCGTCCTGCTCCACCCGGATGTGGTCGCTCATGGGGTTTCTCCCTTGTATTGCTCGATGACGCCTTCCGCCAGCAGGGCATCGAGGGTGGCCGCGTCGTAGCCCAGGGTGCCGAGGACCTCGCGCGTGTGCTCGCCGGTCATGGGCGCCGCCCGCTCGACCCGGGCCGGGGTGCGCGAGAGGTGGACCGGCAGGGCCAGCACCTTGTGCGGGCCCCACGTGGTATTGGCGACCTCGCGTACCAGATCGGCCTGCCGGATCTGCGGGTCGGCGAAGACCTGGTCCACCGTGTTGATGGGGCCCGAGGCCACGCCCGCCGCGTTGAGGGTGTCCACCCACTCGGCCGCGGTGCGTCGGGCGAAGGCGGTCTCGAGGGTCGCGTCGAGGGCCTGGCGATGCTTGACGCGCGAGAGCATGCCGGCGAAGCGCGGATCCTCGGCCAGCCCCGGCTGGTCCAGCGCCTTGCAGAACCGCCGCCACATGTCATCGTTGCCGACCGCCAGGTTGAAGAATCCGTCCTTGGCGCGATAGACCCCCATCGGCGCGGTGAGCGGATGATGATTGCCCACCGGCGGGGGCACGTCGCCGGTATTGACGTACTTGGCCGCCTGGAACGAGAGGCTGCCGGTCAGCGCCTCGAGCAGCGAGGTCTCCACCCGCTGGCCGCGGCCCGACGTCTCGCGCTCGAGTAGCGCGGTCAGGACGCCGAGCGCCGCGAAGTAGCCCGCGAGCAGGTCGCCGATCGGGATGCCCACGCGCAGCGGGGCGCTCTCGGCGGTGCCGGTGAGCCACATGAGCCCGGACATGCCCTGCACGATCTGGTCGTAACCGGGCCGGTCCCGGTAGGGGCCGTCCTGGCCGAAGCCGGAGATGCTCGCGTAGACCAGGCGCGGGTTGTCCCGGGAGAGCGTCTCGTAGTCCACCCCCAGGCGGTGCTTGACGTCCGGCCGGTAGTTCTCGACGACGACGTCGGACCGGGCGGCCAGCCGCTTCACGATCGCGACGCCCCGCGGGTCCTGGAGGTTGACCGCGATGCTCCGCTTGTTGCGGTGCAGATCGGCCGCATCGAAGAAGACGCGCTCGCGCCCTTCCCCACCGGGCCGCTCCACCCGGACCACGTCGGCCCCGAAGTCAGCCAGGATCTTCGTGCAGGTGGGCCCGGAGCGCACGGTCGTGAGGTCCAGGACCGAGAACCGCGCGAGGGGCCGGGGAGAGGTCTGGGTCACGGGCACTCAGTCTAGCGGAGGGGCGAACGGACTTCAACCGGCGCGTCCGCTTATTTGGCGATAACTTACCCGGTACAGTAGGATGAAGGCAATGAGCCCTGGACCCCGGACCTCCCGCCTATGACGTGGGCCCTCGTCGGCATCGCCGCGGTGGTCTTCGCCGTCCTCGCCGGCGCCGTTCACACGGTGTGGGAGCGGCGCCGGCAGCGCCGGGCCCGGGAGCAGTGGGAGGAGCGGGAGCGCCTGCTGAACCGCAAGCCGTAGTTGGTGGCGGCGGGAGGACTCGAACCTCCGACACGGGGCTTATGAGACCCCTGCTCTGCCACCTGAGCTACGCCGCCTTGGTAGGAACTGCCCGAAATTGCAGAGCGGCATCGTAGCACGGCCTCACCCTGCGCCGCCCGGAATTGTGCCCGAAAGGCCGCGGCGCGCGGCGCAACAATCCCACGACCAGGCGGGGGATCACACGGCGGGGGGGTCAGGAAGCGAGCGAGGAGGCGGCCCGCGGCGCGGCCGGGCGCGGCGGAAGGTGGCGCTCCACCGCCAGGCACAGGTCGGCGGCGGCCACCGGCTTCATGAGCACCGGCGCGGCCTGCCGCATGAGGAAATTCGCGTACTCCGGGGTGTAGCCTCGCTCGATCCGGAAGATCACGGCCGGGACGGTCCGGCAGCATTCCTTCAAGAGCTGGTAGAGGGCCGGCCCGTTGAGCTCGTGCATCTTGAGGTCGGCCAGAACGAGATCGTAGCCGTGCTGGCCCAGCAGCCTCACCACCTCCGCCTTGCTCGCCGCGGTGTCGACCGCGTAGCCGGCCTCGCCGAGGATCCGCGCGGTGTCGCGGCGCTCGCGCTCGGCGTCGTCGACGACCAGGATCCGGCGCCGGTCGGCGCTCATCGCTCGGCGAGATCGCCGGGGGCCTCGCGCCGGCCGGCGAAGCGGTGCAGGAGCTCGTCGACCGTGCGGGCGGTCTGGCCCGCGATCGTCTGGATGGCGGCGGACAGGTCGTCGCGCTCGGCGCGCAGTCCCTCGTTCTCCCGCTCGAGCCGGTGCACCTCATCCGCGAGCATCGCCCGCTCACCCTCCAGGGTGCCCACCTCGGCCTGAAGGCGCCCGGCGTCCTCCAGCCACCCGCCCAGAACCTGCATGAGCTGGCGCGCCTCTTCCGACCACCGCGTTATCTCATCGGCCACCCGCGAGGGCGGCCCGTCGTTGGCGGTCGGGGTGCGCGCCGGCGCGGCGGCGGCCGCGTCGAGGCGCGCCGGCCAGCGCCCCCGCGACAGATCGCGGCGCACGCCGGTGGGCGTGAGGTCGAGCACCGCGTAGATGCGCGCATAGGGGATCCGCGCCGCCTCGTTCACCTCCCGGATCCACTGCGGCTCTTCCGCGCCGAAGAGACAGAGGCCGCGCGCCTCGGCCGGGAACACCGCGCTGCTGATGTATCGGACCCTCTTTCCGAGAGCCTGCAGGCGGGCGCAGGCGGCGACCAAGCCCTGCAGGTTGGATCGGAAATGCTCGGGTGGCACCTGGCTCAGGTCACGCTCGACGGCGAACAGCGGCATCTTCCTCTTTCTCCTCGTGGACGCGTACGGGCGTCCGTCGGATCGTAGGCGTCGCCTCGCGGCGCCGTCAAGCGCGGAGACGCCCTCTGGAAATGCGGGCGCGGGCGCGCCCGCGCGTGAATCGCCGCGCGGGATCGGCTCTCGCGACGACGATGCGCGTCCGCGACGCGCCAGCCCTGGAGAGCCGCGTCGTGTCACCCGCGGATGCGCGCCAGCGCGTGCGATTCTCGTGTTGTGGATGACTGGGGATAAGTGGATAAGTCGGCGGGAATGGCCAAAATGGCGTGGACAGCAAAGACCCCTTTGCTATAATCCCGGCCAGCGCAACAGGCTTTACCTCGGGAGGAGCTTCAATGGCCAGCCTCGGCAATCACCCGTGGATCGAGGAAGACGAGACCCCGCTGCTCGCGCAGGACGCCGACGACGAAGAAGAGGTGGAAAAGGACGGCGAGGACCTGGACGACGACACGGATGACGACGACCTCGACGACGAGGACGATGACTTCGACGACGACGACGATTTCGATGACGATCTGGACGACGACGAGGAGGATGACGAGGATGCCGACGACCTGGACGACGACGAGGATGCCGACGACTGACTAGACGATGCGCTCGATGCAGTGACTGATCCGCGACCTTCTCCGGGAGGGTGACGATGGCACTGATGAGCTCCGAGGGCTGGCTGTTCCTCTTGCGCTGGATTCACTTCCTGGCGGGCATCACCTGGATCGGCCTCCTATACTACTTCAACTTCGTCCAGGTTCCCTTCTTCGCCGAGACCGAGCCGGGGGTCCGCTCGGGCGCGCAGCAGAAGCTACTGCCCCGCGCCCTCTGGTGGTTCCGATGGGGCGCGATGATCACCTTCCTCTCCGGGTGGCTCTACCTCCTCCACTACTGGCTCGGCCTTCGCGGCATCAACGATCCGGGCACCTGGAAGATCCTGGTGGGCGGCCTCCTCGGCTCGATCATGTGGGCCAACGTGTGGTTCGTGATCTGGCCCAAGAACAAGATCGTGATCCAGAACGCGGTCGACACCGCGGCGGGCAAGCCGGCCAACCCGGCGGCGGCGGCCGCGGGAGCCCGAGGCGGGCTGGCCTCCCGCACCAACGTGGTGCTCTCGATCCCCATGCTCTTCTTCATGGGCGCGGCCAACCACTTCGGGACCCTGACGGTGGGGAAGTCGGGGCTCGTCTTCTGGATCGTGGCGCTCGCGATCATGGTGCTGGTGGAGATCAACGCGCTGGTGGGCACCCCGGGAAAGGGCGCCGCCAAGCCGCTCGCCACCGTGAAGGGCACCCTCTGGTTCGGCGTGATCCTGACCCTGGTCTACTATCTCTGGTTCGAGATCATGAAGTAGACGCCGGCGGCGCGCCGCGCGCCCGTCAGGGGCCGAGGTCGGCCAGCAGCTCGGCCTTGGTCTCCTCGGATAGGCGGGCGCGGGCGCGCGCGGCGGGGTGATCCGTCACCAGGTCCACCGCGGAAGTCCGGAACGCCCTCACCGCTTCGGGGGAGAACGCGAAGCGGACGAAGTGCACGGCCGCGAGCTTGCCCTTCTCCTCGTCGGAGTGGCCGGCCTCGAACGTGCCGGGCACCCTCGGCCCCCCGTCGATCTCCAGCCAGACGTGACGGCCGGTGTCGATGCCCATGAAGCGGTCCAGCACCGGCTTGATCTGGTCCTTGTCGGCGATCTCGATGAAGACCGTGGCCGAGAGCTCCCCCGGCCCCGGGAGCAGCGCGCTGTAGACGTCGATCTCCTCCTGCACCTTGGCGTCGTCCACGATCCGCTCCGCGCGACACATCTCCTGGATCTGGAAGAGCAGCGTCTCGCGGTTCTCGAAGACGAAGGAGAGGTAGGGCCCCACTTGCACGCGCCGCTTCCGCTTCAGCTCGATCACGCGGCGGCGGCGCTCCTCCCGCACCTTCTCGTACTCGAAGAAGTTGACGACGTCGGCCAGCCGGATCGCGCGCGTCATACGGGGCGCTCGGGATCGAGGCCGTAGGCCTCGGCCAGGATCTGGATGGGGTGCCGCGCGGCCCGCCCGGTGCCCTGCTGGATCTGCAGCGCGGCGAGCGGGCAATCGGTAGCCACTCGGTCCGGTTTCGCCTGCCGGATATCCCGGAAGAGCGGCTCCGCCACCTTCATGGACAGCTCGAAGTACTCCTTCTTCATCCCCCACGTACCGTCCACCGCCGAGCACCGGTCGATCACCTCCACCGACGCCCCGGTGAGACGCAGGACGTCGGCGGAGCGGGTGCCCATGTTCTGCGCCTTGAGGTGGCACGGCAGCTGGTAGGCGATGGTGCCCGGGGCGTTCGGGAAGCTCGTGTCGAGCCGGCCCTGCGCGTGGAGTCCCGCGAGGTACTCGAAGAGGTCGCGGGTGTGGGCCGCGACCAGGTTGGCGTCCTCCGAGCCGTCGAGCCAGGGGTATTCCTGCTTGAGCATGTAGGAGCAGGTCGGCCCCGGCACCACGATCTCGCGGCCCTGCCGCACCTGCTCGGCCAGGCTCTTGACGTTGGCCGCGATGAGACGCTTGGCCTCCGGCACCGCCCCGCCGTCCAGATACGGCATGCCGCAGCAGCGCTGGGCGGGCAGGGTGACGTCCACCCCGTTCTTCTCGAGCACCGCCACCGCCGCCTTCCCGGTGGCCGGATCGTTGTACTCCACCGAGCACGTGGCGAAGAGGGCCACCTGCTCGCGGGCGGGCTCGCGGCGCGGCTCCCGCTTCCGTCCGTCGAACCAGCGCGAGAAGGTCTCGCGGTGGAAGGCGGGCAGGTTGCGCTCGGCGTGGATGCCGACGGCCATCTCCATGAACTTGCGGTTGACCCAGACCGCGTTCATCCAGTTCGAGACCGGCGCGGTGAGGCTGCCGAGCCGGCCGACCAGCTCGGTGTTGCCGAGGAAGCGGTCCTGCAGGGTCACGCCCTTCGCGCGCGCCGCCGCGGAGCGAGCCCGCAGCATGAGGCGCGGGAAGTCTACCGCCCAGCGGTGCGGCGGGGTGTAGGGGCAGTGGTTGTAGCAGAGCTTGCACTGGTAGCAGAGGTCGACGACTTCCTTGACGTCCGCGGCCGGGAGCCTCTCGACGTCGCCGTCCACCGCGTCCACGTCCAGCCGGTCGAACATGACCTTGAACGAGGGGCAGAGCGGCAGGCACCGCCGGCAGCCCGCGCAGATGTCGTAGACCCGGCGCAGCTCGGTGTCGACGCGATCGAGCTGCCAGAATTCCGGCACGCGGATGTCGAGTGTCATCGTCCTCTCACGGGTGAAGAATGGAGCGGGCGGCCCGAGGCCGGGCCCCGGCGGGGACGCCGGCGCCCGGCCTGAATACGACGGGCGGCCCCCCTAGATCGCCTCGGCCGGCTCCTTGCCCGCGACCTGGTTGAGCCCCTTGTTGAAGCGGCCGGCGTGCGACTTCTCGGCCTTGGCGAGCGTCTCGAACCACTCGGCCAGCTCCGGGTAGCCCTCGTCGCGGGCGGTCTTGGCCATGCCGGGATACATCTGGGTGTACTCGTAGGTCTCGCCCGCGACGGCGGCCTTGAGGTTCTTCTCGGTCTTGCCGATCGGCTCGCCGGTGGCCGGGTCGCCCACTTCCTTCAGGAAGTCGAGATGGCCGAAGGCGTGACCGGTCTCGGCGTCGGCGGTGTCCTTGAAGAGGCCCGCGATGTCGGGAAATCCCTCGATGTCGGCGACCCGGGCGAAATACAGGTACCGGCGGTTGGCCTGCGACTCGCCCGCAAAGGCTTCCTTCAGGTTGTCCACGCTCTTCGAACCCTTGAGGCTCTTTCCTGCCATGTTCACGTCCTCCGTTCGGCGGTTGGGGGGTGACGACGGCTCGGGGGCGGCGGCCCGCCGAGCTACGGCGCCGGGCGCCGCCCGCGCGCGGGCTTGCGCCCCGCACGGCGCTGGCACTCCGGACAGCGACCGTAGAACTCGATCCGGTGATGAGTGACGCTGAAGCCGCTCTGAGCGGACACCCGCCCGCAGAGGGCGCGGGAGTACGGCTCGGTGGCCGGGCCCTGCACGTCGCTGATGCGGCCGCAGCCGAGACAGGTGAAGTGATGGTGTTCGCTCAGATTGCCGTCGAAGCGGGCGTGGGGGCCGGGCAGCTCCTTCACGAGCCCCTGGGCGACCAGGAGACGCAGGTTGCGGTAGACGGTGCCCAGGCTCACCCGCGGCAGCCGGCGCCGCACCATCCGGTGGACCCACTCCGCGGTGGGGTGCGATTCGGTCGCGCGCACCACGTCGAGGACGACGCGCCGCGGCCCGGTGAGCCGGAGCCCGCGGGCGCGGAGCTCGGTCTCGGCGCCCTCCGGCTTCTTTTTAGGAATAGTTCTCATTACGGATCAGCAGAGTACCGGCGCGCCGGCCGCCTGTCAAGCGCGCCGCGGGCCGCGCGCTATTGAAGCCTCCCGGAGCGTCGAGTAAACTTTCCATCTCAGGAGGATCGCTCGAATGTCCCAGCCCGTCTGGCTCCGCATCGAGGGAGCCCGGCAGAACAATCTGAAGAACGTCTCCGTCGACATCCCCCACGACCGCGTCACCGTGATCACCGGGGTTTCCGGCTCGGGCAAGTCCTCCCTCGCCTTCGACACGCTCTTCGCGGAGGGCCAGTGGCGCTACATCGAGTCGCTCTCGACCTACGCCCGCATGTTCCTGGAGCGCCTCGACCGGCCCGACGTGGACCGCATCGAGCACATCCGGCCCGCCATCGCGCTGGAGCAGAAGAACCCGGTGCGTACCGCGCGCTCCACGGTGGGGACGGCCACCGAGCTCCACGACTACCTCCGCCTCCTGTTCGCCAAGATCGGCCGCGTGCACTGCCCCACCTGCGGGGCGGAGGCACGCAGCGACTCGGCCGATCAGGTGACCGACGCCCTCCTGCAGGATCACCCGGGGGCGCGCGCCCTGATCTGCTTCCCGCTGCCCGCGGAGGCGGGCCGCGACCCGCGCGCCCTGTTCGCCACCCTGCTCCAGCGCGGCTTCGCCCGCGTCAAGGCGGGTGACGCGGTGCTGGACCTGGCCGAGGTGACGGCCCGCCCCGGCGGCGTGCCCGCCGGGCTCGACCCGGCGCGCCTGGCCGTCGTGCTGGACCGCGTCGTGGTCGGCCCGGACAGCCGACGCCGCATCACCGACTCGCTGGAGACCGCGCTGGCCGAAGGCGAGGGACGGGCCACCATCGACCTCCTCGAGCGCGGGGTCGTCCCGGTGAGCCGCGACTTCCACTGCCCGGCCTGCGGGGTGGCCCTGGCACGCCCGCGGCCCCTGCTCTTCTCGTTCAACCACCCGCTCGGCGCCTGTCCCGAGTGCAAGGGCTTCGGCAACGTGCTGCGCTACGACGAGGCCCGGGTGGTGCCGGATCCCACCCAGAGCCTGGCCGACGGCGCGGTGGAGCCCTGGTCACATCCCTCGGGCCGCTGGTACCAGAAGCAGCTCCTCAAGGCGGCCAAGAAGCGGGGCGTGGACGTGAGCCGCCCCTACGCGGAGCTGTCGCCCGAGGACCGACACTGGGTCTACGAAGGCGGCGGCGGGCTCACCGGCATCCGCGGCTTCTTCGAAGAGGTGGAGTCGTACCGGTACAAGCTCCACGTCCGCGTCTTCCTCTCGCGCTATCGCAGCCAGTCGCCGTGCCCGCGTTGCGCGGGCCGCCGCCTGCGCCCGGAGGCCCTCGCGGTCCACGTGGGCGGGGCCAGCATCGCCGAGCTCGGGGAGAAGACGGTGGAGGAGCTGGACGCGCTGTTCGCGAGCCTGCCGCTCTCTCCCTGGGAGGCGGGGGTGGCGCGCGACGTGCTCAAGCTGCTGCGCGCCAAGCTCTCCTTCCTGCTCCGGGTCGGGCTCGGCTATCTCACCCTCGGCCGGCAGACCCGCACCCTCTCCGGCGGGGAGGCGCAGCGGATCAATCTCGCCAACCAGCTGGGGGCGCAGCTCACCGGCACGCTCTACGTGCTGGACGAGCCGTCCATCGGGCTGCATCCGCGCGACACCACGCGCCTGGCCGAGCTCTGCCGCGAGCTCGCGGCCGCGGGCAACACGGTGGTGATCGTCGAGCACGACCGCGCGCTGATCGAGGCGGCCGACTATCTGATCGAGATGGGCCCGGGTTCGGGCGAGCGCGGCGGCACCATGGTGTTCGCGGGCACCCAGGCCGAGTTCCGAAAGAATCCGCGCTCGTTGACCGCGCGCTACCTGAGCGGCCGCGACACGATCCCCCTGCCGCTGGCGCGGCGGGAGGGTCGGCGCGCCCTGATCTTGAAGGGCGCCCGCGCGCACAACCTGAAGGACGTCACCGTGCGGATCCCGCTCCAGACGCTGACCTGCGTCACCGGCGTCTCCGGCTCCGGCAAGTCCACCCTCGTGCACGACACGCTCTACCGGGCGGTGGCCCGCCACTTCAAGGTGGACTTCGCGGTCGCGGGCGCCCACGACGAGCTGCGGGGACTCCAGCACCTCAAGGGCATCCGTCTCATCGACCAGGAGCCCATCGGGCGCACACCCCGCTCCAATCCGGTCACCTACGTGAAGGCCTTCGACGAGATCCGACGGCTCTTCGCGGGCCTGCCGCGCGCACAGGCCCTGGGCCTGGGCCCCGGGGCCTTCTCCTTCAACGTGCCCGGAGGCCGCTGCGAGACCTGCGACGGCGACGGCTTCCAGAAGCTCGAGATGTACTTCGTCGAAGACGTGTACGTCACCTGCCAGGAGTGCGAGGGCCGCCGCTACCGGCCCGACGTGCTGCAGGTCACCTACAAGAGCCGCGACATCAGCCAGGTGCTGCAGCAGACCGTGGACGAGGCGGTGGCCTTCTTCGCCTCCGAGCCGGTCCTGCAGCGGCGGCTCAAGGTGCTCCAGGAGGTCGGCCTCGGCTACCTGCGCCTCGGCCAGCCCGCCACCACCTTGTCCGGCGGCGAGGCCCAGCGGCTCAAGATCGCGGCCGAGCTCTCCGCGCGTCCCACCACCGATCACCTGTTCATCCTCGACGAGCCGACCACCGGGCTCCATCTCGACGACGTGCGCAAGCTGCTGGTGGTCCTGAACCGGCTGGTCGACGCGGGAAACACCGTGCTCGTGGTCGAGCACCACCTCGACGTGATCAAGACCGCGGACTGGGTCGTGGACCTCGGGCCCGAGGGCGGCGAGGGGGGCGGCGAGCTGGTGGCCGAGGGCACGCCCGAGCAGGTCGCGCAGGTCGGCGCCTCCTATACCGGGAAGTTCCTGCGCGAGATCCTGCCCCGGCCGAGCGGCCGCGCGGCGGCCGGTCGGAGCTGATGGACTATCACCATCTTCTGGAGGCGACCGGCATCGTCGTCTCCGGGGTCCTGTTCTACTCCCTCGCCTACGGCTGGTTCGCGCCGGACGATCCGCGCCGCCGCACCCTCTGGACCATCGTGCTGGGCCTGGCCTGGGGCGCGATCGCCGTCGCCCTCATGATCTCCCGCATCCAGACCAAGGAGGGCATCTTCATCGACGGACGGGTGATCCCGATCGCCCTCATCGGCCTCTTCGAGGGCTGGGGGGCCGCGCTCATCACGGGCCTGGCCGCGACGGTCTATCGCGTGTACCTGGGCGGCAGCGGGGCGGGGGCGGGCGTGATCACCATCCTCGGGGTGGCGGTGGCGGGAGGGCTGGCCCATCGCTGGGCGGGCGGGACCGAGCGGGTACGCATCCACCACGCCTTCGTCCTCGCGGTAGGCACGTTCTTCATCACGTTCGGCGGCTTCGGGCTCCTGGGCGAGCGCGGTCAGGCCCTGTTCGCGCAGGTGTGGCCGTCGTACCTGGTCTTGACCGTGGTCGGCCTCCCGATGCTCGCGCTGCTCATGCAGAGCATCGTGGAGCGCTGGGTGCTCGCCCGGGAGCGCGAGCGCTTCCGCGCCGTCCTCGACGACGCGACCGACGCGGTGCGCATCGTGGACGCCGACACCCAGCGCATCCTCGACTGCAACCACGCGGACTGCGAGCTGTCCGGCTACTCGCGCGATGCGATGCTGGGGCGCGACTCCCGCCAGTTCTGGCCGGAGTCCGTGCCGGGCCGCGGCGCGCGGGAGGAACCGGCGCCGGAGGCGCGGCCCGCCGGCCTCGCGCGGGCGCTGGGCGTGCCGTTCCTGACCGCCTCCGGGCGGACGCTCGCGGTGGACTGCACCCGACGCGTCGTCGCGTACCGGGGCCGGCGCTACGAGATCGTGATCTACCGCGACGCGGCCGAGCGCCTGGCCGGCGAGGAGGCGCGCCGGGAGGCGGCCTCTCTCAGATCGGTGAATCTACTCGCGCAGGCCGCCGCCCACGAGATCAACAATCCGCTCGCCATCATCATGGGCTACAGCCAGATGCTGGAGGACCGGCTCGCCGCGGAGAGCGAGGAAGGCGTCTGGGCCCGCACCTCTCGCCAGGCGGCGGTGCGCATCCGCGACGCGGTCGCGCGGCTCGGCCGCATCGTCCGCATCGAGCCCCTCGAGCCCACCGGTCCCCTCCCTCCGATCCTGGACACGGAGCGGTCCGCGGAGAAGCGCGACGACGATGCCCGCCGCTAGTCCCGGCGCTCGGCCGGGGCCGTCCCGTCTCTTCTACGGCTGGATCGTGGTGGCGGGCGCCTTCCTGGTCCTCTTCATGGCCTACGGCACCCAGTACGCCTTCGGCGTTTTCTTCGCCGCCCTCGTCGACGAGTTCGGCTGGAGTCGGGCCAGCCTGTCCGGTGTCTTCTCGCTCTACGCGTTCACCTACGCGGCGTTCGCCCTCGTCTCGGGCCGGTTGACCGACCGCTGGGGGCCACGGGCGGTCATCGCGGCCGGAGGCGTCCTCCTGGGGCTGGGGCTGATCGCCATGAGTCAGGTGAGCGCGCTCTGGCAGCCCTACGTGTGCTACGGCCTCGTCGCCGCCCTCGGAATGTCTACCGCGTACGTGCCCTGCAACGCCACCGTGGCGAAGTGGTTCACGCGACGGCGGGGTCTCGCGATCGGGCTGGCCAGCGCGGGCGGCAGCCTCGGTACCTTCGCGCTGCCGCCGGTCGCCCACTTCGTGGTGAGCCGGCTCGGCTGGCGCGGGGCCTACGTCGTCTTCGGTGTCGCGATCCTGCTCGCCCTGAACGCGCTCGCGATCCTCATGCGGCGCGACCCCGAATCGGTGGGCCTCGGTCCCGACGGCGACCCGCAGCCCCCGCGCGCGGCGGCCACCGGCGCGCCCCCGCCGGCCTGGACGACGGCGCGGGCCGTGCGCACGCGGGCCTTCTGGCTCCTCTTCGCGGTCTTCGGGGCGACCTGGGTCCCGGTGTTCATCCCGCTGGTGCACCTGGTCCCGATGGCGCGGGGGCTCGGCGTCTCGCCCCTGCTCGCCGCGACGCTGGTGAGCGCTCTCGGCGCCGCCGCGCTGGTGGGCCGGCTGCTCATGGGAGGCGCGTCGGACCGCGTGGGACGGCGGGCCGCGCTCGCGGTCGCGCTCGTGATGCAGGCCGGGGCGTTCATGGGCTTCGCCCTCGCCCGCGAGCTCCCCGCCCTCTACGCGGCGTCGCTGGTCTTCGGGTTCTCCTACGGCGCGGGCTCGACCCTCTTCCCCGCCGCGGTCGCCGACTTCTTCGGGCGCGAGCAGGCGGCCACCCTCTCCGGGCTGCTG
This sequence comes from Candidatus Deferrimicrobiaceae bacterium, assembly GCA_035463855.1. Classification (GTDB taxonomy): domain Bacteria; phylum Methylomirabilota; class Methylomirabilia; order Rokubacteriales; family CSP1-6; genus CAMLFJ01. The sequence goes on along the minus strand of DATHSW010000158.1, from coordinate 5,163 downwards.
TTCGCGCTGGCCGGGTCCCTGGCCGCGTGGGGGCCGCTCGCGGCGGGCTTCATCTACGATCGCGCGGGCGACTATCAGCTCGCGTGGTGGCTCAGCGCCGCCTTCAACGCGCTCGCCCTGGCCCTGCTCGCCTTCGCCCGCCCCCCCGCGCCCGCTTCGCGATCCCTCGCTTGACGTTCCCCGCCGCGCTCGCGTAGAGTCGCGGCGCGGAGGAGCCCATGGGATCGCTCAAGGACAAGTACTGCGTCGTCGGAGTGGGAGAGACCGAGTACAGCCGCCAGTCCGCCCGCAGCACGCGCGCGATGGCGGTGGAAGCGGTCCGCAACGCCATGCGCGACGCCGGCCTCGGCAAGGACGGCGTGGACGGCATGATGTCCTACCAGAGCGGCGACTCCGTCTTCGCCAACTGGGTGGCGCCCGATCTCGGCATCCGGCTCAACTTCTACATGGACGTCTTCGGCGGCGGCTCCTCCACCGAGGCCCTCATTGGGCTCGCGATGGGCGCCATCGAGGCCGGCATGTGCCACACGGTGGCGATCTTTCGCTCGATGAACGGGTATTCCGACTTCCGCATCGGCGGCACCGGCGCCCGCGCCGCCCAGCCGGTGCGCGGTCTCGACCTGGCCCAGGTGCCCTTCGGCATGCGCAGCGCCGGCCAGAACTTCGCGCCCACCTTCATGCGCCACATGTACGAGTACGGGACGACGTCGGAGCAGGTGGCCCACGTGCGGGTGGCCCACAGCAAGCACGCCTCCCAGAACCCGAAGGCGTTCCTCAAGGACCGGGTGACGGTCGAGGACGTGCTCGCCTCCCGGTGGATCTGCAAGCCGCTGCACCTGCTGGACTGCTGCCTCGAGACCGACAACGCCACCGCGCTGATCGTGACCAGCGCGGAGCGGGCGCGGGACCTGCGGCGCAAGCCGGTCTACATCATGGGCGTCGCGGGACGCGTGAACAAGCCGCGCACCGACTTCCACTGGGCCCACGGCCCCATCACCCGGGTGGCGGGCTATCACGCGAAGGACATCGTGTTCGGCCAGGCCGGCATCAAGCCGGAGGACGTCCACGTGACCGGCTCCTACGACGCCTTCACATTCACCACCATGCTCCAGCTCGAGGAGTACGGCTTCTGCCCCAAGGGCGAGGGCGGGCGCTACGTCTCGAGCGGCATCATCGAGCTCGGGGGCCGGCGGCCCAACAACACCTCGGGCAGCCACCTCTGCGAGGGTTACACCCACGGCATCTCGATGGTGATCGAGAACGTGCGCCAGCTCCGCGGCCAGGTGGACGACTACTGCCCGGGCTGGGAGGACGGCAAGCACAGCTACGACTACTCGCCGGGCAAGTGCCGCCAGGTGAGGGACGCGCGCATCGCCATGAACCTCGGCTGGGCGATGCCCCCGACCGGCTCCGCCCTCATCATGAGGAGCTGACGATGGCCTCCGTCGAATACCGCGGCATGAACCTGGTGATCCCGGAGAACGACTCCGAGTGGCGCGAGCACTTCAAGCTGGCGCGCGCGAACCACCGGCTGATGCTGCGCGGCTGCAAGGCCTGCGGTCTCATGCGGTACCCGCCGAGCCACGCGTGCCCGTGGTGCATGTCGCTCGAGTGGGAATGGAAGCCGGTCAGCGGCCGCGGGCACATCTACTCCTACGAGGTCGTGCACCACGCGATCCAGCCCGGCTTCAAGGAGTGGACGCCCTACGCGGTGGTGCTGGTGGAGCTCGACGAGCAGCGCGGTCAGCCGACGCCCGACGAGGCCCTGCGGATCATCGCCAACCTGGTCACCCCGGACTTCCGCCCCGAGCCCGAGGCGAACGTGGCGATCGGCAAGCGGGTCCGCGTGGTCTTCCAGGATCTGGCGCCGGACTTCGCTCTGCCTCAGTTCACGCTGACCGACGAGCCGCCCGAGGGCCGCGTCTGGCGGTTCCCCGGCTAGCCAGGGCGTCGAGACCGACCCACACCGCGCCCTGCACCGCCAGATGCGCGGCGAGCGCCAGCAGGAACGCGAGGTCGCGCCCGAGTCCCACCACGCCCACCGCCAGCACGAAGCAGAAGAGCGCGAAGCTCCACATCGCGGGCAGGAACGCCCGCAGGAAGCCCACCGCGGCGGGCGCGCCCTGCTTGGCGTGGGTGAAGGCGAGCAGGATCGTGGTCGCGATCGGAAACGGGGTGATCGCGCCGGAGAGCCGCGGGCCCAGCCCGGCGGCCAGGCCGGTGACCGCCAGCACCAGCGCGACCGCCGCCAGCATGCGCAGGGGCAGGTCCCAGGCGGGCGCGGGAGCCGGGATCGGCGCGTCGGGGAACGCGGGGAGCGCGAACGGCGCGAGGCCGAAGGCCCCCAGCGCGAGCGCGAGCCCCGAGACCGCGGTCCAGGCCACCGCCTGGAGCGCGAGGGTCAGGACCGCGAAGGCCGTCCAGCCGATCAGCACGCACAGCCACCACGGTCGCGCCGTCGCGGTCCACGCGTAGATCACCGAGAAGGCGGCGACGGCGGCGAGGCCGGCGAGCGTCGCCTCCGCGGCCCGTGCCACGAAGGCGTCGCCCTGCTCGAGCGCGAGGAAGAAGAGCACGGGCCCCGCCACCAGCGGCAAGGCGTTGAGCCAGCCGCCCAGGCGGGGGCCGAAGCGCCGGCCGGCCAGCGTGACGAGGGCGATGAGCCCCGGCACCAGGACCAGCTTGAGGAGAAGGCTCACGCGAGCGTCAGCCGCGCCGGAATTTCGCCGAACGCGCCGCCCGCCTCACGGCGGGCAGGCCCGGAAGTTCGCGTAGTCGCCCTGCGCGCTGCTCCCGGTGTCGTCGGAGTCGGTGAGCACCGCGATGCCGGCCGGCTTCGGCACCTCGCTCCCGCCGAAGTACTTCCGGTAGTCCTCCCGGAGGTTCACCCGCTCGTCGACCCACTGTCCGGCCTGGGCTCCACTGCGCAGGACGCGCACCTGGGTATTGCCCGCGCTCGACATGAGGTGGGTCCCCGCCGGGACCACCCGGCTCCAGGTGTACTTGACGCTCTTCACCGACACCGGCGAGGTCGGGAAGACGGCATAGACGGACACCGCGCTGTCGTTGGTGGTCGACTTCCGCTCGTCGGAGTCCTTCGGGAACTCGATGGGCCGCCACGACCAGGCCAGGATCGGGTAGGCCTCGAGGTCCCACGTGACCTCCCGGCCCGCCTGGATCCCGAGGCGGCGGGCGACGCCGCGGAGGAATCGGCGCCCGCCCTCCTCCCGGATGGAGTACGCCGGCCGGCCCGATTCCTTGCGCGGCTTCCACTCCGGAGGGAACTCACCGGGCCGGCCCCGGGAGAAGTCGTCGAGGGGGACGCACCCGGTGGGGGACGCGGCGCCGGCCCCGGCGCCAATCGAGGAGACCAGGAGCAGGAGCGCGATCAGCGGCCGCGGCGCCACCAGGAATGAACCAGCTGGTCGACGACCTGGACGAGCTGCCCCACCGTGCGGCACTCCTTCACGATGTCGCAGGACGGGGCGTAGAGCGGCATCACGCTGTCCCCGATGCCCCAGCCCCACTGGCCCTCCGGGTTCAGCCAGATGATCCCCTTCACCCGCTCGCGGATCTGCCGGATCGCCCACGCCTGCGGATCGTTGTAGTTGTTGCGCGCGTCGCCCAGGATCAGCACGGTGGTCTTCCGATCGAGCGACTCGAGCTCGGTCCGCACGAAGCGGCTGAACGCGTAGCCGAAGTCGGACCGGCAGTGATAGTCCACCGAGGAGGACTTGAGCGCCCAGTCGATCGCGGTGTCCACCGGGTAGGTGCTGAAGGCCTGGGTGACCTCCGCGATCTCCGACACGAAGACATACGAGCGGACCCGCGAGAAGCACTCCTGCAGGCTCCACACGAGCTGGAGCATGAAGCGGGAGGCGTTGCGCACCGAGTCCGACACGTCGCAGAGGGTGATCAGCTTGGGCTTCTCGCGGTGGCGCCGGCGGAAGCGCACCTCCATCGGCACCCCGCCGTACTGCAGGCTCTGTCGGATGGTCCGGCGCGAGTCGAGCCGCCCCTTCTCCTCCTGGCGCTGGCGGAGCGCGAGCGCGTCCTTGATCTTGCGGGCGAGCCGCGCCACCACCGCCTTCATCTGCGCGACCTCGTCGGCGGACAGCGCGAAGAGCGGCTTGTCGGTCAGCACCTCCCGGGTCAGCTTCTCACCCTGGCGGAAGGCCCGGCGCTCGAGCTCGCGCTCGACGTGCTGCCGGATCATGCGGCGGAAGGCCTCGAGGCGGAGGTCGAGGTAGTTCCGGATCCGCGCCAGCATCCCCGGATCGAGCCCCTTGGCCTCCAGGAGCTGCATGATCCGGCTCAGATCGCGCTCGATCGCCTCCCAGTCGAACTTGTCGTAGATGCGGCGCGAGAAGTAGCCGACCTGCAGGAAGTACATCAGCCGCTCGAGACCGGTCCCCTGGCCCTCCTGGCGGATGGCCATCTCCATGTTGCTGCCCTCGCCCTGCAGCAGGAGCTCGGTGAGATCGTCCAGCTCCATCCCCGCCTCGGAGGTCAGGCGGTCGAGCATCTCCTGGATCTTCGGATCCTCCGGGCCCAGGGCCTTCTTCAGGCCTTCCCCGAGGGCCTGCAAGTCGAGGAAGTAGAGATCGAAGATGCGGTCGAAGGTGGCGAGGTCGCGCGACTCCTTGACGAGGGTCGTGGCGAGCGCGCTCTTGAACGTCTCGCGATCCTCGAGGCCGATCTCGGTGGAGGCCGCGAGCGCGTCGAGCGCCTCGCTGGGCGAGATGCGCATCTCGGCCCGCCGCAAATCGCCGATGAACTCCAGAATTCTTTGGTCCATTTATGTCGCTTGAATGTGGATGATATCGGTTTGGTGGTTTGGCCTCTTCGCGCAAGCGCTCATCGGGGCGCCCGCGCGACCGCGAAGCCATACGCATAGTCCGTGACCCGCTCTCGCGCTTCCGGCGCCGCGGGAAGCCCTGCGCGTAGTCCGTGACCGGCTCTCGCGCTTCCGGCGCTGCTCAGCGGGGTGGCGCGGCCGCCGCCGGGTCTCGCTCGGCTTGCGCTCATCGGCTGAAGTGGACCCAGGAGGACTTGAAGACGTCCTCGCCGCTGTCGCGGCTGATCGGGTGCAGGCGCCCGTCCTCGAGCCGGATCAGGCCGTGGAAGGAGCCGTGCGAGATCAGGTGCGTCATCTTGAGCTTC
>DATHSW010000157.1:0-3200 GCA_035463855.1 Candidatus Deferrimicrobiaceae bacterium | reverse complement strand
AGGTCGAGCAGCGGGGCCTGCCGATCGTGGCGGAGCTGGCCCGCGTGGCGCGCGGCGCGGGCGCGCCCCGCGTCAAGCTCGAGGGAGCGATGGAGATCCTGTTCGGGGCGTACGGCGAGAGCGATCCCGACTTCTCGGGTCTGTTCCTCCAGGGCTGGATGCGGGCGCGCCACGACAAGCAATTCCGCCTGACCCTGGCCTGGCAGCGCGAGCAGATCCGTCTCTCCCTGGAGGACATCCTCGTGGAGGGCGTCCGCGCCGGCGTGTTCCGGGCCGGGATGGACGCGGGGGCGGTGGCCGCGGTGATCGTGGGCGCCGCCGAGGGTTGTCTGCTCCAGGCCGCCACCGACGGGGGCGCGGTCACCGCCGAGCAGATCGTCCGCACCCTGCTGACCCTGGCGGTGAGCTCCGCGGTCAGCGGGGCTTGAGCTCGATCCGGTAGCCGTCCGGGTCCTGGACGTAAAGCGAGGGCCCGGCGCCGAAGGCCCCGCGCCGCGGCACCACGTCGCCGTCCACCGTCACGCCGCGGGCGCGAAGGTCGTCGCGGACCCGACCCAGATCGTCGCACCGGATCGACAGGCAGAAATGGTCCAGGCCGCCGCCGGGCCCGCGCTCGCCGGGCAGGAGATCGATCAGGTGCTCGCCGAAGCGCAGCTGCACCAGCGAGATCGGCTGGTTGACGTGATCGAGGGTGCAGCCGAGCACGTCGACGTAGAAGCGCTGCGAGACCGCCTGATCGCGGACGCGCAGCACCACGTGGTCGAGCCCGAGCGGCTCGAAGCCCCGGCTCATCGCCTGAGCCCCAGCGCGGCCAGCAAGAGCACCCCCGCCAGCATGGCCGTGCCGTTCAGCTGGCCCGACAGCCGGTGCAGCCGCGCGAAGGCCTGCGCCTCGGGGGAGACGGCCGCCGGGGCCGGCGCGCTCTGCCGCAGGGCCTCGCGGGCGCGGTGCGCCGCCGGCAGCACGACGAGCCAGGCGTAGAGCGTGGTCGCCAGCATCACGCTGACCAGCAGGAGCGGCACCCAGTCCCACGGCCGGCGGGGGCCGAGCAGCGCGCGAACGGCGAGCGCGGCCAGCGCGAGACCTCCCAGCGCCGCCCCCACCGCGTAGTAGCGGGGAAAGACCGCGCTCACGAAGCGGCCGGCCGCGTCGCGGTCGAGGCTGGCGAAGGCGGCGGGCGCCACCACGCCGGCGAAGAAGGCCATGATGCCGAGCCAGACCAGGACCGCGGCGGCGGGGAGGAGCCTCATCGCGCCCTACCATACCGGCGGCGTGACGGCATCGCAAGACGCCCTCCCGCCGGCGCGATTGACACTGCCGCGCCGGCCCTCTAGCATCGAGCGCGATGCGCGCGGCCGCCGTGATCGTCCTGCTCCTGGGCACCGCGGGCGTCGCGGGCGCCCAGTCGCCGCTCGCGGTGGAGGTGCGCGTCCTCGCCGGCCGCGATCACGAGACGCCCGCGCGCATCGACACGCTCCGCCCCGCGATGGCCCAGGCCGCCCAGGCCGACCCGCACGTGGACAACCTGCTGGCCCTTGCCCAGATCGCGTCCCTCGCGCTCGATCCGCGATTCCCACCCGCCTACGCCCTGGCCGGCACCGTCTACTACGAGGTTCCCGGGCTCTTCGGGGGCGATCTCGAGAAGTCGGAGCGGCTCTTCCGCAAGGGCCTCGAGGCGGATGCCCGCTTCACCGCCCTGCGCGTCGGGGCCGCCCGCACCCTGATCAAGGGCGGGCGGATCCCGGAGGCGCGGCGCGAGCTCCGGGCGGTGCTGGACGAGAAGGCGCCGTCGAACGTGGCAGACTGGACCCTGAAGGACTCGCGCGCGGCGCGCCAGCTCCTCGACTCGCTCCCGGGCTCCTCGTGAGGATCGGCGACACGATCCGACGCCTGCGACGCGAGGCGCCGCGGTGGCGGACCACCGCGCTCGCCCTGGTGGCCGCGCAATGGCACGATCCCTTCCGCGTGCTCGTCGCGTGCCTGCTCTCCCTGCGCACCAAGGACGAGACCACCGGCCCGGCGGCGGCGCGCCTCTTCGCCCTGGCCGACACCCCCGAAGGCATGCGGCGTCTCTCGACCCGGACCATCGAGCGGGCGATCTACCCGGTCGGCTTCTACCGGACGAAGGCGCGCGTGCTGCGGGAGATCAGCCGTGACCTGCTGGCCCGCTTCGGCGACGCGGTGCCCGATGACATCGACGCCCTGCTCACCCTGAAGGGCGTCGGGCGCAAGACCGCCAACCTGGTGGTGACCCAGGGCTTCGACAAGCCCGGGATCTGCGTCGACGTGCACGTCCACCGCATCAGCAACCGATGGGGCTACGTCGCGACGCGCCGCCCGGAGGAGACCGAGATGGCCCTGCGCCGGGTCCTGCCGCGCCGCTACTGGATCGGCTACAACGACCTGCTGGTGTCCTTCGGCCAGAACGTCTGCCTGCCCGTCTCCCCCCGCTGCTCGGCCTGCCCGATCCGGGCGGGCTGCCCCCGGAAGGGCGTCGTCCGCTCCCGCTGACGCGAGATCGCGCGAGGCCCGAGCCGGAGGCGCCGGAGCAGCGCCAAGGCCTGCCGGTCGGCGCGTGGCTCCGGCTCCTTGGGCGTCTCGAGGGCCATCGGCACCCGGGCGAAGCGGGGATCGTTCATCAGCCGGCGGAAGGGCTCGACGCCCAGCCGTCCGCGCCCGATCTTCTCGTGCCGATCGAGGCCCGAGCCCAGGGGCTGGCGGGCGTCGTTGAGATGGAAGGCGCGCACGCGGCGCAGCCCGAGCAGCCGCCGGCAGCGGGCCATCGCGGCCCGGTAGCCCTCGGCGGACCGGATGTCGTAGCCGGCCGCGAAGAGATGGCAGGTGTCCAGACACACCCCGACCCGGGCCGCGTCCTCCACCCGGCTCACGATGGCGGCCAGCTCCTCGAAGGATCGCCCGATGCTGGAGCCCCCGCCGGCGGTGTTCTCGAGCACGATGCGCACCCGCTGGCCCCGCGTGCGCGCGTGGAGGAGGTCGATGGCGCGGGCCACCCGCCCGATGCCCTCGTCGAGCCCGGCCTCGCGGTGGGAGCCCGGGTGGATCACCACGCACGGCAGCCCGCGCGCCTCCGCCCGCTCCAGTTCGTCGTGGAACACGTCCACCGCGCGCTGCCATTCGGCGGCCACCGGGGTGGCCAGGTTGATCAGATAGCTGGCGTGGGCGAAGACCACCCGGATGCC
>DATHSW010000156.1:0-1874 GCA_035463855.1 Candidatus Deferrimicrobiaceae bacterium | reverse complement strand
CCGCCGATCTGGATCGGCGCGAAGGGCGGCGACCGCGCGCTCGGGCTGGCGGCGCGCCACGCCGACGGCTGGAACACCGTGTGGCGATGGTCGCCCGATGCCTATGCGTCGAAGGTGCGCCGGGCACGGGAGCTGTGTGAGAGAGCCGGGCGCGATCCATCCACGCTTAGGCTCTCGGTCGGGTTGTACGCGATCCTCGGCGAGGAAGAGCGCGATCTGGCGCGACGCTGGGACGTGATGCGCGGATGGATGCCGGGTCGAGCTCTCGACGGCGAGGACATCGACGCGTGGCGCGTCGACGCCCTGGTGGGGACGATCGATCAGGCGACCGAACGCGTCCGCGAGTTCGCGGACCTCGGCGTCGAGGAGATCATCGTGGCGCCGGCGCCGATCCCGTTCGCGATCCCGGACCGGTCGATGGTCGAACTGATCGCCGACCGTCTCGTCCCGGCCGTGAGGGCCGCATAGCGGTGGAGCCGATCGATGCCGCGCTGCAGGTCCTGCGCGATGAGGGCGCGCCGCTCCACTGGACGAAGATCCAGGACCTCGCGCTCCGCCGCGGCTACCTCGATCCGTTCACGCAGCCCGATGTCCGCAAGCAGCTGCTTGCCGCGCTCAACGATGCGCTTCGCGCCGGTACGCTGATCAAGGACGCGAAAGGCGTCTACCGCCTGCCGTAAGGAACGGTCGCCGGCTACGGCGGCGCCCGCTCCTCCAGCACCGAGCCGTCGGCCCGTCTGAACACCGGCCGCCCATCGATCATCACCACCCCGAACCGCTCGTGCACCATCCGGTGGTGTGGCCTGCAGAGCAGCACCAGGTTGGAGAGCGAAGTCTCACCTCCGTCGGCCCAGTGCACGACGTGATGCGCGTCGCACCAGGCCTGAGGTCTGCCGCACCCGGGGAACCGGCACCCTCCGTCCCTGGCCGCGACGGCCCGTCGGAGCGCCGGCGGCACGACCGGGGTCCGCCTTCCCACCTCGAGGGGCTCGGACCGACCACAGGTGATCACCCGCGAGAGGTCCGCGTCGCAGGCCAACCTCCGGGCGGCCTCGGGGGTGAGCGGCCCCGCGTCCTGCAGCTCGGCACGTCCGCCACCTGCCTGCAAGGCCTGCAGATCCACCGAGACCAGCACGTGCGGCCGCTCGCCGGCCACCACCGGACGGTCCGAGGAGTCCAGGTACCTCCTGCAGATCTCGCCCAGCGCATCGGCCCGGCGCTGCGCCGGGGTGCGCAGATCGGTCCCACCACCCTCCCGAGCCGAGCGGTCCACCATCGATCCCAGAGCCGTGATCAGCGTCTGTCCGGTCTCCGGGTCCAGGTCGCCGTCGACGCGGACCATCCCGTCCAGCGTGGGGAAGACGTACAGAGCCCTGCGGGCGAACCGGCGCTCGGAGGCCGCCTCGGCGGCCCGGGGGTCCGCGAGCATCTTCCAGTGCTCGATGGCCCTGATGAGGTCGCGGACCGACAGGGTCCGAGCCAGATCGAGCAGCATCTGCTCAGAGCGTGCGAACTCCTCTGGATCGGCGACCTGCGCGTCCGCCAGCAGCAGCGCGGCAGCCACCGCGATCTCGCCCTCCAACAGGGCATGCCGTGTCCCCGGCATCCGCTGCAGCGAGCGTCCGAGCCGGACCTGGGACCGAGCGGCCGAGGCGGCCACCCCGAGCCGGTGGACCAACCAGGCGATGACCGACAGGTACCCGTCCTCGGCGCACGCGCCGCGGCGCTCCACCTCAGCCGTCCGTCGGGCGCGTTCGGCCTCGAGGGTCCTTGAGGCTCGTTCGAGCTCGCCCAGATCGTCCAGCAGCTCACCGTCGGAGCGGTGAGCGAGATCTTCCACCCTCAGCTCGTCGAGCGTGGATCGCAGCGTGCTC
>DATHSW010000155.1:0-15934 GCA_035463855.1 Candidatus Deferrimicrobiaceae bacterium | reverse complement strand
GGCAGAGCGCCGGCCCGGGCCCGTCTCGGCCTTCGTTATTCCGACAGCCAGACGGTGTCGAGCTGGTTGTTGAGGTAGTGGCTGGGCGTGATCGTCCAGCCCTTCACCTTCGAGTTGTGCGGGATGATGCGGTGCCACTGGACGGTCCAGAGCACGTGCACTTCCTCGTCGAGCAGGCGCTTCTCGAAGGCGCGGATGTGCTTCTTCCGCTCCTCCACGTCGGCGGCCCGGGCCTGCTTCTCGTACAGCTGGTCGATCATCTTGTCCTTGTGCTTGCCGTAGTTCGCGTCGGAGACGCTGATGAAACGCGGAAGGTCCAGGTCGGGCTCGACGATGAAGCCGCACTGGAAGTCCATCGCGACCTCGAAGTCCCCGCGCTTGAGCATCGGGTGGTACGCGGACGCCTCGATCATCTCCATCTTGACGTTCAGCCCGATCTGCCGCCACTGGTCCACGAGCCAGATGCCGATCGGCTCATAGGGATGCGGGATCCCGCGGTTCTTGAAGGTGAAGGCGAAGCCGTCGGGCACGCCCGCCTCGCGCAGGAGCCGCTTGGCCTCGGCGCGGGCCGCGTTGATGTCCCGGCCGTAGCCCGCGAGCTTCTCCAGCTCGGCGGGCGCGGCCGCGTAGGGGGTGCCCGGCACCTGGACCCCGCTCACGTCGCGGACGATCGTGATCTTGGAGAGCTTCTGCGAGGCCTCGTACCGGTCGAGCGCCAGCGTGAGGGCCCGCCGCACCCGCTTGTCGTCGAAGGGCTTCTTCTCGTGGTGCATCGAGACGAAGTTCAGGCAGTCCCAGGGGCTCTCCTGCACCGTGATCTTGTTGCCCATCGCCTGGACGAGCTGATCGCGCTCGGCCGGGCTGAAGCCGCGGAACTGGATGTGCGCCCGCTCGCCCCGGATCGCGGCGACCTGCGCGGAGGACGAGCTCATGAACATCGCCCGGTAGCCGTCGAGGTAGGGCTTGCCCTTGTCCCAGTAGTTCGGGTTCTTCTTGCCGACCCAGTGCGAGCCCTTGACGTGCTCGACGAAGATGAAGGGACCGGTTCCCATCACGTTCTTCGCGTACCAGTTCATGTCCTTGGCCAGGATGTCGGCCTTGTAGATCCAGTTCCACGGGGACGCCAGGTTCAGCAGGAAGGACGACTCGGGGTACTTCAGCCGGAAGCGGACGGTGTGGGCGTCCGGCGCCTCCACCACCTCGACCGAGCGGTAGGCGTCCTTGCGCAGCGACTTCACGCCCGCGGGTGGGAAGATGATCTTGTCGTAGGACGCCTTCACGTCTTTCGACGTCATCTCGCTGCCGTCGTGGAACTTCACGCCGTGACGCAGCTTGAAGGTGTAGACCAGACCCTCCTTGGAGATCGTCCAGGACTCGGCCAGGTCACCCACCGGCTTGGTGCCGGTCTTGTCGAACGGGTCCACCTTCATCAGGGTGCTGTAGTGCGGCGCCATCGGATGGATGACGCCGAACGTCTCCTCCGCGTGGGCGTCATAGGACGGTGGCTCCGACGGGACGACGAAGAGCAACTCTCCGCCGGACCGCGGCTTGTCCTGAGCGTCGGCGCCGGTCCAACCATAGGACAGGACCAGAGCCAGGGCGACGAGCGAGCAGACGATCCAGTTGCGACGATGGCGCATGAGCCACCTCCCCGGTGAGATGGACAACCAAACCTCTTGAGGAATCAATCCGTGAGGATGGATCTCGGTTCCGTCAAAGTTCCGCTACTTTAGCGGCCGCCACCCCCCGCTGTCAAGCACGCGCTACAGGCGGATGCAGGCGGCCTGATGCCCGGGCTTGATCTCCCGCAGCTCCGGGACGACCTGGCGGCACTCGGCCACCGCGATGGGACAACGCGGATGGAAGACGCAGCCGGCCGGCGGGTTCAGCGGACTCGGCACCTCCCCGCCCAGGACCACGTGCTCCCGCCCCGCCTCCACCGCCGGGTCCGGGATGGGCACCGCCGAGAGCAGGGCCTTGGTATAGGGGTGCTGGGGGTTCTCGTAGAGCGACTTGCGGTCGGTCATCTCCACGATCTTGCCGAGATACATGACGGCTACCCGGTCGGAGATGTGGCGCACCACCGAGAGGTCGTGGGCCACGAACAGGTAGGTCAACCCGAACTCGGCCTGCAGCTCTTCCAGCAGGTTGATGATCTGGGCCTGGATCGAGACGTCCAGCGCCGAGACCGGCTCGTCGCAGATGATCAGGCTCGGCTCCATGGCCAGCGCGCGGGCGATGCCGACGCGCTGGCGCTGCCCGCCGGAGAGCTCGTGGGGGTAGCGGCGGGCCATGGTGGGCAGCAGGCCGGCATGGCGCAGGAGATCTTGGACCCGGGCCGCGCGGGCGGTCCGGTCCGGGACGATGCGGTGGACGCTGAGCGGCTCCGCGATGATCTGCCCGACCGTCATGCGCGGGTTCAGCGAGCTGTACGGGTCCTGGAAGATCACCTGCATGCGCCGGCGAGTGGCGCGCAGCTCGGCGGCGGGAAGCTTCCCCAGGTCCCGCCCCTCGAAGATCACCTCGCCGCTCGTGGGCGGCTCCAGCCGCAGGATCACGCGCCCGGTGGTCGTCTTGCCACAGCCCGACTCACCGACCAGCCCCAGCGTCTCCCCGCGGAGGATCGAGAAGCTCACCCCGTCCACCGCCTTCACGGTCGCGGCGCGGCCGCCGAAGAGCCCGCCCCCGACCGGGAAGTGCTTGACCAGGTTCCGGACTTCTAGAATCGGCTGTTGAGAATCGACCGCCGGTCTGGCCGGGCCCTTTGGGCTCACCGGGCGTCCAGTTCGGCCGGGACCAGGTTCGGGAGATCCTTGGCGAGCCAGCAGGCGGAGACGTGCTCGGCAGAGACCTCGTCGAGCGGGGGGACCTGCTCGCGGCAGCGGTCCACCACGTAGGAGCAGCGGGGGGCGAAGGAGCACCCGGCGGGCAGCCGCGAGAGGTCGGGCGGCTGGCCGGGGATCGGCCGCAGCTTGGCCCGGCGCGGCTCGTCGAGGCGGGGCACCGAGCGGAGCAGGCCGAGGGTGTAGGGATGGCGCGGGTTGGCGTAGATCTCGCGCGCGGTCGCCCGCTCCACGATCTTGCCCGCGTACATCACGTTCACCCGGTCGGCGTAGCGCGCCACCACGCCGAGGTTGTGGGTGATCATCAGGATCGCGACACCCAGTCTCCTCGAGAGACTCTTCATGAGCTCGAGGATCTGGGCCTGGATCGTCACGTCGAGCGCGGTGGTCGGCTCGTCGGCCAGGATGAGGGCCGGATCGCAGGCGAGCGCCATCGCGATCATGATCCGCTGCCGCATCCCGCCGCTGAACTGGTGCGGGAACTGGCGCAGGCGCCGCGCCCCGTCCGTGATGCCCACCAGCGAGAGCAGCTCGATCGCCCGCGCCTCCGCCTGGGCGTGCGTCATGCCGAGGTGGATCTCGAGCGGCTCGGTGAGCTGGCGCCCGATGGTCAGCACCGGGTTCAGCGAGGTCATGGGCTCCTGGAAGATCATGCCGATCTCCCGCCCGCGGACCTTGCGCATTTCCTCCTCGGAAAGGGCGAGGAGGTTCCGCCCCTTGAAGAGGATCTCACCCTCCACGATGCGGCCGGCGGGCGCGGCCACGAGCCGCATCACCGACAGCGCGCTCACCGACTTCCCGCAGCCGGACTCGCCGACGAGGGCCACCGTCTCGCCCTTGCGTACGCTCCACGACACCCCGTCCACCGCGCGGACGACTCCCGCCTTGGTGTGGAACTGGGTGCGGAGACCCCTGACGTCGAGGAGGACCTCCATCAGCCGGCGAGTCTACCACACCGCCCGCGGCACCCGTCGCCCACCGCGGACGCCGCTCCCAGGGCCTCGTCGGGCCGACTCGGCTGGCTCTGGCGGACCCGATCGGGGTCTCCCTAGCCTCGCGCGGGCGCGCAGGACGTGACGCCCAGCTCGGCGGTGACCTCGCGGATGGCCTGGAGGACCCCGCGCATCTCGGCCTCGCCGAGGGCGCCGATGCAGCCGATCCGGAAGCTGTCGGCCACCGTGAGCTTGCCGGGGTAGATCACGTAGCCGCGCCGGCTCAGCCGCTCGTAGAACGTCTCGAAGTGGAACCGGGGATCGGTGGGCATGCGCACCGTGACGATGATGGGGGCCTGCAGCCGGTCGGGCAGGAGCGTCTCGAAGCCCATCGCGCGGAGCCCGTCCACGAGCAGCGCGCAGTTGTGACGGTAGCGCGCGCCCCGCCCCGCCACCCCGCCCTCGGCCGCGTGCTGGTCCAGGGCGCGATCCAGCGCCGCGATGACGTGGGTGGGTGGCGTGAAGCGCCACTGCCCGTTCTTGTCCATCGCGCTCCACTGGTCGTGCAGATCGAGGCTCAGCGATGGCGCCTGCCCCCGCGCCTCTTCCAAGGCCTCTCGCCGGATGATCGCGAAGCCGACCCCCGGCACCCCTTCCAGGCACTTGTTGGCGGAGGCCGCCAGGGCGTCGAACGGCACGCGCCGGGCGTCGAGCGGGATGGCGCCGAAGGCGCTCATCGCGTCGATCAGCAGGCGGCGGCGGTGGCGGGCCGTCACCGCCGCGATCTCCTCGACCGGGTTCAGCACCCCCGACGTCGTCTCGCAGTGCACCACCACCACGTGCGTGATGCCGGGATCTCCCGCGAGCATGGCGTCGAGCGCCGCGGGATCCACCGGCCGGTCCTCCGCGGTCTCCTGGACGGCGCAGGCGCGGCGGTAGTACTCGCAGATCCGGACCATGCGCCGGCCGTAGGCGCCGTTGACCAGGACGAGGAGCTTGCCGGTCGGCGGCACCAACGTCCCGATCATGGCCTCCACGATGAAGGTCCCGCTGCCCTGGAGCGGCACGCACACGTGGCTGCCGTCGCCGTGCACGAGCTCGGTGAGTCGGCGGCGCACCCGCGCGTTCATCGCGATGAACTCCCCGTCCCGCGAGCCCCAGTCGCGCAGCATCGCTTCCCTGGTGGCGCGCGTGGTGGTCAGCGGGCCGGGGGTCAGCAGGAACGGCTCGTGCGAGGTCCCGTCCATGGCCAACCGTCCTTTCGGCTCAGCTCTTCACGCGCAGATTGCCGGGATCGTAGGGCGCCGCGAAGCCGGCCCGCGCCGGGATCCGGTCCCCCGCGATGTCCAGCTCGAAGCGCCCGCTCGCCACGAAGGTCTCGTCCACGCCCCCCGGATCCCGCACGTAGCCCATCGCCACCGCCCGCCCGAGGGTGTGGCCGAAGGCCGCCGAGGTCACCGAGCCGACCACGCGGCCGTCGCGCAGGATGGGCTCGTCGCCCCACGGCAGCGCCGCCCCGTCCTCCAGCACGAAGGTCACCATCCGCTTCGCGAGCGGCCGCGCCCGCTGCGCGACCAGCGCGTCGCGACCGAGGAACGGCACCGGCTTGTCGAGCCGCACGGCGGCCCCGAGCCCGGCCTCCCACGGCGTGTCATCGATCGTGACGTCCCGCCCCCACGCCCGGTACGCCTTCTCCATGCGCAGCGAGTCGAGCGCGTAGTAGCCCGCGTCGCGCAGGCCGAGGTCCCGGCCCGCCTGCGCCAGCTCGTCGTATACGAGCCCCGCCTGCTCGGCCGGCACGTAGAGCTCCCAGCCGAGCTCGCCCACGTAGGTGATGCGCGAGGCCCGGACGGTCGCCGGCCCGACCGCGATCTCGCGCGACGTGGCGAACGGGAACGCGGCCGGGCCGAGGTCGGCGTCGCTCACCCGCGCGAGGAGCTCGCGCGAGCGCGGGCCCATCAGGCCGAGCACCGCGTAGGCGCCCGTCACGTCGGTCACGACGGCGCGCGCCCCCGCGGGTAGGTGGCGCCGGATCCAGTCGAGATCGCGCGTGCCCTGTGCGGAGCCGGTCACGACCAGGTAGGCCTCCTCGGCCAGCCGCGTGACGGTCAGGTCGCTCTCGAAGCCCCCGCGCTCGTTCAGCATCGCGGTGTAGACCACCCGGCCGGGCGGCACCGCCACGTCGTTGGCGCAGAGCCGCTGCAGGACCGCCTCCGCGTCCGCCCCCTCCACCCGGAGCTTCGCGAACGAGGTCTGGTCGAAGACCGCGACCGCCTCGCGGGCGGCCCGGTGCTCGGCGGCCGCGTACGGAAACCAGTTCTGCCGGCCGAAGGAGTAGACGGTCTCCGGGGCCACGCCCGCGGGGGCGAACCAGTTGGCGCGTTCCCAGCCCATCTTGGCGCCGAAGCAGGCGCGACGCTCCCGGAGCCGCTCGTAGAGCGGGGAGCGCCGCAGGCCGCGTCCGCTCGTCAGCTCGCGGTTCGGAAAGGCCACGTCGTAGTGCACGCCCACGATCTCGCTGACCCGCTCGCGCAGGAAGCGGCGGTTGCCGTGGAGCGGCGCGAAGCGCCGGATATCGGCCGGCCAGAGATCCATGGGCGCGCGGTCCTCGACGATCCACTCGGCGAGCGCCTTCCCCGCCCCGCCCGCGGCGGCGATGCCCCCCGAGCAGAAGCCGGCGCCCACGTAGTAGCGGCGCACCTCGGGGGCCTCGCCCAGGATGAAGTAGTTGTCGGGCGTGAAGGACTCGGGCCCGTTGAGGAAGGTGCGGACCGGCGCGGTCTCGAGCGCGGGCAGCCGGACCAGCGCGTTGCGCATCAGGACGTCGAACTTGTCCCAGTCCTCCGGGAGCGTCCCGAACGAGAAGCCCTCCGGGATGCCCTCGGCGCCCCACGGCTTGGCCCAGGGGTCGAAGCCACCCATCAGGAGGCCGCCCACCTCCTCCTTCACGTAGATGTGGCCGTCGGGATCACGCAGCACCGGCAGGTCCGGGGCCACGCCCGCGATGGGCTGGGTGACGATGTACATGTGCTCGCAGGCGTGCAGCGGGATGGTCACGCCGCTCAGGCGCCCGAGCTCGCGGGCCCACATGCCCGCGCAGTTGACCAGGATCTCGGTCGCGATGGGCCCCGCGGAGGTCTCGACCCCGACGACCTCGCCCCGCACCACGTTGACGCCGGTGACCTTGACGCCCTCCATCAGCCGCGCCCCGCCCGCCCGGGCCCCGCGCGCCAGGGCCTGGGTGATGTCGGCGGGATTGGCCTTCCCGTCGCCGGGAATCCACACCGCGCCGACCAGGTCGTCGATGCGCATCAGCGGGTAGCGGGCCGCCGCCTCCTCGCGGCCGATCACGTGGGCCTCCACGCCGTAGGCGGTGGCCATCGCGGCATTGCGCTTGAGCTGGATCATGCGCTCCGCGGTTCGGGCGACGCTGACGCTGCCGCAGCGCTTCCAGCCGGTGGACTGGCCGGTCAGGGCCTCGAGGCGGCCGTAGAGGTCCGCGCTGTACCGGATCAGCCGGGTGAGGTTGCTGGAGGACCGGAGCTGGCCGACCAGGCCCGCCGCGTGCCAGGTGGTGCCGCCGGAGAGGCTCCCCTGCTCGAGCAGCACCACGTCGCGCCAGCCGAGCTGCGTCAGGTGATACGCGACGCTGGCGCCGACGATGCCGCCGCCGACGACGACGACGTGCGCGCTAAGGCTCATTCTCGATGGCGGACAACCGTTTACTGGACGTGGTTGAGGGCGAGGTCGAAGATGTCGAAGTTGCGCAGGCGGCGGGCGCCGGGGATGCCTTTGGTCGGGCGGTTCAGGAGCAGGGGCACCGTCTGCTCGCTGATGCCGCCGTGGGAGCGGAGCGGGGCATCGAGGCCCGAGAGGTCGTGGCGCGCCTCGCTGGTACCGAGCACCACCTGGCGCTCCGACACCGCGATCAGGTCGCCCACGCGGTCGGGCGGCAGCTCGAACCGGCGGCAGGCGGCGGCCCGATCCAGCACCACCTCCATCCCGCCCAGCCCCGCGACGCGCTGCCGCAGCGCCTCCGTGTCGGCGCCCTCCGGGAGATAGACGGTGGCGAACGAGCCCAGCGCGCCGTGGTGCACCACGTAGGGATCGGTGATGGGCAGGATGACCCGCGCGCGGCCGGCGCCCACCCACTGATCCAGATGGTCCTGGAGATAGATCACGCGCGGCCGGCCCGCCGCGTCGGTCTTGGCGTTCATGCCGTGGTCGGCGGTGATCGCGAGCGTGGCGCCGAGGCCGGCCAGCTTGGCGTAGTAGCCGTCCATCATGCCGTAGAACGCGTTGGCCTCCGCCGTGCCCGGCGCGTGCTTGTGCTGCACGTAGTCGGTGGTGGAGAGGTACATGATGTCCGGCCGCGCCGACTCCATGAGCCGGACACCCGCCGCGAACACGAACTCGGAGAGATCGGCGCTGTACACCGAGGGCAGCGGCATGCCCACCAGCCCGAGCCCATCCGCGATGCCGTGCTCGGTCTCCGTCGTCTCGTTCGCCTTCTCGGCCGAGAAGCAGATGCCGCGCATCTCGTGGCCGAGCAGCCGCCGCAGCTTGTCCTTGGCGGTCACCACCGCCAGGCGCGCGCCTTCACGGGCGAACGCGGCCAGGATGGTCCCGCAGCGCAGGTAGCGCGGGTCGTTCATCATGACCTCCGCGCCGGCCTCCCGGTCGAAGAAGTAGTTGCCGCAGATGCCGTGCGCGGAGGGCGGCACCCCGGTGACGATCGACAGGTTGTTGGGGTTCGTGAAGCTCGGCACCACGCAGTCGGCCAGGCGATCGGTGCCGCCCGGCAGGGCCGCGGCCAGATAGGGCATCGCCCCGGCCGCGATGGCCTGGCGGATGTAGTGCGGCTCGCTGCCGTCCACGCACACCACGACCAGGGGGCGGTCCGGCCAGGCGTAGCGGCGGCCGTTCACCGTGACGGGGGCTCCACCTCGAGTCGTCATCGCCAGCTCCGGCAGGGGGCGTGAGAGAGATGCTGCTGGGCGGCGGGGCGCAGCTCGGAGTAGAGGCGGCACACCGCCTCCGCCACGCACGGCCACCGGTGCTCGGCGGCCCAGCGGGTGGCCTGCTGGCCGAGCCGCCGGCCCTCCGCGCTGTCGAGCAGAGGCGTGATCGCGGCGGCCAGCGCGGCGGGGTCGCCTTCCGGCACCAGGCGGCCGGTCACCCCATCCTGGACCGTGGTGGTCAGCCCGCCGACGCGCGAGGCGACCACCGGGCTGCCGCAGGCCATGGCCTCGAGCGCCACCATGCCGAACGATTCGTAGTAAGACGGCATCACGGTGGCGTCCGCGGCGGCGTAGAAGAGGCGCAGGCGCCGCTGCGGCTGCGCGCGCAGGAAGCGCACCCGCTGGTCCAGGCCCAGCGCGGCCACCCGCGCGCGCAGCGCGGCGCCGTGCCCGCCATCCGGCTCGTCGTGCTCGCCGCCGACCACCAGCAGGTACGCGGGGGCCGGAACCGCGGCCATCGCCTCCAGCAGCGTGTCGAGGCCCTTGATGGGCTGGAGCCGGCCCACGTAGAGCAGCAGCGGATCCGGCGGCAGCTCGAGCAGGTCCCTGGCCTTGGCCGGGTCCATCGGCTGGAACAGCTCGGTGTCCACGCCGCACGGAATCACCGCGATCCGCTCGCTGCGCGCGCGGTAGTACCAGACGAGGTGCGCCCGCTCCACCACGTTGGCGGCGACGATGCGATCGGCCTGCGCCACGATGCGGGCCTCCTCGTCGACGCGGAGGGCGGGCTCCATCTCGGCGGCGGTCTGGGCCACCTCGTTCTTCAGCCGGCCGAGGGTGTGGAACATCTGCACCAGCGGCGTCCCCCAGCGCTCACGCAGCCGCAGCCCCGCCACCCCGGAGAGCCAGTAGTGGGAGTGGATGAGGTCGTAGGCGAGCCCCTGCTCGCGCGCGAAGCCCTCGACGCCCGTCGCGAACTCGTCGAGATGGCGGTGGAGCGCTTCGCGCGGCATCGGCGCCTCGGGCCCCGCGGGCAGATGCACGACGCGGGCCCCCGGCCCCAGCTCGACGATCCGGGGGATCGTGGCGTTCTGCGAGCGGGTGAACACGTCCACGCGGACGCCCATGCGCCCCAGCTCGCGCGCGGTCTGCCGCACGTAGACATTCATGCCGCCCGTCTCCTTGCCGCCGAGCGCGGCCAGGGGGCAGGTGTGCACCGAGAGCATCGCGACGGAGAGGTTCACGGGGCCATCCGCCCGGTGATACGCCCGGTGATACGAATGTTGAAGACGTCCTCCGGCGACGGGCCGAAGCCGTACTTGTACGGCTCCTCGCCGCGGAGGAAGTCGAAGGTGGGGATGCCGCGCTCGATCGCGTCCCGGATGACGTGGGCGAGCAGCACGATCCCGGGCGCGAGCTGGGCCCGGGCGGGATCGAAGCCCGAGTTGTAGAGGCCGACGCTGCCCGCGTACTCGAGGCAGATGAACGCGGCCACCGCCGCGCCCTCGTACTCGAGGAACCAGAGCCGCGCCCAGCCCTTCGCGACCAGGATGGCGGTGGCGGAGCGGAAGAAGCGCTCCATCCGCTCGTCCATGAAGCGCGCCTTGCCCACCTTGGACAAACGGTGCAGCGTGAGGAAGCGCGTCATGGCCTCGTCCCAGCCGGCGGCGTCCGCGTGCGAGCGCGCCGTCGCGCCGGGCAGCTCCCGCTCGAGCCGCCGGATCTTCCGCCGCAGCTCGTGCCGATCCTTGCCGGACAGGCGCGCGAGGTACTCCTCCCAGGTCTTGGGCAGCGCCAGCACCGGGCAGCGGTCCTGCCGCTCCACCGTGGCCCGGAGGCCATGGGCCGGCGCGAGCGCCGGCAGCACCGCGACGGTGGCCGAGGCCGCCCGGATCCCGTGGAGGTCCCACTCGCCCGGCTGGCCGGCGCGATGCTGGAGCAGCGCCTGCCAGATCTCCTCTTCCCGACCGGCCGCCGCGACGAGATCGAGATAGTCGGAGATGTCCACGCCGCCGATGATCCGCTGCCGCCCGGGCCCGTCCTCGTAGAGGGGCAGCACCCCGGCCAGGCTGCCGTCCGCGTCGCTCGCGGCGAGGATCTGCTGGGGCCGGTCCGCCGCGAAGGCCCGGCTCCACTCGGTCTGCCACTGCCAGGTGAGGAAGAGCGACGGCAGGCGCGCGCGGTCGAGAAGCCCGTTCCAGCGTGCCTCGTCGAGCGCTTCGAGCCCGGGCAGCACGTCGACCTTCATGCCGACGGCTCCCCGCCGCCGTCGTCGCCGCTCCCGCCCGGATCCATGAGGGCCCCCTCGTCATCCCCGGGCCCGTCACCCTCGGTCATGGCCTCGTCCATGGCCGCGTCGAGGTCCTCGCCGAGATCCTCCCCCATCTCCCGGCCCATCTTCTTGACGAACCGGGCCACGCTCTGGGGATCGTTCTCGTCGAGGTCGCCGAAGCTGGTGGGATCGGAAAGGGAGTCGAGGCGGGCGTCTTCGGATTTGACGGTGGCGAAGCGGGACATCAGGCGGGACAGGGTCGCGCTCCCGCACCGCGGACATCGCGGGGCCTCGGCCGCGGACAGGGTGCGGATCAGGAGGCTGACCCGCCGGTGACACCCCTGGCACTCGTACTCGTAAATCGGCACGCGCCTGCCCTCCCGCCCCGTTTGGATGCGCCATTCTATCATGTGGATTCCGGGCCTTCAGGGCGCGGTCCGGCGCGCGCGCCGGCGGCTCCGCCACTCCTGCTCCACCTGGGCGCGATCGGCGGTCTCGAGCCCCAGCAGCTCCTTGATGTCCTGGGCGTTGATGGCGGGCGCGTCGCCGACGTTGTTGTTGAGCTGGAAGTAGACGCGCCGGGCCCGGCCCTCCAGCGCGCGGCCCCGGGCCACGATCTCGGTCAGCTCGGCGCGGTCGTAGAGGTAGCCATACTTCTCGGCCACGCTCGGCGCCCGGCCCTGGAGCTGCTTCATGAAGCCCTCGCGGTTGCGCCCGTGCAGCCGGATCACCGCGGTGGGCGCGGTGAGCGCGACCGTCGTGTCCACGGACGCGGGCGTGCGCGGCGCGTCCACCGAGACGTACGCGAGCCCGCGCGCGCTCAGCACCTTCAACGTCTCCTCGGTGTGGCGCGGCAGCCAGGAGGCGTCGCGGAACTCCACCGCGATCGTGGCTCCGGGCAGGCGCGCGGGCAGGCCCGCGAGATACTCGAGCGTCCGGTCGCCGTACTTTACCCACGGCGCCATCTGGAAGAGCACGTAGCCGAGCTTGCCCGCGTCCGCGAGCGGCTGGAGCCCCTCCCGGAACGCGGCGAACGCCCACTCGCGCGCCTCCTCGCCGAACACCCCGTTCTCGAGCTGACCCCGCGGGTTGGGACGGGCGGAGGCGGGCAGCAGGGCCGCGAGCGGCGGCGGCAACCGGCCCGCGTCCAGGTGATGCCCGGTGAGCAGGGCGTAGGCCTTCACGCTGAAGAGGAAGCCGGGCGGCGTCCGCTTCGCCCAGAGCACCGCGTTCTGGGCGGAGAGCGGCGCGTAGAAGGTGGAATTGACCTCGACCGCGTCGAAGAAGCGGCTGTACCACCAGAGCCGCTCCTCCGCCTTCATGCTCTTGATCGGATAGAACGACCCGTCCTCCACCATGCTCTTGTCCTGCCACGCGCACAGGCCCACGCGATACTCGGTGGCGACGGGCCCGTCGGGGTGGTAGCGGATCACCGGAGGGGAAGCCGGGGGACTAGGAGTCTCTCCCGCTGACACCGGACGACCCGCGGGCGGCGGCCTGGTCCACGTTCGAGCGCGGGCTCCGCCCGCGCTTCAGCCCCCCTCCGAGTTGTTCGGCATCCGCGCCGCGCTCGGCCAGCCCCAGGCGGCGGTGGAGCGCCGCGAGGGGCGCGGGCGCCCACCAGTTCCACCGCCCCATCAGGCGCATGGTGGCCGGCACCAGCAGCGCGCGCACGATGGTGGCGTCGATCACCACCGCGAGACCGATGCCGATCCCCACCGCCTGGATGATCACCGAGCCCGCGGTGGCGAAGCCGAAGAAGACGGCGGCCATGATGGCGGCCGCGCCGGTGATGAGCCGGCCGGTGGACTCGAGCGCCTCCGCCACCGCGTGGGTGGTGTGCCCGGTGCGCTCGTACTCCTCGCGCACCCGGCTCAGCAGCAGCACCTCGTAGTCCATGGACAAGCCGAACACGAAGCAGAACATGATGAGGGGCGTGGCGGTCTGGATCGGGCCCGGGGTGAAGTGCAGCCATCCGGCGAGATGCCCGTCCTGGAAGATCCACACCAGCGCCCCGTAGGAGGCGCTGATGGACAGGAGATTCATGATCACCGCCTTCAGCGGCAGCAGGACCGAGCCGAGCAGGAGGAACAGCACCACGTACGTCGCGACCATGACGAGCCCAATCGTCAGCGGCGCGTGCCGCGTCACCAGATCGATGATGTCGAGGTCGAAGGCGGTCTGGCCCGTCACGAGCACCTCGCCCTCGAGCCTCGGATGCGAGGCGCGGATCTCCTCCACCAGGGCGCGCGCCTCCGGGCTCGAGGGCTTGAGCGGCGTCGAGACCACGAGCAGGGCGAGGCGCCCCCCGACGGTCTGCCGCAGCACCTGGTCCACGCCGGGAGGCCGCATCTCCGCGGGCGCGGTGGCGAGCTGCTGGTACTGCTCGCGGGTGACGCTCGGATCGAGATCCACCAGGCTCTCCACCCGCGCCACGTGGGCCCGCCCCGCGAGCCAGCGGCTCAGGTCGTAGAGCCCGCCCACCCGCTCCGCGGTGAGCGGCGAGCCCTCCGGGTAGCGGACCACGACCAGGATGCGGTTGCTGTCCGCGCCCGGGAAGTGCGCGCGCAGCGTCTCGTCGCCGCGGCGCGAGGCCGCCTGCGGGGGCAGCGCGTTGACGTCTCCCGAGCCCACCTGGAGGTGCAGGAACGGCAGCCCGAGGATGAGCAGCAGGGCGGAGACCGAGATGAAGATCGCCCACGGATGGGTCATGACGATGACCGCGAGCCGGTGCCACATGCCCCGGCCGGTCACGCGGCGGTCGGGGTGGATGAACGGCAGCCGGAGCGAGTTGACGCGCGGGCCGAGGACGGCGAGCAGCGCGGGGAGCAGCGTGAGCGCGTAGACCACGGCCAGCGAGACGACCGCGGTGCCGGCCCAGCCGATCGAGCCGATGTTGCCGAGCCCGAGAAACACCATGCCGAGCAGCCCGATCGCCACCGTGAGCCCGGAGAAGAGGATGGCGCGCCCGGCGGTGGCCATCGTGCGCGCGAGCGCCGCCGGTCCGTCGTGGGCCCGGATCTCCTCGCGGAAGCGGCTCACGATGAACAGCGAGTAGTCGATGGCCACGCCCAGGCCGATCATGGTCACGATGTTCGGGGCGTACACCGAGACCGAGGTGTAGCGCGCCATGAGCAGCGTGGCCGCGATGGCCCCCGCCATCGAGAGCGCGCCCACCGCGAGGGGCAGGAGCGCGGCCACCACCGAGCCGAAGACGAGCAAGAGAAGGATGACGACGAGGGGCAGGATCACCAGCTCGGCCCGCCGCAGGTCGGTGCGGGTCACCTCGGTGAAGTCGTGGTTGAGGGGGATGTTGCCGACCGGGAGCACCTCGAGCGTCTCGGTCTTCACCTTCGCCCGCAGGGACGGGTACACGTCGGGCGGGAGCACCGAGAACTCGAGCGAGGAGAACGCGGCCGCCTCGCCCTTGAGCTCCACCACCACCAGCGCCCGCCGGCCGTCGCGCGAGACGAGCTGCGCGGCGGGCATGGAGGCGTCGTGGGCCGGTGGATCGTACGCGGTCAGGATGCGGGCGACGTGCGCGTCCCCGCGCAGCGGCGCCACCGCGCGCTCGACTTCCCGGCGGAACGCGGGGTCCCTGGCCGACCCGGTCGAGCTGCTGAAGATGAAGCTGAACGACGGCGGCCGGCCGGGCAGCTCCCGGCCGATCAGATCGAGGGCGCGGCCGGACTCGGTGGTGGTCGGGATGTCGGTGGTGGCGAGCCGGCCGCCGTGCGCGATCAGCCACAACGATGGGGCCAGGCTCAGCAGGGACAGCGCGATGACCGTGATGCGGAAGCGGTGAACGAGCCGGCCCCATCCCGCGAGCATGGAACCTATCGTACCCCGAACCGGCAATCGACCCGGCGGTTTACGCTCCAGGAGCGGCGGCGGGCGCCCGCTCCTCGCGCGCGGCCACCGCCACGACCACGCCCACCACGACCAGGGCGGCGGCGAGCGTCCAGAACACCGGAAAGCCGTAGTAGAGGATGCCCAGGAGACGGTCTCGGTGACGGAGAGCGTCGCGACGACGCGCCAGCCGTGGGTCAGAGGAGCTGCTCCATGATCAGGACGTCCACCCAGCGCCCGTCGAGCTGGCCCTGCTCGTGATAGACGCCGACCGGGGTGAAGCCCATGCGCCGGTAGAGCGCGAGCCCGGCGGCGTTGTAGGGAAACGTGGCGAGCACCATCTTGTGATAGCCGATCCCGCGCGCGAGCCCGAGCAGATGCTGCAGCAGCGCCTTCCCCACCCCGCGGCCCCGCCAGGCCCGCTCGACGTAGACCGAGAGATCCACCACGTTGTCGTAGGCCGGGCGCGGGTTGAACGGGTTGAGGCTCCCCCACCCGACGACCTCGCCGCCGGAGGTCGCCACCACCACCGGGTGGCGCGGGCCGCGCGCGGCCATCCACTGCCGCCGCTCCTCCGGGGTGCGCAGCGCCGTCTCGAGCGTGGCGATGCGGTCCTCGATGCCCTGGTTGTAGATCGCGCAGATCGCCGCCGCGTCGGCCGCGGTGGCCGCCGTACGGTGAGCGGTGAGCCACCACATCCGTCACCTCGAGCGCGACCTGGGTCAGCCCCTGCTGGAGCGCGTGGGCAAGCGCGCGTTTCCGACCTCCGCCGGGGAGGTGCTCCTGGCCCACGCCGCTCGCGCGTTTGCCGAGCTGGAAGCCGCCCGCCAGTCCGTGCAGGAGCGCCGGGGCGTGGTGGCCGGCCGGCTGCGCGTCGGCACCGGCGCCACCGCCAGCACCTACCTGCTGCCGCCCCTGCTCGGGCGTCTGCGCGCGCGCCACCCCGACCTGGAGCTGGTCGTCGTCACCGGCAACTCCGCGGAGATGGCCGCCGCGGTGACGGCCGCCGACCTCGACGTCGCCGTCGTCACCCTGCCCGCCCGCGGCCGCGCCCTGCTGCTCACGCCGCTGTTGCTC
>DATHSW010000154.1:0-9355 GCA_035463855.1 Candidatus Deferrimicrobiaceae bacterium | reverse complement strand
GCGGAGAAGTTCGGCACCGGCAGATGCCCGCTCTTGGCCACCCAGCGCACCAGGTCATAGGGGGCGCCCAGGTTCTTGGACTCGGTCATCAGCTCCTCGGGGCCCAGCGTGGTGAGCCGGCGGATGCCCGAGGTCACCGCGCGCATGTGGCGCACCGCCTCCACGATGTTGCCGGAGCCGGCCTCGCCCTTGGTCCGCATCATGGCCGCGCCCTCGCCGATGCGGCGCAGGCACTCGCCCAGGTCACGCGACCCGCACACGAAGGGCACCTTGAACGCGAACTTGTCCACGTGGAAGTGCTCGTCGGCCGGGGTCAGCACCTCGGACTCGTCGATGAAGTCCACCCCGAGCGACTCGAGGATCTGGGCCTCCACGAAGTGTCCGATCCGGCACTTGGCCATCACCGGGATCGTGACCGCCTTCTGGATCTCCTTGATCTTGGTGACCGGCGACATCCGGGCCACTCCGCCTTCTTTCCGGATGTCGGAGGGTACTCGCTCCAGCGCCATCACCGCGACGGCCCCCGCGTCCTCGGCGATCTTCGCCTGCTCCGCGTTGGTGACGTCCATGATCACACCGCCCTTCAGCATCTCGGCCAGCCCCACCTTCAGTCTCGGCGTTCCGCTCTCCATGTCCTCGTCTCCTTTTCGTGCTCGGGTCACTGCCTGAGTCGCGCTTCCAGACTGGTCCTGATCGCCGGCCACTCCGCCTCCAGGATGGAGAACGCCGCGGTGTCCCGGATGGCCCCGTCGCTGGCGGGCCGGGCCGCGCGCAGCACGCCGTCGAACCGGGCGCCCAGCCGCAGGATCGCGTTCCGGGATCGCTGGTTGCGCGCGTCGGTCATGAGGCTCACGCGATGGACCCGCCAGCGGTCGAAGGCGTGGGCCAGCATCAGGAGCTTGGCTTCGGTGTTGATCGGCGTCCGCTGCGCGCCGGCGCTCAGCCACGTCCAGCCGATCTCGACCACGTCGGGCCGCTCGGCGCCGCGCTGGTTGGCGTTGCCCGGGGGCCACGGCCAGAACTCGATGTTGAAGAACCGCGTGCAGCCTACCACCTGCCCGGTCGCACGATCCACCGTCGCGAACGGCAGGGCCCGCCCCGCCTCCTGCTCGGCGAGCGCGGCATCGACGTAGGCCGCGGTCTCGGCCGGCGTCCCGGGCACGAGGGTGAACCCGTAGGTGTCCCGCGCGCCCGACGCGGCGGCGAGCAATCCGGCCGCGTGCGACCGCGCCAGCGGCTCGAGCCGCACCGCGCGGCCTTCCAGGGTGACCGGCGTCACCACCGACTGGACCCGCGCCGCCCCCACCGCGCTCATGCGATGGCCGCCTCCAGATCGGCCATCAGCTCCGCGGGATCCTCGAGCCCGACCGACACCCGGATCAGCCCGGCGCCGATGCCCATCGCGGCCTTCGCCTCGTCCGAGACGCGCCGGTGCGAGGTGCGGGCCGGATAGGTCCACGTGGTGGCCACGTCGCCGAAGCTCGGCGCGAACTCGAGCAGCCGCGTCCGCGCCATGAAGCGCTCCACCGCGGGGGCCCCGCCGCGCAGGTCGAAGGAGACCATGGCGCCGGAGAGCTTCGGCATCAGCCGGCGGGCGAGCTCGTGCTGCGCGTGCGAGGGCAGCCCCGGATAGTACACGCGCGACACCGCGGGCAGCCCCTCCAGGCCCCGGGCCAGGGCCAGCGCGGTGGCGCACTGCCGCTCCATCCGCACCGCGAGGGTGCGGGCGCCGCGGGTGGCCAGCCAGGCGTCGAACGGGCCCAGGTTGGTGCCGGCGCGGATCATCGCGTTGCGGATGCGGGCCATCGGCTCGGCGCGACCGGCCACGAGCCCGCCGGTGACGTCGCCGTGGCCGGAGATGAACTTGGTCAGGCTGTGCATCACCATGGTCGCGCCGTGCTCGAGCGGCCGGAACACCGCGGGCGATGCCATCGACGCGTCCACGATCAGGTCGATCCCGCGGCGGGCCAGCTCGGGCGCGAGCGCCGGCACGTCCACCAGCCGCAGCAGCGGGTTCGAGATCGCCTCGACGAAGACCGCGCGCGTGCTCGGCCGCACCGCAGCCAGGATCGCGGCGGCGTCGGTCGCGTCCACGAAATCGGTCTCGACGCCGAGCCGCCGCCCCTCGTCCTGGAGGAACGCGGAGGTCGAGCCGTAGAGATCGCGCGCCGAGACCAGGTGATCGCCCGGCGAGAACAAGCCGAGCAGGAGCGCGGTGGTGGCCCCCATGCCGGAGGCGCACGCCACCGCCGCCTCGGCGCCTTCGAGCGCCGCCACCAGATCTTCCAGCATCGCGTGGTTGCCGGTGCCGTAGCGGCCGTAGACGAAGCCCGGCTTCTTGCTCTCCCACACCGACTCGACCGTGTCCATGTCCTCGAACACATACACGTTGGTCTGGTAGATGGGGGGCGTCAGGGGCCGGCTGGCCGAGGGCACGTCCCGCCCTCCGCGCGCCGCGAGCGTGTGGAAGTCCACGAGCGCCTCCTAGACCAGCGGCACCGCGGGGGCCGCGACGAGGCCCACCGGCTCCGGCTGCCGCTGCACCTCACGAATGGTGTCGGCGAGGCGCCGGATGCCCTCGTCGATCTGCGCGAGCGGCAGCGCCGAGAACGACAGGCGCAGCATCCGCTCGCCGCCGCCGTCGACGAAGAACGCGTTTCCCGGCGTGAAGATCACCCCGCGCGCCGCCGCGCGCTCGAGCAGCACCGCCGCGTCCAGGCCCGCCGGCAGCGTCAGCAGCAGCGAGAAGCCGCCCTCGTGCTCGGTCCACGTCACGCCCGCGGGCATGCGCTTGGCGAGGGAGGCGAGCAGCGCGGCGCGGCGCCGGCCGTACTCGCGGTGGACGCGCGCCTGGTGGCGGTCGAGGAGGCGCTGCCGGCAGAAATGGTAGACCGCGGCCTGGATGACCGGGCTCGTGTGGATGTCGGCCAGCTCCTTCGCGACCTCCAAACGGTCTATCAATTCCGGGGCGGCCACGATCCATCCGAGGCGGAGCCCCGGGAACAGGATCTTGGAGAACGTGCCCACGTAGATGACGAGCCCGGAGACATCGAGCGCCTTGAGCGGCGCCGGCGGCTGGGGCCCGAAGAAGAGGCTGCCGTCGAAGCCGTCCTCCATGATGGGCAGCCGGTGCCGCGCCGCGACCTCGAGCAGCCGCTTGCGCGTGTCGGGCCGCATGGTGAGCCCGGTGGGATTGTGGGCGCTGGGCTGGCAGTAGAGCAGCTTGGGCGACTGGCGCTCGAGCACCCGGTCGAGATGCTCGGGATCGAGCCCGCCCCCGACCATCGGCACCGGGAGAAGCTGGGCGCCGAAGGCGCGGAACACCTGCATGGCGCGCGGGTAGGATGGCTCCTCGATCGCGACGAGGTCGCCCGGGTCGAGCAGGGTGCGCGCCACCAGATCGAAGCCCTGCTGCGACCCGTTCACGATCAGGATCTCGTCGGGACGCACCTCGAGCCCGAAGCGCAGCAGGTACCCGGCCAGGAACTCGCGCAGCGGCGGGTAGCCGCGCCCCGGATAGTACTGCAGCAGCTCGCGTCCCTCCTCGCGGATCACCCGGTTGAGCACGCGCCGGAACTCATCGGTGGGGAACAGCCCGCTGTCGGGCATGCCGCCCGCGAACGAGATCGCGCCCGGCCCCGGCTGCGGCACCTGGCTGTAACCGCGGCGCCGTCGAGTGTCCGCCGCGATCACCTGCGCGCCCTTGGACAGGAAGCGGGTCCAGTCCAGGCGCGGCGCCGACGGCCGGACGGCTACGCCGGGAGACGCCGGGACCCGGTCGGCCACGAAGGTCCCCTGGCCCACGTGCGCCCGGGCCCAGCCGCCCGCCACCAGCTCGTCGTAGGCCAGCGCCACGGTCGTGCGGTTGACCCCGAGCTCCCGCGCCAGCTCCCGGCTGGCCGGCAGCTTCACTCCCGCCCCCAGCAGCCCCTGGCTGATCAGCCGCTCGAAGTGGAGCTGGATCTGGCGCGAAAGCGGCGCCTTGCCCGTCCGCCCGCTTCCCCGGTCCAGTTGGATTCTCATGGCTCGTCGACACCCACCATTACCGTACCATTGTGGATGCAGTAAAGAGCCAATTGGATGATTCAAATACCATCCAATGTCCCGCCGGAAACCCCGTGGTATCATGGCGCGCCCAGGGCTCCCTGGGCTCCCACTGGGGTGACGAGGGGGCCCGGAGACCGACCGTTCTCACCAGAGGGCCGACTGATGCCGGGTGTGGTGGTGCTGGAGTCGATGTGGAACAAGAAGGGCCGTCTGCTGGACGACGAGCCTTCGGTGCTGCCCTACCTCAAGGCCATCAGGCAGTCCCTCGCCTGGGAGGGTATCCGCGTCAATCTGGTATACCGGCGCTTCTACTCGAGCTACGACCTGGGCCTCCTGCTGGAGGAGGTCCGGCGCCGCCGGCGCTCCTTCCAGGTCTGCTACATCGCCTCCCACGGGCAGCGGCGCAAGCTGGTCGGGATCGGCGACAAGGTGATCCGGCTGGAGACCCTGGTGGACCACTGCCGGCCCAGCACCGGCACCGGCTACATCTTCGGCGCCTGCGACTTCGTCACGCCGGACACCGCGCAGAACTTCCTGCTGGCCACCGGGGCGCGCTTCGTGGCGGGCTACCAGAAGGCGATCCCCTGGACCGAGTCCATGCTGGTCGACTGTCTGTTCCTGTCCTACCTGCTCGGGGGCACCATGAAGTGGGTGCGCACCAAGCACGGCGAGCGGATGCCGCCGCTGCGCGCGCTCGAGGACTTCGAGATCACCCGCTCCGAGAACCCGCAGAAGGTCGCGGGCCAGCTCTACCGCGACTTCCCGCTGGCCCACGACATCACCTTCTCCTGCTTCACCCTCGATCGCGGGCAGGGCCGCAAGCCCGCGATGGTGAACTCCTTCGACATCTTCCGCCGGAACGTGGATCGCGCCCGCCGCGTGGTTCGCGACCTGTGACACCGCCGCGGCCGCTTGGCGCGGCCGCAGAGAGGAACGGACCATGAGCGCTGGCGAGGCCCCGATCAAGCAGGCGGTCAAGTGGATCGACGAGCAGCTCCGGGACAATCCCCAGGCCGATCGCACGAAGCTGATCGACGAGGCGGGGCGGCGCTTCGATCTGACCCCGCTCGACTCGGAGTTCCTGCTGCGTCATCTGTCGCAGCGCAAGCCGTCCTGACCCCCGTTCCCGCGTGAGCGAGTCGCAGAAGGCGCGGGTGCAGGCGCAATTCGGTCCGAGCGCCGCCGCCTACGTGACGAGCGCCGGCCACGCCACCGGGCCGGATCTGGAACAGCTCCTCGCCTGGGGCCGCAAGCGCGGCGCCGCCCGGGTGCTCGACATCGCCACCGGCGGCGGCCACACCGCCCTGGCCTTCTCCCGCTTCACCCCGAGCGTGGTCGCGGTGGATCTGACGCTGCCGATGCTCCAGACCGCCCGCGAGTTCATGATCGGGCAGGGCGCGGGCGCGATCCGGCTCCTCGCCGCCGACGCGGAAGCCCTGCCGTTCACGGCGGGGACCTTCGGCACCGTGACCTGCCGCCTCGCCGCCCATCACTTCCCCGCGCTCCTGCCCGCGCTCCGCGAGGTGGCGCGGGTGTTGCGGACGGGCGGCTCGCTCCTGGTGCAGGACATCCTGGGCCACGACGACGAGGAGGCGGCGGCTTTCATCACCGAGGTCGAGCGGCGGCGCGATCCGAGCCACGTGCGCGCCTTCCGGCAGCTCGAGTGGACCGCGTTCCTGCGCGCGGCGGGCCTCACCGTGATGGACGAAGCGGTGATGAGCGGGCGCCGCGACTGGGCGGAGTGGACGGCTCGCATGCGGATGACGCCCGAGGCCCGGGCCGGGCTCGAGCGGTTCGTGCTCGCCGCGCCCGTCCAGTGCCGGGCGGCCTTCGACTTCGCGATCGAGAACGGCCGCATCGTGTCCTTCAGCGACCGACTGCTCCTCCTGCGCGCCGACCGCGACTAGCTCATCGGAGGGGACCCCCTCCGAGCCTTCGGGCGCCGGTAGAGACCCGGCCGCGGCCGGCTAGCGCTTGAGCACCACCACCGTCGCGCCCCAGCCGCCCCGGTCGGGCGGGCCGTCGAAGAAGCGCAGCACGCTCGGATGCGCGGCCAGCACGCTCCGCACGATGGCCCGCTGGGTGCCGGTGCCCTTGCCGTGGACCAGGCGCACCTCCGCGAACCCCCGCGCCGCCGCCTGCCTCAGGTACTCGTCCACCACCGAGCGGACGTCGCGGGGCGCGAAGGCGTGGAGATCGAGCGAGTCCTCGATGGGCAGGATGACCGGCTCGGGCTCGTCCATTCGCTCGGACGTGGCGCCCCCCGGGTCCCCGGCGTCCCCGATCAGGCCGCGAAGGGCGGCCGGCGCGCGTGCCAGTCGGTCACGCGCTGATAAGCGTCGGCCACCCGCAGGACGGTGGCCTCATCGAACGAGCGCCCGATGACCTGCATGCCGATGGGCAGCCCGTCGGCGGTGAACCCGCACGGCACGGAGGCCGCGGGATGACCGCTCGCGTTGAACGGCCGGGTGTAGCGGAGGAGGCTCGGCCGCACCGGCTGCGGGGCGCCGTTCACCACGGCCTCGCGCGCGCCCACCGGGGTGGCCGCGATGGGCACGGTCGGCGCGAGCAGGACGTCCACGCCGCCCAGCACCCGGTCCACCTCGTCGCGGATGAGCCTCCGCACGCGCTGCCCCTTGAGATAGTCGGCGCCGGAGATGAAGGCGCCCACGAGCAGCCGCTCGCGCACGTCGGGCCCGTACTCGGCTCCGCGCGTCTTGAGCCAGGTCTCGTGATAGGCGTACGATTCCGCCGAGATCATCGCGGCGACGACGCCCGCCGCGTACTTCATCTGCTCGAGCGAGACCTCCCGCACCGAGGCGCCGAGGCCTTCGAGGGTCTTGACCGCCTGCTCCACCGCCTGGCGCTGGGGCGCGTCCGCCGTCTCCAGGAAGACCCGCCGCAGCAGGCCGATGCGCAGCCCCTTGATCTCACCGGTCAGGGCCGCCGCGTAGTCCGGTACGGGCAACACGGTCGTGGACGGATCGCGCGGATCGTAGCCGGCCATGGCGCCGAGCATCAGCGCGCAGTCCACCGCGCTCCGGCACATGGGCCCGACGTGGTCGAGCGACCACGCCAGCGGCAGCACCCCGGCTCTGCTCACGCGCCCGTACGTCGGCTTGATGCCGGTGAGGCCGCAGAGCGCCGACGGGATGCGGATGGAGCCGCCGGTGTCGGAGCCGAGCGCGCCCGGGCAGAGCCCCGCCGCCACCGCCGCGCCCGAACCGGACGAGGAGCCGCCGCAGATCCGGTGGATGGATCGGTCCCACGGGTTCCACGCGGTGCCGTAGTGCACGTTGAGCCCTTCGGGCCCGTAGGCGAATTCGTGCATGTTGAGCTTGCCCAGCACGATCGCGCCCGCCGCGGCGAGCCGCGTCACCACGGTGGCGTCCTCGGCGGGCACCCAGTCGCCCAGGATCCGGGAGCCGCCGGTGGTCTTCACGCCCTTCGTGCAGTAGAGATCCTTGAGGCCCACCGGCACCCCGTGCAGCGTCCCGCGCGCCGCGCCGGCCATCACCGCGGCCTCGGCGGCCCGGGCCGCGTGGAGCGCGGACTCGCCCATCACCGTGATGTAGGCCTTGAGCGTGCCGTCGAGCGCGGCGATGCGATCGAGATGCGTCCGCACGATCTCCACCGGCGACACCGCCTTGGTGGCCACCAGTCGGGCCAGCTCGCCCATCGAAGCCCACGCGAGATCGGTCACCGCACGGTCTCCTAGAGCATGTGGTACAGCGCGGTGGGCTCGACGTCGTCGAGCGGAGCCGCCGCCATCTCGTCGAGCAGCGCCCGGGTGGCCTGCACCAGCGGCAGCAGGCCGTCGAGATCCGCCTCGCTCAGGGTCAGTCCCTGGGCCTG
The DNA here is from genome assembly GCA_035463855.1 of Candidatus Deferrimicrobiaceae bacterium. Classification (GTDB taxonomy): domain Bacteria; phylum Methylomirabilota; class Methylomirabilia; order Rokubacteriales; family CSP1-6; genus CAMLFJ01. The sequence continues at coordinate 1,453 of DATHSW010000154.1, read as the reverse complement.
GGCGAGCGCGCGCAGCGCGTCCTTGGTGATCGACGACGGGGAGGCGGTGGCACTCATGGGGTCCGCAGGATAGCGACTCAGCCCGCGCTTGACAAGGCCACGGACCACCGCATAATCCGCCCATGTCGGACGCCCGCACGGAAGCGCTCGACTGGCTCTCCACCTTCGAGGCGGCGTGCCGCGGCCGGGACTTCGCGGCCGGGCGGCGTCTCTTCGCCCCGGACGCGGTGGCCTTCGGCACCTACGCCACCGCGGTCCACGGCCTGGACAACATCGAGCGAGAGCAGTGGCGCCAGGTCTGGCCCCGCATCCGGGAATTCCGCTTCGAGCCGCGCCCGACCGTCGTGGGCGCCGGCGACTCGGCGTGGATCGCCGCGACCTGGTCGTCGGAGGCCACCGGGCCCGACGGGCAGCCGTTCACGCGGCACGGCCGGGCCACCTTCAACCTCGCCCGGCGGGACGGCCATTGGCTGGCCGTCCACAGCCACGTCTCCCTGCTGCCCACCCAGTCGGAAAGCGCCCACGGGCGCCGCTGAATCGACACGGTTGTGATGACCGGCGGCCCCCTCCGCCCGTAGACTCCCGCGCAGCGTCCCATCACGGGCGCACCTGGAGGGATATTGGATGAGCAAACGGGGTCTCGGGCTCCTCGTCGCCACCGCCGTCCTGGCCGCGCTGGCCGCGGTGGTCTCGCGCAGCAGCGCGGGTCCGGACAAGATCGCGTTCCCCGCGAAGTACAAGGACGGGGTCCTCTACACCGTCGCCGACCGGTATGACGTGAAGCAGTACCGCGAGCTCTACGCCAGCGCCGCCGCCGTGCAGGCCGCCAGGGAGGGCAAGCCGCTGCCGAGCGGCACCGTGCTCACCCTGATCCAGTACAAAGCGCAGGTGGACCCCCAGGGCACTCCGCTCAAGGACGCCAAGGGCCGCTTCATGAAGGGCGACCTGATCGCGTACGCGGTCATGGAGAAGCGGACCGGCTGGGGCGCCGAGTACCCGGACGACATCCGCAACGGCGAGTGGGAGTACGCGGTCTTCGGGGCGAACGGCAAACTCAACGACAAGGCCAACTACAAGGCGTGCTTCCAGTGCCACAAGCCCCACGACCAGATCGACTACGTGATCTCCTACCCGGCGCTGGCGGGCCGCACGATGGTGGCGAGCGCGGCGCCGGCGCCCGCGGGATCCATCGGGGTCAACATCGGCGCCTTCACCTTCGACCCCCCCGGCATCACGATCACCCAGGGCAAGACCGTCACCTGAACCAACACCGATGAATCGCCGCACCAGGTCACGGTGGCGGGCACGGCGCTCAAGACCGGGTTTCTGCTGAAGGGCCAGAACGCGTCCCTGACCTTCAAGGAGGCGGGCGTCTTCAACTACAACTGCGCCCTGCACCCGAGCATGAAGGGCACGGTGCAGGTCTCGAAGGAGCCGACATGACTTCCCCCTC
>DATHSW010000153.1:0-4075 GCA_035463855.1 Candidatus Deferrimicrobiaceae bacterium | reverse complement strand
TAGATGTCGTCCGAGCCGATGAAGCCCAGCGTGTCGCGGAACCACTGCACGGTCTCGCGCACCCGCGGCGTGCCGAAGACGCCGTGGCCGATGCGCTTGATCGGCGTCGGCGACTTGCGCAGGCGCATGAGCGTCCCCGCGCGCCGCAGGGGCTCGGCGCCGGTGTTCATCGGCGTGTAGTCCACCGGGATCACCGGTAGCGCTTCGAGACCCGACACCACCTCGATCTGGTAGCCGTTCGGCTCGCGCAGGCGTACCCGGCGGCCGCCGCCCGGCTCGTCGATCGCCTCCACCGCGGAGGCGCCGGGGGCGGCGGCCACGCGCGCCAGATCGCCCTCGCCCGCCGCGTGGTAGGCGAAGCCCACGAAGCCGGCGTCGTCCGCCTTCTCGGTCACGTGGATGTGATGGGCCGGGTCCGTCCCGCGCATGTAGAGGGCCTTCGGCGTCCGCGCGGCGCGCGTGAGGCCGAAGTGCGTGAGGAACTCCTCCATCGCGTCCAGGTCCGGCGCGCGCAGCCTCACCCAGGCCAGGTCTCTCACCTTGATCAGTGCCATTGGTGCACCCCCCTCACCCTGCCCTCTCCCCGGAGGGGAGAGGGGAAAAGTTCCCTCAGCCCGCGAAGGTGAAGCGTGGATCCGCGGCCGGGATCTCGACCTCCGGCAGCTTCAGTTCGCGGCGCACGATGTTCGCCCCCAGATTGATGGCCACGCTCTTGTAGAAGGCGATGCGGCGCGCCAGCCCTTCCCGGCCGAAGCCGCAGTCGGTGGACAGCACGAGCCGCTCCGGCGGCACGTACTCGAGGGCTTTGCGGATGAGGCCCGCCACCACTTCGGGCGGCTCCACCGCCGCGGTGGAGTGGTTCACCACCCCGATCGCGATCTTCTTGTCGGTGCGGTGCCGACCCAGCAGCGGCAGGTCCCGGCCGTTGGTGGAGGCGCACTCGAGCGTGAGGACGTCCGCGCTGGTGGCCAGCAGATACGGCAGCGACCGCTCGTAGGACGGCCGCTCCCAGTGCAGCGGCTGCTGGTTGGGATTGCCCCAGCACGTGTGGAGCCAGATCTCGGTGTCCACGCCCGCGATCTCGCGGTTCACCGATTCGGTGTAGAACTCGAGATCCTTGTCGGACGCGCCCGTCGCCCCCGCGATGTGGTGCTGGGGCTCCTCCACCTGGATGACCCGGCAGCCCGCGGCGGCGACTTCCTTGAGCTCGGCGTTGAAGATGTCGGCCAGGGCCAGGATCACGTCGCGGTCCGAGCCGTAGTGGCGATCGACCAGCATCTTGGCCAGCGACTGGGCGGTGATCGCGCCGAACTTCACCGGCTTGGCCGAGAGCCGCTGCGCGGTCTTGAAGAGGGCCGCGTACTGGAGCGGGCCGCGCGCGAGGGGCGCGCCCACCACCGCCGGCTGGTAGGCCTCCATGACCTCGTAGAGGATGTGGCCGGGCCGGAGCGCCTTCCAGCCGCCGCCGGTCGAGCGGTCCTGGGCCCCGGTGATGCCGCCCAGGCGCTCGATCACGTAGTAGAACCACGACTTGCCGCCCACCGTGAGGTCGAAGCGGGAGTCCCCGTCGGTGACCAGGTCGAGCCCGGCCATTTCCTGCTCGCGCACCAGGCAGGCCACCGCATCGAGGTACTGCTCGCGGAAGCGGGAGTCGCCCAGGGCGTCCTTGAAGCCCCGGCCGCGCAGCTCCTCGTTGAACCAGTGGGGACGCGGGTACGAGCCGGTGATGGTGGCAGGCAGGACGAGGTCGCGGGTCGCGTTGAGCATGGGCCCGACTCTATCGCGCCCGGGAACGGTGTCAAGCCCGCGAAGGTTGACAAATCACGGGGCCGTCCCTAGTGTAGCGACGCGACCACCCGTTTCTCCCCTCACCGAAGAGGAGGCGAGCCCATGCAGAGGCGACAGTTCCTGATGACGATGAGCGGCGCGGCGGCGGCCGCCGCCGTCCGGCCTGCCCGCGCCCGCGCGGCGGACGCGATCCGCATCGGCTACTTCGGGCCGCTCACCGGCAACTTCTCCCAGACCGGCAAGGACATGACCGACGGCTTCAACCTCTTCTGGGAAGAGGTGGGCAACAAGGTCGCCGGGCGCGAGGTGAAGGTGATCGTCGAGGACTCCGACCCGGAGCCCACCGGCGCGCTCACCAAGGTGCGCCGGCTGGTCGAGCAGGAGAAGGTCCACACGATCGCGGGCGGCCTCCTCGCCGCCACCGGCTACGCGCTCGTGCCCTACATCGAGCAGAACAAGATCCCGACCGTCTACCCGATCACCGCCCCGGACGACATCACCCAGCGCAAGCCGGTCCGCTGGATCGTGCGCACCTCGGCCTCGGGCAGCCAGATGACCCATCCGATCGGGGACTACGCCTACAAGCAGCTCAAGCTGCGGCGGATGGCGACGATCAGCATGGACTACGCCTTCGGCTGGGAGACCAACGCGGGCTTCCAGCGGGTATTCGAGGACCTGGGCGGCAAGGTGGTGCAGCGGATCTGGACGCCGCTCAACATCCAGGACTACGCCCCCTTCCTCGCCTCGCTCAAGAAGGACATCGACGGGGTCTTCGCCTGCCACACCGGCGGCCTCTCCCCGCGCTTCGTCAAGACCTGGAGCGACGTCGGGCTCAAGGGCAAGATCTCGCTCGTCGGTGTCGGCACCCTCACCGACGAGAACGTGCTCAAGGCCATGGGCGACGAGGCGATCGGGGTGATCACCTCGCTCCACTACAGCGCCGCGCTCGACACCCCCGCCAACAAGAAGTTCTCCGCCGCCTACGAGAAGCGGTACGGGCGCGGGACCTCGCTCTACTCCGCCCAGGGCTATACCGGCGCCCGCTTCTACTACGAGGCACTCAAGGCGATCAACGGCGAGGCGGAGAACAAGGAGAAGTTCGTCGCCGCCCTCCGCCAGGTGTCGATCACCGACGACCCGCGCGGCCCCATGAAGATGGACGACCTGAACAACCCGGTCCAGAGCGTCTACATCCGCAAGGTGGAGCGGGTCGGCGGCAAGCTCCAGAACACCGTGGTCCACACCTATCCGAACGTCTCGCAGTTCTGGACCTACAAGCAGGACGAGTACCTCAAGGCGCCGGTCTACGATCGGAACTATCCGCCCTGCAAGTTCTGCTAGTGAGCTGAGCGCGCGGGCGCGGCGCTCCGCGTGCGCGCCGCGCCTACCGCGGCCCCGCCATCATCTGCCGCGGCAGCCAGAGCGCCAGGTCCGGGACGAGGAAGAGGATCACCACGAGCAGGATCAGGATCAGGACGAAGGGCGTCGAGCCGACCGCGATGTCGCGCATGCTGCTGCCGCGGGCCACTCCCTGGATGACGAACAGGTTGATCCCCACCGGCGGGGTGATGAACCCCATCTCGAGCCACACGACCATCACGATCCCGAACCACACCGGATCGAAGCCGAGCCCGGTCACGAGGGGGAACAGGATCGGCAGCATGATGATCATCACCGAGAGCTCCTCGAGGGCGTAGGCGATCAGGATCAGGACCCCGAAGATCAGCGCGAACACCATCCAGGGAGCGAGGTTCAGGCCGGTCACGAGGCCGAGGAGGGCTCGGGGCGTCCCCAGCAGCGCGATCACGTGGGAGAAGATGGACGCGAAGATGATGATCAGCATGATCATCGACGTGGTGCGGACCGTCTCGTGGAAGGCCTGCCAGAGGCCCGCCCAGGTCAGGCGCCCGATCGTGACCGCGAGGAGCAAGCTGACCGATACCCCGAGCGCGGCCGCCTCGGAGGGCGTCACGATGCCGAAGTACATGGAGCCCAGCACCACGACGATGAGCAGCGCGATCGGCGCGACCTCGACGAGCGAGCGCAGCTTCTCCCGGAGCGGCGCCCGACCCTCCGCGCCACGGGGGGCTCGCTCCGGGTAGATCAGGGCGTATCCGACGATGTAGGCGGAGAAGAGCAGCCCGAGGAGGATGCCGGGGAAGATCCCGGCCATGTAGAGCTGGCCGATCGACGTCTCGGTCATCACGCCGAAGATGATCATGGGGACCGACGGCGGGATCAGGATGCCGAGGGTACCGCCCGCGGCGAGGGAGCCGTAGATCAGCGG
>DATHSW010000152.1:0-5399 GCA_035463855.1 Candidatus Deferrimicrobiaceae bacterium | reverse complement strand
TCGAGAACCTCACCGACGAGGCGATGGACGGGACGTTCACCCTGTACTACGACGACAGTGGCAACGTGCGGCGCCCCGTGCCGGGCGCCTCGTGGACGAGAGCGCTGGCCCCGGCGGGAGCCGTGGAAGATCTCAGCCTGTCACCGCCGAGCGGGCCCCTGCCGAAGGAGCCCGGCAGGTACATGCTGGTCTTTCGGGGCGCGCTGGGAAGCGAGCAGGACGCGGTGGTGGGGCGGCAGGTCTTCATCGAGCCGGTGATGTTCGCGCGCCTGATCAAGCGGAGCGACGGAACGCCCCATCGGGGCGCCGCCGTCCAGGCGATCGACGTGCAGAGCGGAGAGGTTCTCGCCTCAGAGCTCACCGACCAGGACGGGCGGGCGCGGCTGGCGTGGAGGCCCGGCCGGACGGTCCTGTTCATTCCACGCGTCAACCTGTTTCCCATGTACTGGGCGGGGGCGAGCGCGTTCTCGAGCAGCATCGAGGGGGGCCGGGTGATCCAGGTCGCGGACCTCGATCCGCAGCGAGAGGTGACCATCCCGATTCCGCTGATCGCGGCGACGTGGCCGGAACGCATCGAGGCATGCACGGAGGTGCAGCTCTTCACTCATCAGCCGAACGGATTCTTCCGGCAGAGCGTGCCGCTCGGCCCGGATCGGTTGGACTTCGTGAGCGTGAGCTACGGAGTCAATCTCATCACGTTCATTCGCGACGACAACGGGCAAGAAACGGTGCTGTGTGGCGACACATCCCCGGGGTGCGTGGATCCGCGCGCGGGTTTCCTCGCCGAGGACGTGAATCGCGTCGGACAGGTCGTGGGGCGGCTCGTGCGGGACATGAGAGCCAGTCACGTGCGGCAGATCCTGGATCTGGACGGCCGGCCGCTCGGCCCGCCCATCTGCAACACGGAGTACTCGGAGGTCGAGGTCATTCCCGTGACCGTCGCCGAGGAGTAGCCATTGACGCGCCGGGAGCGCCGTCCTGGGATGGCGCGCACCCCTCAGGGGTACTTGAGGAGCAGGCCTGTCCTCGCGGGGATGCGCTGCTTGCCGGGGCCGACCAGCAGCGCGGGACGATAGGTGGAATGGCGCTGATCTCCGCGCTCCGCGTCACCTGGGTCACGGGCCCTGGCTGGGCGGCCAGCAGGGCCGTCATGGTCTTCTGGGCCTCGCGCGCCCGATCGAGCGCCCCGACCGCCACGTCGGTGCGCGAGGCCTCGAGGATGGCCCTGGCGTCGGTGACGCTTTCCTTCAGCTTGAGCAACGCATCCCCGCAGGCTTCCGGGTTGCCAAAGCGACTTCCCGACGGAACCATCCCGTCGGCCTCGGTCAGGGCCGTATCGACTCGCTTGGCGGCGATCGTGTAGCTCTTGGCCAGGTCGGCGTTGTCGATGACCGCGAAGGTGCCCGCGGTGAAGCCGCCGCTGATGGAGAGGAGTGCCAGCGTCCCCACGCTCACCGCCGCCGCCGCGGCCAGCCCGCCGGTGGCGGCCACCACGCCCAGCCCGGTGATCCCCGCGACGTAGATCCACATCCGGTTCTGCGTGGCCCGGGTGTGATACGCCTCCATGAGACCCTGGGCGTATCCGACGTATTCCTTGTATTCGTCACAGCTGCTGCCGGTGCCGATCTTCGAGCCGCGCTATCTCGGCTTCGCGCCCAACGACGACCATCCGCCGCATGATCCGTTCAACGGGCAGCGCCTGATCGCCCGGGTCTACAACGCCATCCGGGCGAACGATGCGCTCTGGAAGAGCACCCTGCTCGTGATCCTCTACGATGAGGACGGGGGGTTCGCCGACCACGTGGTGCCGCCGCCGGCGGTGGCGCCCGATGCGGCCCACGATGAGTACACCTTCGACAGGCTGGGCGTCCGCGTCCCGGCGGTCCTGGTGTCGCCGTGGCTGGCCCGGCAGGTCGTGGACGCGCCGTGCGACCATACGAGCCTCCTGCGGTCGCTGACCGAGAAATGGAGCCTGGGGCCGATGGGGGCGCGGACCGCGCAAGCGACGGACGTGTTCGGAGCCCTCGAGAGGGCGCCGGCCGCTCGCACCGACACCCCGAGGAAGATCGGCCTCGATCTGCCCGGGGAGTCGGCGTCACCCGCGCTGAACACCGATCACAAGGCCGCGGTCGTGCAGCTCGCGCACCATCTCGATCCGACGCCGGGGCTCACGCCGCGACAGCGCGCGGAAAGCTTCCTCGCCCAGCGGGGGCCCGCGAGCGTCGAGTCGCCCTAGCCCTTCAGGAGCCGGTCCGCGGGGACCGCCGGGTGCCGCGAGGCCTCCAGTCGATGCCGAACCACGTCCGGAGCCCGCGCACCCCCAGCGGGCTCAGCGTGAGCGTGCGCTCCTCCGCCACGCGCTGCACCCAGCGCAGCTCGAGACAGCGCCGCGCCACCGCCGCGCCGAGCGCGCCCGCGAGGTGTGCCCGGCGCTCGCTCCAGTCGAGACACTGGTGGGCGAAGGCCCGGCGCTCGCGCCGGCTGGCGTCCACATCGACCCCCAGCCGGCCGAGGAAGCGCGCGCCGGACGCCGTCAGCACGTAGGCGCGGTGCCCCGGCGTGAGGAACCGGCGGCGGACCATCGCATCCGTCACGCTCACCCCGAGCCGGCCCGCGAGATGGTCGTAGCAGGTCCGGGCCAGGCGAAGCCCCGCGAGCGGCCCCTCGGCCGCCGTCGCGCGAGCGCGGGGGAGCGAGACCGCCATCAAGGCCTCGACCGCCTGCCCGACGCTCGGCGCGGCCAGCCGGAAGTAGCGATGGCGGCTCTGTCGCTCCACGGCGAGCAGGCGCGCCCGGAGGAGCTTCGCGAGATGGCTGCTCGCGGTCTGCGGCGTGACGCCCGCGCCGTAGGCCAGCTCCTTCGCGGTGCGCGCCCGTCCGTCCATCAAGGCGGTGAGCATCCGGGCCCGGGTGGGATCCGCGACGAGGCCCGCCGCCGCCGCGATGTTCACGTCTGCATCCATAGTTCGATGGTAGTCGAGCCATTCATGCTTTACAAGGGCGCCGCGGCCGTTCATCGTCGGGGCCCAGATGGAGAAGCGCCGCGCCGGGCAGGGGTCGTATGGATGGGTGGTGGTCGGGGTCTCCACCGCCGTCAACGCGCTGGCGTGGGGCCCGCGCGCCACGTTCGCGCTCTTCTACGTCGCGATGCTCGAGGAGTTTGCGTGGGGCCGGGGCCCGACCGCGCTCGGCTACTCGCTGAGCTGGCTCTGCTTCGTCGTCTGGGCGCCGGTGGCCGGCTGGCTGCACGACCGCTGGGGAGCGCGTACGGCCGTGACGATCGGCGGCCTGGCGCTCGGCCTGGCCCTGGCGGGCACCGGGCAGGTGACCTCGCTCCCGCAGTACTACCTGTGCTTCGGCCTCCTCGGCGCCGCGGGCATCGCGGGCATCATCATCCCGGCCACCACCATCGTGACGCGCTGGTTCGTGGGGACCCGCGGGACCGCGATGGGCGTGCTGAGCACCGGCGGGCCGGCCAGCGCCGTCGTCTTCTATCCGCTGAACGCCTGGCTCATCGCCTCCCTGGGCTGGCGCGGCGCGCTGGTCGCCTTCGGGGGCATCGTCGCCGCCGCGACCGTGGCGCTCGCGCTGCTCTACCGGGAGCCACCCACCACGCGGGCCGGGCGAGTGGGCGCCGCGGAGCCTCGGCTCGCGCCACCTGCAAGCTCGCCGGGTGAAACGTGGACCCTCCGCCGGGCGCTGCGGAGCGGCCGGCTCTGGGCCGCGTTCGTCATGATGGCGCTCGGCGTGATCGGCTTCCAGATCATGGCGACCCACCAGGTGGCCCACGCGGTGGATCGAGGGTTCGAGCCGGCCGCGGTGGTGTGGCTCTTCTCCTTCGGCGGCCTGAGCATGGTGGCGGGCAACGTCCTCGGCGGCTGGCTCTCGGACCGGCTCGGCAGCGGCTGGGTCTTCGCGCTCGGCTCGCTCGTCGCGATCGCCGGGATCGGCTGCTTCGCGGTGCTGCGCGGCCCCGAGGACCTGCCGCTGCTCCTCCTCTATACGGCGGCCGGCTTCGGGTTCGGCATGCGCATCGCGCTGCTCTCGACGATTCCCGCCAGCGTCTTCTCCGGACCCCGCCTGGGGACGATCCTGGGCGTGGTCCAGGCGGGCGGCGGGCTCGGCGGCGCGATCGGCCCCTTCCTCGGCGGCTGGCTCTTCGACGTCACCGGGAGCTACGGGTTGGCGTTCCTGGCCGCGGCGGTCGCGGTTGCGGGGTCGAGCGTGGCGGCGTGGCTCGCGGGGCGTCCGGTGCTTGCCGCGCCGGGGGCGGCCCGCCAGGCTCGCGGGTCCACCTTGCGGCCGCGGTAGCGCCTCCTTCCACAGAGGCCTTCGCTCGGCCGCGCCCGCCCGGATTCCGCGCCCACAAGGCCCGGTCTCCTATAGTAGAATCCCGCCCGTGGCTGCGCCCCTGGGCATCGACGTCCACGCGCACTTCTTCCCCGAGCGCTTCATCCGCGCGATCGAGGAAGCCGGCGCCCCATCCGGCGGCCGCATCGACCGCGCGAGCCCGGTCGGGCCCGCCATCGAGGTGAAGGGCTCGCGCACCCCGCCGCTCGAGGCCCGCTACTACGACCTGCCCAGGCGCGTGGCCTCCATGAACCGGCAGGGCGTGGCGGTGCAGGCGCTCTCGCTCACCGCGCCGATGGTCTACTGGGCCGAGGGCGAGCTCGGCCGGCGCCTGGCCCGCGAGTGGAACGACGGCGCCAGCGCGGCGCACACCGCCTATCCCGACCGCTTCGTGGTCTGCGCCACGCTGCCCATGCAGGACACCGCGCTGGCCCTGGCCGAGCTGGACCGGGCCGCGCGGCTGCCCGGCGTGCGCGCCGTCTACATGGGCACCAACGTCAACGGGCGCAACCTCTCCGACCCCGCGTTCTTCCCGGTGTTCGAGCGCTGCCAGGCGCTCGGGCTGCCGGTGGGCCTGCACCCGTTCAACGTCAACGGGGCGGAGCGCCTGCGGCCCTACTACCTGACCAACCTGCTCGGCAACCCGTACGACACCGGCATCGCGGCGGCGCACCTCATCTTCGGGGGCGTGCTGGACCGGCTGCCGAAGCTGCAGGTGATCCTGCCGCACGCGGGCGGCACGTTCCCGCTGGTGTGGGGGCGGCTCCAGCGCGGGCAGAAGGTGCGGCCGGAGGCCAACAAGGCCGCGAAGAAGCCGGTGCGCGCGTACCTGCGCCGTTTCACCTACGACACCATCAGCCACGATCCGGGCGCCCTGCGCTATCTCATCACCACGGTGGGCGCGGACCGGGTGATGCTCGGCACGGACTTCTGCTTCGACATGGGCTACGAGCGCCCCCTCGACATCATCCGCGACAAAGGCGTCAAGCTCTCGCGGGCCGACCAGGCGAAGGTCGTCCGCGAGAACGCCGCCCGGCTGCTGCGCCTCC
>DATHSW010000151.1:0-3046 GCA_035463855.1 Candidatus Deferrimicrobiaceae bacterium | reverse complement strand
CGCGCCGCCGCCTCCGTCACGGGGCCCCTTCGATGGCCGCGCGCACCCGCTCGGCGAAGAGCCCGGCCAGCTCGCGCGCCTTCACCTTCATCACCGCGTCCCCCACGCTGCCGAGGCGGCCGAGCACCTTCACCTCGCTGCGATAGCCCACGGTCGTGGCGCCGGATGCCGCGGGCGCCAGCTCCAGCGTGGTCCGCACGTCCACCTGGCTCCCGAGGCGGGTGTCCTCGCCGCGCCCCTCGGCGACGAGGCGCCGCGGCGCCTCCGCCTCCACCACCGTCATGCGGACGTCCTGGGTCGTGGCGAGAAAGCCCACCTTGACGGTGAGCCGCACGCGGTACGTGCGCTCGTCCAGCACCTCGAGCCCGTCGCAGCCCGGAATGCAGGGAGCCAGCCGCTCCGGGTCCAGGAGGAACGCCCACACCGACTCCGGCGAGGCCTGCACCGCGAACCGCTCCTCGATCACCGGCACGGCCCGCGCCTCACCGGCCCCGGAGCGCGCGAAGCACTCGCTCGGCGGTCAGCGGCAGATCCGTCATGCGCGCCCCCGCGGCCCGCGACACCGCGTTCATGAGCGCGGCGGGGGTGGGCGTCATCGCGGGCTCGCCGATGCCCTTGGCGCCGAAGGGGCCGAGCCCCGCCCCGGACTCGAGCAGGACGGTCACGATGGGCGGGGCGTCCAGGGTGGTCGGGATCTTGTAGTCGAGGAGATGCGGGTTCTTGCTGATCCCCTCGTCGAGGACGACCTCTTCCAGCATCGCGTGCCCGAGCCCCTGGATCGCCCCGCCCTCGATCTGCCCCTCCGCGCTCTGGGGGTTGATGGCCTTGCCCACGTCGTAGCAGGCGGCGAGGCGGGTGACGCGGGTCCGCCCGGTCTCGCCGTCCACCTCCACCTCGACCGCCTGCGTCCCGAACGTGTAGTCGTTGAAGGGCTTGCCCTGCCCGGTGACGGGATCGATGGTGGGCGCGGAGGGCGCATCGTACTTCTCCAGCGCCTGGACCGGACGGCCCGCCGCCGTCGCGGCCCGCACGATCGCGGCGAAGCCCACCGCGCGGTCGGGGGCGCCGCGGACGAAGGCGCGGCCGTCGGCCAGGTCGATATCGCCGGGCGCGGCCTCGAGCAGCGTCGCGGCCTGATCCACCAGGTGACGCCGCACCTCGCGCGCGGCCGCGAGCACCGCGTTGCCGGACATGAGGAGCTGGCGCGTGGCCGTGGTCGTCCCCGCGCGCGGCGTGAAGTGGCTGTCGCGGCCGACCGCGACCACCTGCTCGGGCGGCAGCCCCAGCACCTCGGCGGTGATCTGGCAGAGCGAGGCGGTCTGCCCGCCGCCCACGTCCGGCGCCGCGCAGCGCACCACCGCGGTGCCGTCCACCTCCATGCCGACCCAGGCGCTCGCGGAGTCGTGGGTCCAGCACATGCGCCCGTACGGCGTGAAGGAGGCGGCGAGCCCCCGCGCCGCGCGCACGGGGCCCGCACTCGCGGCAGCGGCCGGGCCCAGCGCGGCCCAGGCCGCGCGCATGGTCTCGCCGAGCATGGGCTCGGACTCGAGCACCTGGCCGGTGGCGATGCTGTCGCCCTTGCGCAGGAAGTTCCGCTCGCGCAGCTCGAGCGGGTCCATGCCGAGCGCCTCCGCGAGGGCGTCCATCTGGCTCTCGTAGGCGATGCAGGTCTGGATCGACCCGAACGTGCGGTAGGCGCTCGCCACCGGGTTGTTGGTGTAGACGGTGACCGCGTCCACCTTCACGTGGGGCACGCGATAGGGGCCGGGCGCGGTGACGAGGCTATAGAAGAGCACCCAGGGCGAGAGCGCGGCGTAGGCGCCCGAGTCCGAGATCAGCTCGGCCTCCAGCGCGGTCAGCTCGCCCGCGCGCGTGGCGCCGGTGCGGTAGCGCAGCACGTACGGGTGGCGCTTGCCGTGGCCGATGAACGATTCTTCCCGGGAGAAGACGAGGCTGACCGGCCGCCGCGTCTTCCAGACGAGCAGCCCGAGCAGGCACTCGACCGTGACGTCCTCCTTGCCGCCGAAGCCGCCGCCGAGGTAGGCGCCCTCGAGCCGCACCCGGCTGTGGGGCAGGTCGAGCACGTCGGCCACGTCGCGATAGTGCTCGAGCACCTGGGTGCTCACCCGCAGGGTGAGGACGCCCTCGGCGTCGATCCAGCCCACGCCGGTCTCGGTCTCCAGGTACGCGTGGTCCACGAAGGGCGTGCGGTAGGTATGCTCCACCACCACGCTCGCCCGGCGGAAGCCTTCGGCGACGTCGCCCTTGCGCAGGTGCCAGCGGCGCAGGACGTTGCCGCCCGGGTGGACGTGCGGCGCGCCCGGATCGAGCGCGGCGATCGGGTCGTAGATCCCCGGGAGCGGCTCGTACTCCACGCGCACGAGCTCGGCCGCCGCGGCCGCGGCCTCGGGCGTCTCGGCGGCGATGGCCACGACCGGCTCGCCCTGGAAGCGCACGCGGTCGCGGGCGAGCACGGGCTGGGTGGCGAGCACGGCGCCGGCGGTCGCCTCCGCCATCCGGCCGGGCAGCTCCATGCGCATCTCGTTGCGCGGCACGTCCGCGTGGGTGAGCACGGCCACCACGCCCGGCCGCGCGGCCGCCGCCGCGAGATCGATGCGCGTGATCCGCGCGGAGGCGTACGGGCTCCGGACGATCCGCGCGTGCAGCATCCCCGCCACCGCGAAGTCCCCCGCGAAGATCGGCCGCCCGCGCACCTTCTCCCACGCGTCCGGCCGCGGCAGGCTCCTGCCGATGACCCGGTGGCTCACGCGCGGCTCAGAGGTGGAAGCGCGCGCGGATCTCGCCGGGGCGCTCGGAGTAAGGCGGGATGCGCTCGGCGGGATCGAACGCGATGGGCAGCACGAGCAGCGCGGGGCCGGGCGCGCGCCGCGCGGCGGCGAGGGCGGCGAGCGGGTCGTAGATCCCCGGCAGCGGCTCGTAGTCCACCCGCACCAGGTCGGCGGCGGCGGCCGCCGCCGCCGGCGTCTCGGCCGCGATCGCCACGACCGGCTCGCCCGGGACGCGCACGCGGTCGTGGGCGAGCACG
>DATHSW010000150.1:0-6399 GCA_035463855.1 Candidatus Deferrimicrobiaceae bacterium | reverse complement strand
GATCCTGCGCAATATCCTGGGCGAGCGCGTGCTCGGCCTGCCCAAAGACTGAGAGAAGCCCATGGCTCGCGCCCTCCGGCTCCTGGTCGTACCCCTGCTCCTGATCGCCCTCGCGCCCTCGCTCGTCTGGGGGCTCTCCATCGGGCAGCAGGACACCTTCGAGGACGGCACCACGCAGAACTGGGTGGTCGCGGTGTTGGGCGCGTCCCATCCCGGCCCCCCGATGAACATCGCGGACGGAGGTCCGGGCGGGGCCGGCGACAACTTCCTCCTGCTCACCTCTCGCGGCGGCAGCGGGCCGGGCAGCCGGCTGGCCGCGATCAATCTCGGCAGCCAGTGGGCCGGCGACTTCATCGCGGCCGGCATCTCCGGCATCCTGATGGACCTGAACAACCTGGGGCAGACCGATCTCTCGCTCCGGCTGCTCTTCGCGGATCCGACCGTGGGGCCGCCCGCCAACGTGGCGTACTCGACCACCGCGGTCCTCCTGCCCGGGGGGAGCGGCTGGACCTCGGCCTTCTTTCCCATCGCCCCGGCGGATCTCGCGCCCCTGCCCGGGTTCGGCAGCGTGGCAGGCGCGCTGCATAACGCGACCGAGCTCCGCCTCTATCACAGCCTTGCGCCGGGCTTCCCGGGCGAGCCGGTCGCGGCGGTGCTGGGCGTGGACAACATCACGGCCACGCCCGAGCCGACCACCGCGGTGCTGCTCGGCTCGGGGCTCCTCGCGCTCTATTCCTGGAAGACCTGGCGGGGCCGGAAGCCCCGCGCCTGATCCCTCACGTCCTGGAGGACGACCCATGGCCGACACGACCAGCGAGCTGCTCTACGAGGTGAAGGACCGCATCGCCACCATCACGCTCAACCGGCCCGACAAGATGAACGCCTTCACGGGGCCGATGATCGAGCGCTGGGCCGCCTCGCTCAACGAGGCGCAGGCCGATCCCAACGTGAACGTGGTGATCGTCACCGGCGCGGGCAAGGCCTTCTGCTCCGGCGGCGACGTCGGCCGCATGGGCGCGGGCGCTCCCACCCCGCTCGACAACAAGAACGGGCTCTGGGAGCACATCCACCGCGTGCCCAAGACGCTCGAGGCGATGGACAAGCCGGTCATCGCCATGATCAACGGCGTCACCGTGGGCGCGGGCATGGGCATGTCCCTCATGTGCGACATGCGCATCGCCTCCGACGCGGCGCGCTTCTCCACCGGCTACGTGCGGGTGGGCCTGGTGCCGGGCGACGGCGACACCTACTTCCTGCCGCGCCTGATCGGCACCGCCCGCGCGCTCGAGCTGCTCTGGACGGCCGACTTCATCGAGGCGCCCAAGGCCCTCGAGCTCGGCATCGTGAACCGCGTGGTGCCGCACGACAAGCTCCACGAGGAGACCTACGCCTTCGCCCGCCGCGTGGCCGACGGCCCCCAGATCCCGGTGCGGATGATCAAGCGGCTCGTCTACCAGTCCATGCGCCTCGATCTGCGCACGCATCTGGACCTGGTGTCCTCCCACATGGCGGTGGTGCGCGAGACCGAGGACCACAAGGAGGGCGTGCAGGCCTTCAAGGACAAGCGCCCGCCGAAGTTCAAGGGACGCTAGAGGCATGGGCGTATGGTCGATACACGGGCAAACTATGGCGGAACGATTCCTGAGTACTACGACAGCTGTCTTGGACCCGCATGGTTTGACGCTTTCGGCGCTGATCTTGCGCGACGCTTACCTGACCGGTTGGCAGGCGACGTCCTGGAGATCGCGTGCGGAACCGGCCTCGTGACCGGCCGTTTGCGGAAGCGCATCGATCCTGCGCGCCGGTTCGTCGCCAGCGACATCAGTCAGGCGATGCTGGATTACGCGCGCAGCAAGCTGATCGATTGCAAGGGCATCGAATGGCGCGCGGCGGACGCAGCCAGCTTGCCATTCGATGCGGGCGAGTTCAGCGCCGTGGTCTGCGCCTTCGGGGTGATGTTCGTACCGGACAAACGAGCCGTGTTCAGGGAAGTGCGTCGCGTGCTAAAGAGCGGTGGAACCTTCCTCTTCAATGTCTGGGACCGCATCGAGGAGAATCCGGCCGCTGCAATCAACGCCGAGATCATCGAGGGTCTCTTCCCCGGCGACGCGGAGGTTCGGTTCAGAACGCCTTACGAGATGCACGATCCGGGACCGTTGCGGCAATTGCTCTTCGAGGCAGGGTTTCGGGAGGAGCGAATCGAGAAGAAGCGGATTCAGATAGACGGGGTCAGTGCACGGACGATCGCCCTTGGGCAGATTCGCGGGAGCCCGCGCTCGCTATTGATCGAGAAGCGGGGCGCCTCGCTGGACGATGTGGTCGAGAAGGTAGCCGCTGCATTGGCGAGAGTGGGTGGGGCCGACCCGTGGCGAGGTCCGGCGAACGCGGTGGTGATCGAGGCGCGCGCAGGTGCATAGCGCCGGGCAGCTAACAAGCCGGCCCGGGCCCGGAGTGACCTACGCCAAGGCGTTCCTCGATCTCCAGCTGCAGTTCGCGGAGAGGGTCACGATCCTCTCCGGACTGCCCCTGGCCCGCGCTCTGCTGGAGTACACCAATCTTTATGTCCGGTTCGGCCTGGGCCGTGACTTCGATCCCGCTCACCCGACCTGGCAGGAGTACCTGGCCGGCCTGTGTGAGGCAGACGACATTCGCGCGTGGACCTACCGCTTCTACTCGAGGCGATTCGATGGCCTGGCCGCGCCGGCGGTCGTGGCGACCTTCGGCTGCTTTGCCTACTCGCGTCTGAGCGGGGAGCGAATCCGCCTCCATTTCCAGAATGCCGAGACGGATGGGCAGTCCCCGCTGGCGATCGACCGCGTCGGTCGGCGACGGGCGGAGCTGGCCGCCCTCTTCGAGCATGTCAAGCGGACCCAGCGCGAGCCGCTCCAGGTGGTCGGGGCGTCTTGGCTCTACAATCTCGACGCCTATCGTCGCCTGTTTCCGACATCGTACCTGGCGACCGCTCACGTGCTCCCCGGTCGATTCCAGCACATGCCGCTGTGGGGGCAGTTCCTGGACCGGCACGGGGCGATCAGGGAAGACAGGGCTCGGCAGTTCCAGGAGCGGCTCGAGCGCCAGGCTGGCTGCGACGACCTGGAGCGATGCTTTCCGCTCCGGGTGATCTCGGCCGGCGCGGCGGTGCAGGACTTCTATGACTTCTACTGGATCTGATGGCATCCACATCTGGCTTCCCACCGATCCCCCGTCCCAGGACCGAGGCCACGAGAAGCTCGGCTGCGGGACGACGAGGTCGCGAAGGCGGCGTGGCGGCTGGCGGAGGAGACCCGGTGCATCGTGAGCTTCGAGCGGAGCTTCATGCGCCCGGTATTCGCCGATGACCGGTGAGCATCGCGCGCTGATCGAGCGGATCCGCTCGTCGGCGGGCGTGGTGCGCCGCGCGGTGGAGGCGGCGCCCCCGGGGCGGCTCGGGATGGCGCCCCGGGCCGGGGAGTGGTCGGCGATCGAGACGCTGACCCACCTGCGCGACGTCGTCGTCCACGTCTACGGGCTCCGGATCCGGCGGCTCCTCTACGAGGACGCGCCCGTGTTCGCCGACTTCGACGAGGAGGGCTATCGGCGCGCCAGCCTGGCCCGCGGCGAGGGGATCGGCGATCTCCTGGACACGATCGTCGCGGAGCACGAGCAGCTCGCCCGGCTGCTCCAGGCCCTGCCCGATGGCGACTGGGCGCGCCAGGGGCGCCATCCCTCGCTCGGCGTCATGTCCATCGAGCTTCTGGCCTCGCGGGTGGGCGAGCACGCCGAGGAGCACGCGGCGCAGATCGCCGAGGCGGCGCGCCCGCGCTGAGCCTCCGGGGATCTGGCGGCGCCGACGGGCCGGTGGGTTACTGGCCGCGGCCCATGGTGTAGAACTCCCGGTTCGGCCGCATGCCCGCCAGGTTGGCCATCCGGTTGGAGAGGTTGAAGAAGGCGGCGACCGCGCCGATGTCCCAGATGTCGGAGTCGGTGAAGCCGTGCCCGCGCATCGCCTCGAGGTCGGCCGGCTCGATCGCGGCCGAGCTGTTCGTCACCTTGACCGCGAAGTCGAGCATCGCGCGCTCGCGCGGCGAGAGATCGGCGTGCCGGTAGTTCGCGGTCACCTGATCGGCGATCTGGGGCTTCTTGCTCAGGATACGGAGCGCCGCTCCGTGAGCCACCGTTCAGTAGGTGCAGGCGTTGACCGCGCTCACCGCGACCACGATCATCTCCCGCTCGGCGCGCGAGAGGCCGGAGTCGGCCCGCATCAGGGCGTCGTAGTACTGGAAGAACGCGCGGAAGTGATCCGGCTTCCAGGCGTAGGCCAGGAAGACGTTGGGGACGAAGCCGGTCTTCTTGGCCGTCGTCTCGATGAGCTGCCGGATGTCGTCGGGCAGGGTGGCCAGGTCGGGCACCGGGAAACGGCTGATCGGGTCTGTCACGGCGGTCTCCTCAGCAGAGGGCTTCGAGCGCGAAGTCGATCTGCGCGGACGTCTGGTTCGCGGGCAGCAGGAGGATCGGCATGGCGGCGCCCGCTTCCTGCCAGCGGGCGAGGTGGGCGCGCGCCTGGTCGGGCGTGCCGTACACCGTGAGCTCGTCCAGGAGCACCTCGGCGTCCGGCGGGACCACCGCGGACCCGCGCGTGGGGTTGGCCGCGATGACCGCCTGCACCTCCTTCGCGAAGCCGAGCCGGGAGATGGCCCGCGGGTAGAACGGCCCCATGGAGGTCAGGTAGAAGGCGACGAACCACGCGGCGCCCTTGCGGGCCTCGTCCGCGTCGGCGGCCACCACGGTGGGCAGGCTCGGCACGATGGCCGGCAGGGCCCGCGTCGGACCGACCCGGGCCGCGCCCTCGCGCAGGAGCGCCCGCCCCTCGGCGAGCCGGGAGCGGGGATAGAGAAACGGGATCCAGCCGTCGGCCACCTCACCGGCGAGCCGGATCGTCTCGGGGGCGAGCCCGGCGAGATGGATGGGCAGGCCGGAGTGAGGCGGCAGGTTCAGCCGGAGCGGGCGCCCGCCGGCCGCGCCGAGCGGAAGGCGCTCGCCGGCCAGCAGCGCGCGCACCTGCACGATGGTGCGCCGCATCCGGTCGAACGGGTCCCGGAACGGCGTGTCGTGCAGGCCCTCGACGAGCTGCGCGGTGCTGGCGCCGAGGCCGAGGGTGAAGCGGCCCCCCGAAACGTCGTGGAGCGTGGCGGCGGCCATCGCCAGGGTTCCCGGGCTGCGTCCCCACACGCTCAGGATGCCGGTGCCGAGGCCGATGCGCTCGGTCCGCACCGCCGCCTCGGCCAGGAGCACCGTGACGTCGTGCGCCCACGTCTCGGGCAGGAACAGCGCGGCGTATCCTCGCCGATCGGCCTCCGTCGCCAGCCGCACGATGGCCTCGCGCCGGTTCTCGAGCGGCATCAGCGAGACGGCGACGGGCGCCTTCACCCGGCGAGGATCCGCTCGTAGCGCCCGTACTCGCGCGCGGCCTCCATGAACCAGCGGACGCAGTCGGGGTTGGCCTGGGGCGGCAGCTCGCACGAGGTGGACAGCACGAAGCGCGAGCGCGGCCCCACCGTGTCGATGCAGCGCCGCACCTCGGCCTCGATCTCGGCCTGGGTCGCGCGCTCGAAGATGGTGACGTCGACGTTGCCGATGCCCACCACGCCGCGCTGGTTGCCGAGCGTCACGAGCCGATCGAGCTGGTCCACCTTGAGCGCGGGATCGCCCTGCTGGTCGAGATCGATGGTGACCGCCACGAAGCCCACGTCCATCAGGTCCTCGTGGATCTGATGCGTGGTCCCGCAGATGTGCACGGTGGTGCCGACCTTCTTGGCCTTGAAGTAGTCCACCAGCTCCTTGTGGTAGGGCTTGATGAACTCGCGATAGGTCTCCGGCCCCACCAGCGAGCACGAGGCGGTCGGGTCCGAGTAGCTGAGCCCGATCCGGGTCTCCAGCACCGCGTCGCCGACCCGCTTGGCGTACTCGGTGGCGAAGCGCATCAGCTCGTGCACGAACTCCGGGTCGTCGATCGTGTCGAGGCACATCAGCTCGGGGTTGCGCATCAGCATCGCGATGGTCCAGGGCCCCACGTTCACCGAGCCGAGCGGGCAGGGCAGGCCGGCCTTGGACAGGGCCGTGCACTGCTCGAGGAAGGCGGGCAGCCGCCCGTCGCGCCGGGGATCGGGGACCTCGAGCCGCGCGAGCTTGCCCTTGTCATCCTGGAGCACGTGCTGGTCGATCGACGGCACCACGTAGTCGGAGTACTTGACGTGGCAGCCGATCGCCTCGGCCTCCTTGGCCAGGTCGTTGAAGGCGATCATGATGTCGGGCTGGTAGCGCTCGTAGTAGTTGAGCATCGCCCGGACGGCCTTGGTGGGATCGGTGCAGTACTCCTCGATCGACAGGCCGTCCAGGCAGCCGGCGAAGGAGCCGGCGATC
>DATHSW010000149.1:0-28834 GCA_035463855.1 Candidatus Deferrimicrobiaceae bacterium | reverse complement strand
GCTGGTCTTCCTGGCGACCGAGCAGCCGTGGCTGATCGTGGCCGCGGCCATGGTCGGCAACCTGGCCGTCGGCACCGGGGAGACCGGCCCGTTCCTCACCCTCGAGCAGGTGGCGGTGACGCGCGCCACTGCGCGGGAGCGCCTGACCACCGCGCTCAGCCTCTACAACCTGGCCGGATACGCCGCCTCGGCGCTCGGCGCGGCGTCGGTCGGCTACGCCGGCCCCTCCCCGTCCCTGCTCTTCTCGGCCTTCCTCGTGGGCGGGCTCGTCCAGATCGCCGCCTACGCGCTGATGCGGCCGGATCCCGGGCGGGCTCCAGGCGCCGGGCGGGCCGCCCCGATGCCCTCCCGCCCGCTGATCCATCGCCTGGCCGCGCTCTTCGCGCTCGACTCGCTGGCGGGCGGCTTCGTGCTCCAGAGCCTCATCGCCTACTGGCTCTACACGCGCTTCGAGCTAAGCCTGGCCGCCCTGGGCTGGATCTTCTTCGGGGCCCAGCTCCTCTCCGGCCTCTCCCTGTTGCTGGCCGCCCGACTCGCCCCCCGTCTGGGCCTCGTCAATACCATGGTCTTCTCGCACCTCGTCTCGAACCTGCTGCTGATCGGCATCGCGCTGGCTCCGTCCGCCGGCCTGGCGGTGATCCTGCTGCTGGCCCGGCACCTGCTCTCCCAGATGGACGTCCCCACCCGGCAGAGCTTTCTCATGCTGGCGGTGCAGGATCACGAGCGCGAAGGCGCGGCCAGCCTCACCAACGTGAGCCGGACACTCGCCCAGTCCATCAGTCCCGCCCTGAGCGGCTGGGTGATCGCGAGCGGGTCGCTCGCCGCGCCGTTCTTCCTGGGCGGCGGCCTCAAGATCGTCTACGACCTGATGCTCTACGCGACCATCCGCCACGTCGAGACGCGATGACCCTGCTGCTCACCCGCGGGGACGTGGCGGCCCTCCTGACGCTCGACGAGTGCATCGCGGCGGTCGAGGAGGCCTTCGCGCTGCAGGGCGCGGGCCGGGCGCTCGGTCCCGGAGTGCTCGGCCTCCACGTGCCGGACGGAGGCTTCCATATCAAGGCGGCCGGCCTCGGGCTCTCGCGTCTCTACGTCGCGGCCAAGCTCAACGCGAATTTCCCCGGGAACGCCGCGCGCTGGGGCCTTCCGACGATCCAGGGCGTCGTCGTGCTCTCGGACGGCGAGACCGGTCGGCCGCTCGCCCTGATGGACTCCATGGAGATCACGGTGCTCCGCACGGGCGCCGCCACCGCGGTGGCGGCCCGGCACCTGGCGCGGCCCGAGGCGCGCGTGGCCACCATCGTGGGCTGCGGACGCCAGGGCCGCATCCAGCTGGCGGCGCTCGCGCGGGTGCGCCGACTCGAGCGCGCCTACGCGGTGGATCTGGACGCGGGAGCCGCGCGCCGATTCGCCGACGAGATGTCGACCGAGCTCGCCCTGGACGTGAGGCCGGCCGTCGCGCTCGCCCCCGTCGTGCCGCTCAGCGACATCTGCGTCACGTGCACCCCCTCGCGCGCGCCCCTCCTGCACCGCGCGGACGTGGCGCCGGGCACATTCATCGCCGCGGTGGGCGCCGACAACGAGGACAAGGTGGAGATCGAGCCGGCGCTGATGGCGGCGGGCACCGTGGTGGTGGACAGCCTCGAGCAGTGCGCGACCATCGGGGATCTCCACCACGCCCTCGCCCGGGGAATCCTCTCCGCGGCCGGCGTGCACGCCAGCCTGGCCGACGTGGTCGCCGGCCACAAGCCGGGGCGGACGTCGGCCGACGAGATCACGATCTTCGACAGCACCGGCGTGGCGATCGAGGACGTGGCCGCGGCGGCGGCGGTCTACGAGAAGGCGGTCGGCGGCGGGCGCGGCACCACGATCGATCTGGCCCGGTGAGCTCCGTGGCGAGGGGGCGCAGCTCCCCTCCGAGTTCTAGCGCTGGAGCACCCGGCGCATGCCCCGGTCCACGAGCCCCGGCGCGATGACGCTCATCACCGCCAGGACTCGCACCGGCCAGTAGGGATAGACCTCCGGGCGCGGCCGCCGCACGCAGGACAGGATCGATCGCGCCACCCGCTCCGCCGACTGCACCGGGCCCATGGGCCGCCACGGAACCTTCTGGACCTCGGCCTGATGGAATTCGGTCACGGTGCGGATCGGGTACACGAGCGTCACCGCGATCCCCGACCCGGTCAGCTCCACCCGAAGCGTCTCGCTGAGCGCGCCCAGCGCGAACTTGGTCGCACTGTAGGCGGCCCGATAGGGCACCGCGCGGCGGCCCACGATCGAAGACACGTTGATGATGTGGCCGCTCCCCTGCCGCCGCATGATCGGCAGCACCGCCTGGGTGGCGCCGAGCACCGCCACCACGTTCAGCTCCATCAGGGCGCGCAGCTCCTCCGCGGTGGTCTGCTCGAGCGTGGCCGCGAAGCCCCGCCCCGCGTTGTTGACCAGGACGTCGAGCCGGCCCCAGCGCGCGGTCACCGCGTCCACCATGGCCGGCACCGCGAACGCGTCCGTCACGTCCACCGCGTGCACGCTGGCCTCGGCTCCCTGCGCGGTCAGGTCGGCCGCGAGGCGCTCGAGCCGATCCTTGCGACGCGCGCACAGCGCCACACGAAGCCCGGCGCCCGCGAAGGCGCGCGCGGTGGCGGCGCCGATGCCCGACGATGCCCCGGTGACGAGCGCGACGCGCCCGCGCGGGTCAGCCACGCGGCCGGCCCAGCATGCAGGAGATCTGGTAGCGATGGCGTGCCACCCAGGCGTAGAGCCGCGGGGCCAGCAGCTCCATACCCGGCAGCCGGAAGGCGTGCGCCAGCCACCGCCATCCCCGCAGCCGCCGCAGGATCTCGGGAATCGCCGCGTCGCCGGCGAGCACGCGGCCGTCCGGCAGGATGAGCTGCATGGCCTCGAGACACGCGCGCTCGTTCATCCACGGGTAGCGCGTCCGCCGCTCGGCCGCCTGGCAGGGCAGGAACTCGAACCGTCCGGCCACCGCGCGGCGGGAGATCCACGACACCCCGCCGCGACAGAGCCCGCAGGTGCCGTCGTAGATCAGCACCGCCCGCGCCCGGTCGGCCGGGGCCTGCGCCTCTTCGAGCTTCCAGGTCATCGGGCGTATTGTACGCCCGTCCTCGGTGCCTCAGTAGACCGAGACCGCTCTTCGTGGCGTCGCGGCACGCCTCCGTCGTCTCGGGACGCCTCACCGATACGCGCAGGGAGGCACGGCGGTCTTCCAGGGCCCCTGCGTCAGGTGCTCGCCGTGCGGGAAGAGGCGGAGCTGCTCGGCGGGCGGCGCCGGCCGCATCCGGCGGCCGCGGAGCGTGAGGAAGAAGCCCGCACGCGCCGCGTCCACGCCGAGACCGCGGAGGTCCCGGGCGTCGCGCGGCAGGGTGCGCCGGCGCTCGCTGACGAGCCGGCGCGCCGCCGTCGGGCCGATCCCGGGCACGCGCAGCAGGAGCTCGTAAGGGGCGCGCTCGAGCGCCACCGGGAAGCGCTCGGCGTGGGCCAGCGCCCACGCCGTCTTCGGATCGTGGTCGAGCGCGAGATTGCCGTCGCCGCCGAAGACGAGCTCCTCGGCCCGGAACCCGTATTGCCGCAGCAGGTGCTCGGCCTGGTAGAGCCGCCATTCGCGCGCGGCGGGCGTGGGCGGGAGCCCCTCCATCGGCGTCCCGGCCACCGGCTGGAAGGCGCTGAAGTGGGCGTGGTGCAGGAGCCCGCGCCGCTCGAGACCGCCCACCACGCCGAGGATCTCGCGGTCCTTCTCGCCCTGCGCGCCCACCACGACCTGGGTGGTGGTCCCGGCCGGCGCGATGCCCGCGCGGCCCTCGATCCGGGCCTCACGCGAGAGCCGGCCGGCCAGCATCAGGTTCGGGAGTAGATCCCCGGAGTAGTCCTTCTCCCGGGCCAGGCCACGCACCACGGTGTCGTTCGGCCCTTCCAGATTCACCGACACGCGCGTGGCCAGCCGCGTGGCCTGCACCACCTGCTCCCGCTCCGCGCCGGGCAGCAGCTTGATGTGGACGTACCCGGCGAAGCCCTCGCGGACCCGAAGGATCTCGATCGCCGCCAGCATCCTGTCGATCGCGCGCGAAGGCCGGCCCGGAACGCCCGAGGTGAGGAACAGGCCCTGGGCCACCCCGGCGCGATGCGATTCCATGAAGGTGCGGGCCACTTCCTCGGGGGACAGGGCCGTGCGCTTCACCCGCCCCCCGCAGAAGGTCGGGCAGTAGCCGCAGGAGAGCGAGCAGGCGTTCGTCTGCATCACCCGCATCAGCGTGGTGGTCCCGCCGCCGGGGAGGCGAACGGGCCGGATGCCGACCGGGCCCTCGTTGAATCGGGGCCGGCCGGGCATGCCCGTCTCCTTGTCGTCGAGGGCCGCCTCCGCCAGGATCGCCAGCCGCCGCCGTCGGTCCATCGCGCCCATACTAAACACACGATGAGTACCAAGGCAAGTGGAGTAGAATCGAGGGCCATGGCGCGGATGAGGTTCGTGTTGGTGCCGCTCTTCCTGCTCGCGGCCGGCTGCGCGCCCATTCCCGGCCAGGAGGTGCCGGACGTCCGGACCCCTCTGGTCGTGGTGAACGAGATGCTGAGGCTGGCGGACGTAACTGCCGACGACATCGTCTACGATCTCGGCTCGGGGGACGGCCGGATCCTCATTGCCGCCGCGCGGGATCGTGGCGCACGCGGTGTAGGTCTGGAGATCGATCCGGCCCTGGTCGCGCAGAGCACCGAGCGGGCCCGACGGCTGGGGCTCGCCGACCGCTTGAGCTTTCGGCAGCAGGATCTGTTCGAGGCCGATCTGGCGCCGGCCACGGTCGTGACGCTCTACCTGTCGCCCGACCTCAATCGTCGGCTCCGGGCCAAGCTCCTGCGCGAGCTCCGGCCGGGGGCGCGTATCGTCTCGCATAGCTTCGACATGGGGGACTGGGCGCCGGCGCGGACGCTGCAGGTCGGGAGCCACGAGGGCAGCCACACCCTGTACCTGTGGGTGGTGCCCGCGAGGTAGCTCCCCTCTCCCCGGAGGGGGAGAGGGGATGAGGCGAAAAGACTCTTAGGAGCCGGTGACGGCCTTGAGCGAGTCGCGGGTGACCGAGACGAGACGGTCCACCTGCTCCTCGCTGACCACCAGCGGCGGGGCGAAGAAGAGGTGCTCGAGGCGGGCGCGCGTGATCACGCCCCGCTTGGTCATCTCGGCCAGCACCCGGGGCCCGACCTTCTTGTCGGCGCCGAACGGCGCCTTGCTGCCCCGGTCCTCCACCAGCTCGACGGCGGCCAGCAGCCCCTTGCCGCCGCGGATATCGCCCACGTGCTTGTGATCGCCGAGCGCCTGCTTGAGCCCCTGATGCAGGCGCGTGCCCATGGCCGCCGCGCGCTCCCAGAGCCGCTCGCGCTCCATGATCTCGAGGTTCTTGAGGCCCACCGCGCAGCAGGTTGGATGCCCCGAGTAGGTGTAGGCGTGCATCCACTTGTCCTCGGGCTTCACCTCGTCCATGGCCTGCTTGACCGCCTTCGAGACCATGATGCCGCCCAGCGGGAGGTAGCCGGACGACACGCCCTTCGCGAAGGAGACGATGTCGGGCAACACGTTCCAGTGCTCGAGCGCGAACCACTTGCCGGTCCGGCAGAAGCCGGTGATCACCTCGTCGGCGATGAAGAGGACGTTGTGCTTGTCGCAGACCTTCCGCACGAGCGGGAAGTAGTCGTCGGTGGGATAGAGCACGCCGCCCCCGCCGTGGATCGGCTCGGCGATGAAGGCGGCCACCGTGTCCGGGCCTTCTCGAAGGATCGCCTCTTCCAGGAGCCGCGCCGCGGTCTGGCCCGCGGTCTCCCCCGGCTTGGCGCCCTCCTGGCGGTAGGGATAGCACGTCGGGATGTGCACGAAGCCGGGGACCCGCGGCTCGAACATCTTCCAGTAGGCCGCCATGCCGGTGGCGCTCATCGCCTGCAGCGTGACGCCGTGGTAGGCGAGGCTGCGCGCGATGATCTTCACCTTGTCGGGCTTGCCCTTGGCCTTCCAGTAGAAGCGCGCGGTCTTGAACGCAGACTCGTTGGACTCCGCGCCGCCCGAGGTGAAGAACACGCCCTGCATGTTCGGGTAGGCGATGGTCATGAGCTTGGAGGCCAGCTCGATGGCCGGGATATTGGACGACCCGGAGTACGCGGAGAAGTAGGCCAGCTCGCGCATCTGGGCGGCCGCCGCCTCCGCCAGCTCGTTCCGGCCGTGCCCCACGTTGACGTTCCAGAGCCCGGCGAGGCCGTCGATGTACTCGCGACCCTGCACGTCGGTCACCACGGCCCCGCGGCCGCGCACGTAGACCATCGGCTCCAGGTGATCGCTCGGGTGGTGCAGCGGGTGGATCAGGTGGTCCTGGTCGTTCTTGATGAGCTGCGCAGCCTCGACCGGCATCGGGCGCCTCCTACGGGCTCTGGTGATAGATGGACGTCGCGGGCGCGTGGGCCCGGTAATCGCCACCCGGAATGGGCACGCCCCGATCGAGCGGCCCGACGTACCAGTAGATCGAGGCGGCCAGCTCGCGGCCGTCCTCGCTCCGGACGGTGACCTCCCGGCGATGATACTGGGGTCCCTCCGCCGAGTCCAGCACCGCCCACAGCGCCCGATCCGAGACCCGGTAGACCTCGCCGAGGAGCGTGCCGTCGCGATCGGGGAGCGCGCCGGGATAGGAGCCGAGGTCGATGAGCCGGGCCCGCACCTGCCCGCGCGCGAGGTACTCGGCGCGCCCATCCAGCAGCCGGTGGAGGCGGAAGCCCCGCATCAACGTGCCGTAGGTGAAGAGCAGATCGGCCCTACGCGCCGCGGTCGCGGCTTTCGGCGTCTCGCTCCTCACGGGAGCATCCGCGGGGCGCCGCTCAGGTCTGGATGCCGAAGCGGGGCAGCACCCAGCGGTTGAGCGCGAACCACCCGATCAGGACGCCGATGACGATGAGGGCGGATTCCATGGCTCTCAGACCTCCGGCTTGCGATCCACGGCCTGGAGCACCGCGCCCAGGAAGTCCCGCTCCGGGATCGCGCCCTCGAAGCCCACCTTGTCGTTGATGACGATCTTGGGCACGGCCATCACCTGGTAGCGCTGGGCCAGCTCGGGGAACTCGGTAGCCTCGATGCACTCCGCCCGCACCTTCGGCGACGCGATCGCCATGTGCTGCGCCAGGCGCACGGCCCGGGGGCAATGGGGTCAGGTAGGGGTCGTGAAGACCTTGATCGTGACGTCGTCGGTGAGCCCGGCCAGCGTCGTCTTGGTCTCGTCGCTCAGGCCGGCTTCCCCGGTGGACACCGCGATGATGGAGTCGATCAGGTTGGAGAACTCGTAGCCGCCCGGCATGCCGAGGAAGCGGATGCCGTAGTCCTCCGCCCCCTCCACCACGACCGAGGGCGACTCGCTGATGCCGTAGGCGGCCGCCCGGTCACGCTCGATATGCGGGTTCAGCACCACCACCGAGATCTGATCGGAGAGCGCCGCTACCTCGCGAATGAGCGCGACGGTCTGCGCATTGTGCTCACCGCCCAGCTCGGAGGCGAACACGGTGACCTTCACCGGCCCACCGATGCGCTCGAACTCCTTCCGGACCGCCGCCTCGTCCTTCGCCGACAGGAATCCCATGCCTCGCAGTATACCCCGCGCCCCCCGCCCGGTCTCCCGGCCTTTCGATTCGGACTACCGCGGAACGCCCCGCACAATTTCCAGCATCCGCCGGTAGCCGGAAGCGTCGATGCGCGCGTCGATGAGCGTGGGGCCGGGCGCGGTCTGGGCCGCGAGCAGCGCGCTCTGCAGCGCCGGCTCGTCGGAGGCGGCCAGCGCGCGGATGCCGAAGGCGCGCCCGAGGGCGAGCAGATCGGGCCCGGCGTAGCGCATCGAGACGCCCTCGAAGCCCTTCTGCTCTTGCTTCACCGCGATCAGCGACAGCGCGCCGTCGTTGAAGACCACGATCACGATCGGCAGGCGCAGCCGCGCCACCGTCTCGAGCTCGGAGGCGACCATCATGAGCCCGCCGTCGCCGGTGAAGCACACCACCCGCCGGTCCGGGTGCACCAGCTGTGCCGCGATCGCCGCGGGCAGCGCGAAGCCCATGGTCGCGAGCCCGTTCGAGATCAGGAGCTCTCCGGGCTCGAGACAGTGCCAGTAGGTCGTGGTCTGGAACATGTGGGCGCCCGCGTCCACCGTGGCGATGCTGCCCGCCGCGGTCAGCTCGCGGGCGATCTGCGCCACCCGGTGCGGCGCCAGCCCGGGCACCGGCACCTCCAGGGCCGCCGCGCGCTCGCGGCGGATGCGATCCACCTCAGCCACGTCCCAGTCCGCCCGCACGTCTCGCCGCATGATCCGCGGGGCCAGGTCCTCGAGGATGGCGCCCAGGTCGCCGACCACCTCGAGCGCGGGGGTGAAGTAGGCGCCCCCGCCCACCGCGCGCAGCCGCGGAGCGCGGGAGGGGCCGCGCGCGAGGCTCAGCACCGGCGCGGAGTAGGACCAGCGGCGCGGGATCAGCTCCACCGTGTCGAGGCCGAAGGTGATGATGAGGTCCGCCCGTCGCACCAGCGGCTCCTCCAGCGCGCCCCCGGTGAAGATCCCGAGCGCCAGCGGGTGCGGGTCGGGGATCGCGCCCTTGGCCTTGTAGGTCGTCAGCACCGGCGCGGGCAACGCCTCGGAGAAGGCCCGCAGCCACTTCGCGTCCGCCGCGCGGCAGCCGAGCCCGGCGAGGACGAGCGGCCGCTTCGCCTCCCGGATCATCTCGGCGGCCCGCTCGACGAGGGCGTCGTCGGGCCCCGGCAGCACCGGTGGCGTCATCGCGGTGGCCACCGGCACCGCGGGCGCGCCCGCGACATCGGCGGGCAGGTCCAGATGCACCGGCCCGCGCGGCTCCGCGAGCGCGAGCTGGACGCCGTGGGCCACCCAGTGGCCGGCCGACTCCGCGGTCACCGTCACGCTGCCCTTCACGATCGGGCCCAGGTGCGCGACGTGGTCCACGTACTGGTGGGTGGCGTACACGAGGACGTCCGACGGGTGGCGATCGCTGATGTAGAGCAGCGGCGAGCGATCCAGGTGCGCGTGGGCGAGGCCGGTGGCGCTGGCCGTGACCCCGGGCCCGAGCGTGGACAGCACCGCGCCCGGGCGCCCGGTGAGCTCGCCGGTGACCGCGGCCATGATGCAGGCGGCCCACTCCTGGTGGCAGAGGACGAACGGCAGGCCGCGGGCCCGCGCGGCTTCCAGCACTTCCAGGTTCGAGCCGCCGCCCGGAACCCCGAAGACCCGCGGCACCTCGGCCCGCAGCAGGCCCTCGACGATCAGCTCAGCGACGGTCGGCACGCGGCGGAAGGTTACGCGCCCGCGAGCCGGGCCAGCACCGGCTCCATCCGCTCGAGCGCCTTCCTCAGATTGGCCTCGGAGCTGGCGTAGGAGAGCCGCAGATAACCCTCGCCGTACTCGCCGAACGCGGAGCCGCCGAGCACGGCCACGCCCGCTTCCCGCAGCAGCGTCTCCGCCACCTCGGCCGAGGGGCGCTTCAGCGCCTTGATGTTCGGGAACACGTAGAAGGCCCCGCGCGGGGAGCGGCAGGAGACCCCCGGCAGCCGGTTCAGCCCCGCCACCAGCACGTCACGGCGCCGCTTGAACTCGGCCACCATCTCGATCACCGGGGTCTGGTCGCCCTGCAGCGCCGCGATGCCCGCGAGCTGGGTGAACGAGGCGGTGCACGAGTTGGAGTTCACCATCAGCCGGGTGACGTGCTCGGCCAGGGCCACCGGCATCACCCCGTAGCCCAGCCGCCAGCCGGTCATTGCGAACGACTTCGAGAAGCCGTCCAGGATGATGACGAGATCCTTCATCCCCGGGAAGCGCGTGATCGACGCGAACTCGCCCTCGTAGAGGAAAGACTTGTAGATCTCGTCCGAGAGCACCGGGATGCGGTAGGTCCTGGCGATCTCCGCGATGCGGCCGAGCTGCTCGATCTCCAGCACGCCGCCGGTCGGATTCTGGGGCGAGTTGATGATGATGAGCTTGGTCTTGCGGGAGACGCTCTTCTCGAGCACGTCGAGGTCGAAGCCGAAGCCGCTCTCCTCGCGGAGGGGAATCGGCACCGGCTTGCCGCCCACGAAGTTGATCACCGATTCGTAGATGGGGAAGCCGGGGTTCGGATGGACCACCTCGTCGCCGGGATTCACCAGCGCGGTGATCACGAAGTACATGATGGGCTTGGCCCCCGGCGTCACCACCACCTCGTCGGCGGCGACCGGGATGCTGCGCGTGCCCTCCACGTCCTTGACGATGGCCTCCCGCAGCTCGGGCAGGCCGGCGGCCGGCCCGTAGTGCGTCGCCCCGCCGTCGAGCGCCCGCTTGGCCGCGTCGCGGATGTGGGCCGGGGTGTCGAAGTCCGGCTCCCCGATCTCGAGGTGGATGATCTGTTTGCCCTGCCGCTCGAGGGCCTTGGCCCGGGCCAGGACCTCGAACGCCGATTCCGTGCCGAGCCGCGACATCCGGTCCGCGAAGTTCATGGTGGCGCTGATTATACTCGCTGGCATGGACCTGGTGGAGATCCCCGCTGGCTGGTTCTGGATGGGCTGGGAGCACGGACATCCCGGCGAGCGGCCCCGGCATCGCGTCTGGCTCGACCGGTTCGCGATCGCCCGGGCGCCGGTGACCAATCGCGAGTACGCCGTCTTCCTCGCGGACGGCGGGGTCGAGCCGCCGCCCTGGTGGCAGGACCCGCGCTTCAACGACCTCGACCAGCCGGTGGTCGGCGTGAGCTGGTTCGACGCGACGCTCTATTGCCGGTGGCTGTCCGGCCGGGAGCGCGCACCCTACCGGCTGCCGACGGAGGCCGAATGGGAGAAGGCGGCCCGAGCCGGCCTCGAGGGCGCGCGCTTCCCATGGGGTGAGGAACGGCCGGCGGCGACCAGGCTCGATCGGCCGCCGCGTCCCGCGGAGACCCGGTGCAACTCACTCGGGCTGCTCGCCCTCTCCGGCGTCTGCCACGAATGGTGTCTCGACTGGGACGACGAGGCCTACTACGCGCGATCACCGGAGCGGAACCCGCGGGGGCCGGAGACCGGAACGCGCCGTGTATCCCGGGGTGGCGCCTGGCGGCATCAGGACGCGTGGAGCCCGGTGGCTCGGCGCTCGTCGCTACCTCCGGCGCTCCACTACTCGGACTACGGCTTCAGAGTGGTGTGCGAGACGGCCTGATCAGCGCCCGACCCCGCGCTCGTGGATGTCGCGCCGGAGTTCCTGGAGCGCCACCCGGACGACCGCGTGGGACGCGGTGAAGCGCGAGTCCATCTCCGCCCGCAGGTCCGTGCCGAGGCGCTCGATCGCCTCGGAGTTGGCCGCCACGCCTTCGGCGACCGCACGGACGTCCGACCGGATCGATTCGCCGACCACGTCGAAGTGCCGGCGGGTCTCCCCGGCGGTTTCCCTCATCTCCTGCCGCAGCCCCGCCGTCTCTGCCCTCATCTCCTCCCGCAGATCCGCCGTGGCCGCCGCCATCTCCTGCCGCAGCCCCGCCGTCTCCGCCCTCATTTCGTGCCGCAGATCCCCCGCGGCCGCCGCCATCACCTGCCGCAGCTCTGCGGTCTCCGCGGTGCCCGCCCGGATCTCCTGGCGAAGCCCGTCCAGCGCGGCGTCGAGGTAGGCTCGCGTCTCCGTATCCACGCGCTCACTCTAGCGACCCGGTCAACACCGGGCAAGTGTCTCCGGGTCGAGACACCCGGCGCTAGACCTCGCGCAGCGCGGCCTCGGCCTGAACCAGCCAGTAGCGCATGTCCATCTCGCGGAGCATCCGCACCGCCTCGGTGAGCCGCTCCTTCGCCGCGCTGCCGTCGCCCGTCCGCCGCCCCAGCTCGCCAAGCCCGAGGTGGCAGCGCGCCTCCAGCGGGCGCATCGCGAGCGCGCGGGCCCGGGCCAGCGCGTCGGCGTAGTGCTCCGCCGCGCGCGTCTCCTGCCCGGCGCGCGCCGCGATCTCGCCCAGCATCCGCACCGCCATCGCCGCGTACCCCTGCTCGGCGTGTTCGGCCGCAAGCCGCCGCGCCTGATCGGCCGCGTCGGAGGCCTCGTCCACACGCCCGGCCCGCAGGTAGCCTTCCGTGAGCCAGACCAGGCGCAGCGCGTGCCGGCTCAGGATGCGCAGCGCGCTGGCGCGGCGCACCCCCTCCTCGAGCATGAGCAGGCCGTCCACCACGCGTCCGCTCCGGGCGTGGGCTATCCCGCGCGCACACAGCAGCATCGGCAGCCACGCGGTGAGATCCATCTCCCGGGAGAAGGCGATGCCGCGATCGAGCACGGGCGCGGCCTCGTCGAGATGGCCCTGGCTCACGTGCACGAAGCCCACGGTCATGCACGCGCCGGCCAGGCTCCAGGGATGCTCGGGAGCCTCCGCGAGCGCCACCGCTTCCCGCGCGCGCATCAAGGCGTCGCCGAAGTCGCCGGTGTCGGCCAGCGAGGCGGCGAGCCAGATGCGCGAGGCCACCGACACGAGACCGGCCATGCCCCAGCGCTCGCGGCTCAGCTCGCCGTCCACCGCGGCCACCACCCGGCCGAGATGCCGCTGGGCCGCGCGATAGTCCCCGAGCACGTGATGCGCCTGGCCGAGCCCGAAGGCGGCGACGATCTGGAGCGAGGCATCGGGCAGCGCCTGCCCCGCTTCGAGCGCCTGCTCGGCCGCCCGGATGGCCGCCGCCTGCTCCCCGAGCGTGTAGTGCGACTGCGTGAGGTACGCGGAGACCCACCCGAGGCGCCGGCGGTCGCCGAGAGCCTCGGCGTGGGCGGCGGCCCGGCGCAGATGGTCGAGCGTCCGCGTGAACTCGCCGAGCGGCGCGAGCGAGGCGCGCAGGTCGAACACGAGATCGATCGCGGTCGCCAGCGCAGGCCCCTGCGGACCCTGGCCCTCCACGATCTCGAGCGCCTGCTCGAAGAACGCGACCGCGTCGCGATGCGCCGACCGCGCGGCCGCCTTGGCCCCCGCCTGGCGCAGGTAGTCCACCGCGCGCTCGCGCAGCCCGCCGCGCAGGGCATGGTAGGCCAGCCGCTCCAGGTGCTCGCCCAGGCGCGTGGCGTAGAGCCGCTCGATGATGTCCACGATCCGCGCGTGCAGCGCGCGCCGCGTCTCGTGGAGCAGGCTGCCGTAGGCCACCTCCTGGGTCAGCGCGTGCTTGAACGTGTACTCGATCTCCGGGAAGAGGCTCGCCTCGTAGAGCAGCTCGCCCGCCTGCAGGCCGCTCAGCCCGGCCCGCAGCCCCTCGTCGGGCAGATCCGCGATCCCGGCCAGCACCGCGAACGGTACGTCCTTGCCGATCACGGAGGCGCACTGCAGCACGTGCTTGGCGGCCGGGGTGAGACGGTCGATGCGCGCGGCCAGCACCGCCTGCACGCTGCCCGGCACCTGGACCGACTCGAGCGGCTTGGCCAGCCGGCGGGCGCCCGGCTCGCCCAGCAGGGCGTGCGTCTCGACCAGGGCCCGGACGCTCTCCTCGAGGAAGAGCGGGTTGCCGTCGGTGCGCTCCACCAGCACCGTCTTGAGCGCGGTGAGCCCGGGATCGGAGCCGAGCATGCTCTCCAGCAGCGCGTGGGCGGTCACCGGCGGGAACGGATCGATCCGGATCTGGGCGTACGCGGGCTTGCTGCCCCAGGCGTGCTGGTACTCGGGCCGGTAGGAGACCAGGATCAGCATCCGGGCGCCCTGGAGCCGATCCACCAGGTTGTCGAGCAGCGTCTGTGTCTCCTCGTCGATCCGCTGCAGGTCCTCCACCACGAGGACCACCGGCTGGCGCCGGCTCTCGACCAGGAGCATGTTGCGCACCGCCTCCTGGATGCGGCGCCGGCGCTGCGGCGGATCGAGGCCCCGCCATTCCGGATCGTCGGGCTCGAGGTCGGCCAGCGCGAGCAGGGCCGGCAACGCGGGGGCCAGGGTCCGATCGAGAGCCAGCAGCTTGTCGGTGATCTTCTCGCGGATGGTCTGCGCGTCGTCGAGCCGGTCGATCTGGCAGTAGCGGCGGAAGGCGTCGACCAGGGGGAACCACGACGGGGTCTGGCGGTAGGCGAGGGGCCGGGCCTCCAGCACGATCGCGCCCTCCACCCACGACCCCTCGAGGAACTCGCGGATCACCCGCGACTTGCCGACTCCGGGCTCGCCGACCAGCGCCACCAGGCGACCGTCTCCCGCGCCACTGCGCGCGAAGGCCTCTCGCAGCCGCACGATCTCGCCGTCGCGGCCCACGAAGCGCGACAGGCCGCGGACCGCCGCCGCCTGCAGGCGGTAGCGCGCCGGGCCGGGGCCGGTGAGCTCGTACACCTCGACCGGCTCCGCGATCCCCTTGATGGGCACCGGGCCGAGCGCGGTCACCGCCACGAAGCCCTCGGTGAGCCGGCGGGTCTCCGGGGTGAGCAGGGTCGAGCCCGGGCGGGTCAGCCGCTCCATCTGGGCCGCCAGGTGCGTGGTCTGGCCCACCGCGCTGTAGTCCATGTGCAGGTCGCTGCCGATGGCGCGCACGACCACCTCGCCGGAGTTCAGCCCGGCGCGAATCTGCACGTCCACCCCCTCGGCGCGGCGCAGCTCGCGAGCGAGGCGCTGCACCCCTTCGTGCATCCGCAGGGCGGCGTAGGCGGCCCGCACCGCGTGGTTCTCGTGGGCTACCGGCGCGCCGAAGATCGCCATGATCCCGTCGCCCAGTACCTGGTTGACGGTGCCCTCGTAGCGGTGAACCGCCTCCATCATCACGCCCAGCACCGGGTCCAGCATCCGCCGCGCGTCCTCCGGGTCGCGATCGGCGAGCAGCTCGAGCGAGCCCTTCATGTCCGCGAAGAGCACCGTGACCTGCTTGCGCTCCCCTTCGAGGGTGCCGCGGGACGTGCGGATCTTCTCGGCCAGGTGCGCCGGGGTATAGGTCTCCGGGGAGGCGAAGCGCGCGGCCGCGATGCTGGCGAGGATCGGCTGCCCGCAGCCGCCGCAGAAGCGGGCGCCGGGCTCGTGCACGAAACCGCAGCGCGCGCACGAGGCCTGGAGCGCCTGGCCGCACGAGACGCAGAAGCGATGGCTCGGCGGGTTCTCCGCGCGGCAGCGGGGGCAGGCCGCCGGGCCCGCGGGCGGGGTGACGTCGGGCGCGGTCACGCGGCTACCAGGGGCGGCCCGGCGCCGGCAGCCCATCGAGCGCGGCGGGCAGCGCCTCTCGCGGCGTGAAGCCACGGCGCGCGAGCGTGTCGTGCAGGACGCGCAGGTGCTCCGCGGCGGCGCCGGTGACGCGCTCGAGCAGCTCGTATCCCGCCTGCGGGCCGTCGTGCGCCGTGATGACCCGCGCGAACTCCCGCGCGCCGGCGCCCTCGAACCACCCGGCGAGCCGGCCGCGCACGAGCGCGCCGTAGCGCGCGACCGCCGCGCCGTCCCGGAGATCGGCGGGGGCCGGCTCGCGCCGCCAATCTTCCGGGAAGCGGCCCAGATCCATGCCGTCCGCGAAGCCCAGGCCGAGGCGGAAGATGCGGAAGGCCAGGTCGCGCAGGCCCTCGTCCAGGTCCGCTTCCGGCACCGGGCGGATCATGCGCTCGGCCGCCGCGAGGATATCGTCCAGCCGGCGGCCGAGCTCGCCGGGATCGAGCCGCCCCACGGATCCTAGCGGCCCGTGAAGGTCACCGGCTGCTTGCGGGCGAAGGCGACCACGCCGTTGCGGAAGTCCTCGGTATGGCCGCTGGCCGCGATGGCCTGCGCCTCCAGCTCCATCTGCGTCTCCAGACTCTCCTGGGTGGACTGGTGGAACAGCAGCTTCGCGCGCCCGAAGGCTTGGGTGGGCCCCTGCGCCAGCTCGCGGGCCAGGGCCGCGACCGCGCCCGGGAACTCCGCGTCCGCGTGCACGCGATTGACCAGCCCCCACTCCATCGCCTCGCGGGCGGAGAGGACGCGGTTCGTGTAGTGCAGCTCGAGCGCGCGGCGCAGCCCGATCATCCGCGGCAGGAAGTAGGACGAGGAGCCGTCCGGGGAGGCGGCGATCCTCGAGTAGGCCATCGTGAACTTCACCGACTCGGCGGCCACCACCAGGTCCCCCGACAGGGCGAGGCTCATCCCCCCGCCCGCCGCGATCCCGTTCACCGCCATCACCACCGGCTTCATGGTCCGGGCTAGGCGCGACACCGTTCCGTGCAGGTAGGTGGTCAGCTCCTTGATCAGGACGCCGATGCGCTCCGGGTTGTCCGCGAAGTCCTTGACGTCGCCGCCCGCGCAGAACGCCTTCCCGGCCCCCGTGACCACGATGCAACGCACCCCCCGATCCTCATCCGCCTCCAGCGCGGCGTGGAACAGATCCCGCCCCAGCGCCAGGTTCAGCGCATTGTAGGCCTCCGGCCGGTTCAACGTAATGGTGGCCACCCCATCCTTCACCTCATACCGCAGCGTCTCGTACGCCATGGATTCTCTCCAAGTAGTGGGAATCGTCGGCCATTCTACCGTTCACGCCCGAGCGCAGCGGGCCGGGGCCGGGGCGGCGGGGGCCCTCCCCGGGACCGTGTCTTCTGCGCGCTATCGAAGCCGGCTCCGTCCCCTCTCGTGGCTCGTCGGTGCCGCGTCTGCGGGTTGCGAGTCAGCGTGTCCCGGAGAGGGCCCCGCCGCCCCGGCCCCCGGCCCGCGTCGACCGACCGCGGCGCGGTCAGAAGCTACCGGCGATCGCCCACGCGGTGAAGCTTGAGGAGATTGGTGGTCCCGGTCACCCACATCGGCGCGCCCGAGATGATCACGATCACGTCGTTGTTGCGCACGGTGCCGTCGCCGAGCAGCGTCGCCTCCACCTCCTCGAGCATCTCGTCGGTGGTCTCCACCTTGTGCACGAGCCGCGAGGACACGCCCCAGAAGAGGCCGAGCCGTCGCTGCACCTCCGAGTACGGGGTGAGCGCGATGATCGGCACTTCGGGCCGGTCCTGGGAGATGAGCCGCGCGCTGAAGCCCGACTGGGTGAAGGCCACGATGGCCTTGGCGTGGAGCAGCCGGGCCGCCTGGCAGGCCGCCTCCGCGACCGCCTCCGGGAAGCCGTAGGCCTCGGGCCGCGGGCGCGACGCGGCGCCGAGCGGCGCGGCGCGCTCGGCGCGCTCGGCGATCCGGGCCATCACCTGGACCGTCTCGACCGGAAAGCGGCCGGTGGCGGTCTCCGCCGAGAGCATGATCGCGTCGGCCCCGTCGAAGATGGCGGTGGCCACGTCGCTGACCTCGGCGCGGGTGGGGCGCGAGTGCGTGACCATGGACTCGAGCATCTGGGTGGCCACAATCACCGGCACCTTGGCCTGGCGGGCCTGGCGGATCACGTCCTTCTGGATGACCGGCACCTCCTCGAGCGGCACTTCCACCCCGAGGTCGCCCCGCGCCACCATCACCGCGTCCACCAGCGGCAGCACCCCCTGGAGGTTCGCCACGATCTCCGCCCGCTCGAGCTTGGCCACGATCGGCATGTTGGCGCCCTGGTCGTGGAGGAACTTGCGGACCTCCTGGATGTCGGCGGCCGAGCGGACGAACGAGATCGCCACGTAGTCCACCGCCTGCTCGATCCCGAAACGCAGGTCCTCGCGGTCCTTCGTCGCCAGGCACGACACCGGCACCGGCAGCCGCGGGAAGGACACGCCCTTGTGATCCGAGACGGGCCCGCCCGAGACGATGCGGCAATGGACCTCGCCGTCCTCCACCTTCTCGACCACGAGCTGGATCATGCCGTCGTCCATCCAGACGGGATCCCCCGGCCGCAGCGCCGCGAGGAACTCAGGATGGTTGAGCGAGCTGCGCGAGGCGGTGCCCTTCACGCTGCGGTCGGTCAGCACGAAGGGCTCGCCCGGGGTGAGCAGGGCCTGCCCGCCCACGAACGTGCCGAGGCGGACCTTGGGACCCTGGAGATCCTGCAGGATGGTGATGGGGCGGCCCCAGCGCGCCTCCCCTTCCCGGATCGCCCGGATGACCTCGGCGTGCTCGGCGTGGGTGCCGTGCGAGAAGTTGAGGCGGGCCACGTCCATGCCCGCCACCACCAGCCGGTCGAGCACCTCCGGCTGGCTGCTCGCCGGGCCGAGCGTGCAGACGATCTTCGTGCGTCTCAACGGCTTAGGGTGCGGGCCAGGAACTGGCCGGTGAAGGACTTGGCCTGGCCGGCCACGTCCTCGGGGGTGCCGGAAGCGATCACCCGGCCACCCTCGTGGCCACCCTCGGGGCCCAGGTCGACCACCCAGTCCGCGGTCTTGATGACGTCCATGTTGTGCTCGATGATCACCACCGTATTGCCCTGATCCACGAGCTGGTTGAGCACTTCCAGGAGCCGCCGGATGTCCGCGAAGTGCAGTCCGGTGGTGGGCTCGTCCAGGATGTAGAGCGTCCGGCCCGTCGCGCGCCGGCTCAGCTCGGTGGCCAGCTTCACCCGCTGGGCCTCGCCGCCCGACAGCGTGGTGGCGGCCTGGCCCAGGCGGATGTACTCGAGGCCCACGTCGTGCAGCGTCTGGAGCTTCTGCTTGATGGAGGGCACCGGCTCGAAGAACCCGAGCGCCTCCGCCACCGTCATGTCGAGGATGTCCGCGATGTTCTTGCTCTTGTACCGCACCTCGAGCGTCTCGCGGTTGTAGCGCTTGCCGCGGCAGACCTCGCAGGTCACGTAGACGTCGGGCAGGAAGTGCATCTCGATCTTGACGAGCCCGTCGCCCTGGCACGCCTCGCAGCGCCCGCCCTTGACGTTGAACGAGAAGCGCCCCGGCTGGTACCCCCGCACCCGCGCGTCCGGCGTGCGCGCGAGCAGCGTGCGGATCAGGGTGAACACCCCGGTGTAGGTCGCGGGATTGGACCGCGGGGTGCGCCCGATCGGCGACTGGTCGATGTCGATGACCTTGTCGAGATGCTGCGCGCCTTCGATCCGGTCGTGCGCGCCCGGCCGGTCCTGCGCGCGGTGGAGCATCGAGGCCAGCGCCCGGTAGAGGATGTCGTTGACCAGGGTGGACTTGCCGGAGCCCGACACACCGGTGATCGCGGTGAAGGTGCCGAGCGGAATCTTCACGCTCATTCCCTTCAGGTTGTGCTCGCGCGGGTTGTGGATGGTCACGAACTTGCCGTTGGCCTTCCGGCGGGCCGCCGGGACCGCGATGCGCTCGACGCCGGCCAGGAAGCGACCGGTGAGCGAATCGGGGTTCGCCATCACCTCATCGGGCGTGCCCACCGCGACCACGTGGCCGCCCAGCTCGCCCGCGCCGGGGCCCAGGTCCACCACGTAGTCGGCCGCCCGCATGGTCTCCTCGTCGTGCTCCACCACCAGCACGGTGTTGCCGAGGTCGCGCAGGCGCTTCAGCGTGTCGAGCAGCCGGCCGTTGTCGCGCTGGTGGAGGCCGATGGAGGGCTCGTCCAGGATGTAGAGGACGCCGACCAGGCTCGAACCGATCTGGGTGGCGAGCCGGATGCGCTGGCCCTCGCCGCCCGAGAGCGTCGCGGCCGGCCGGTCGAGCGTCAGGTAGTCGAGCCCGACCTGGGAGAGGAAGCCGAGGCGCTCGCGGATCTCCTTGAGCACCCGGCGGGCGATCGCCATCTCGCGCTCCGACAGGGCGAGCGTGTCGAAGAACTGGCGCGCCGCCTTGATCGGGAAGCGCACCACGTCGGCGATCGAGCGGCCCGCGATCTTGACCGAGAGCGTCTCCGAGCGCAGGCGGGAGCCGCCGCACGTCGGGCAGTCCCGCTCGGTCATGAAGTGCTCGACCTCGCTGCGGGTGTCCTCGGACACCGTCTCCTTGTAGCGCCGATCGAGCAGCTTGACCACGCCTTCGAACCCGTCGTCCGGCTCGCCGTACAGGACGACGTCGCGCGCCTTCTTCGGCAGCTTGGCCCACGGCGTGTCGAGGCTGAAGCGGTGGCGCTTCGCGAGCACCCGCAGGGTCTGCTTGAAGATCGAGGACGCCGACGGCCCCGCCCAGGGCCGGAGCGCGCCGCCCGCGAGAGTCTTGCCGCCGTCCGGCACCACGCGCTCGGGATCGATCTCGTAGCGGGTGCCGATGCCCCCGCAGTCCGGGCAGGCGCCGTAGGGGTTGTTGAACGAGAACATGCGGGGCGACACCTCCGGGAAGGAGATGCCGCAGGTCGCGCAGGCCAGCCGCTCCGAGAAGAGGAAGGAGGGCCCGTCGGGCACCTCCACCTGCACCACCCCGTCGGCCAGCCGCAGCGCGGTCTCGAGCGAGTCGGCCAGGCGGCCCCCGAAATTGTCCTTCACCACCAGCCGGTCCACCACGACCTCGATGGTGTGCTTCTTGGTCTTGGCCAGCTCGATGTCCTCGGTCAGCTCGCGCAGCTGGCCGTTGACCCGCACCCGCACGTAGCCCTGGCGGCGCAGGTCGAAGAAGAGCTTGCGGTACTCGCCCTTGCGCCCGCGCACGATCGGCGAGAGGATCGCCAGGCGCGTCCCCACCGGCAGGGTCGCCACCCGGTCCACCATCTGCTGGACGGTCTGGGCCGAGATGACGTTGCCGCACTGGGGGCAGTGCGGGATCCCGACGCGCGCGAAGAGCACCCGCAGGTAGTCGTAGATCTCGGTGACGGTGCCCACCGTCGAGCGCGGGTTCTTGGAGGTCGTCTTCTGCTCGATCGAGATCGCGGGCGAGAGTCCCTCGATCGAGTCCACGTCCGGCTTCTCCATCTGCTCGAGGAACTGGCGCGCGTAGGCCGAGAGCGACTCGACGTACCGGCGCTGCCCTTCGGCATAGATGGTGTCGAAGGCGAGCGAGGACTTGCCCGATCCGGAGAGCCCGGTGATCACCACGAGCTGGTCGCGGGGGAGCTCGAGATCGATCGCCTTGAGATTGTGCTCGCGGGCCCCGCGGACGACGATGCGGTCGTTGGCCATGGACGCTACATCATACCCCCAGCCTGGATCGGCGTAAAACCGCGCGCCGCTCGGTCAGCCGCGCACGCGCCGGCCGAGCCAGAGCACGAAGGCCCCGGCGGGCGCGGCGATCAGTGCCGGATAGGCGATGGCCGCGCCCAGGAGCCCGCCGCTCGAGCCGCGAAGCTGCGCGGCGGCGAGGCTCGCGAACACGAGGAGCCCGGCGACCCCCGCGGTGGTGGCGGCCCGGCCGTGGCGCGGCGGCCACAGCGCGGCGGGCCCGAGCGCGCAGCCCGCCCCGCCCAGCGCCAGCAGGCTCAGCGCCCAGGGATCGACGGGCCAGAGGCTCGCGAGCGCGGCGCCCCCGAAGAGACCGGCCCAGAGGCCCGGATCGTGCCCGATCTCGCCACCGCCGGTGGAGTCGAGCGCCCCGAGCCGCTCGCGCAGCGCGAGACTCGACGCGAGGAAGGCGGCGAGCCCCGCGGCGAGCAGCAGGGCCTGCAGCGTCCGGCGCCACGGCGCGGCGAAGAGCGCGGGCGCGGGCAGCTCGAGCAGCCGCTCGAGCGTGACGCCGCCGAGGAAGAGATCGGGCGCCTGGATCATCGCGTAGACCGCCCACGCCTGCGCCCAGACGAAGGCGAGCAGGAGCCCGCCCGCCACGAAGCCCGCGCCGTCCCGGCCGAGGCGCGGCGTGAGGCCCGCGCGGAGCAGCGCGGCGGCCCCGGCGAGGAGGGTGACGGCCAGGCCCGCGCGCTCGAGCCAGCGGCGCGGGCGGCCCTCGGCCCAGGCCATGCCCGACGGCGGCGCGCCCGGCACCCGCTTGTCGGCCTCGAACCGCAGCCGCAGCGTCGAGCCGCGCGTGATCTCGTCGCCCGCGCGCAGGGTCACGGTCTGGCCGGGCGCCAGCGTCCATTCGATCTCGGCGAGCCGCGTGGCGTCCCGCGTGCGTGCGCGCAGCACGCCGCCGGCGGGGGCGGTGAGGCGGTGCACCTCGTCGAAGACGAGCGGCGCGCTCCCGCGGACCGCCGCGAGGTCGCGCCCGCTGATGACCCAGGGGCTCGAGGGCGGGAACCGGAAGGCGGACTGGTTGGCCACCCGGTCCCACGCCGCGATGGGCCCGAGGCCGAGCGCCCACGCGAGCTGCAGCAGCGCCACCAGCGCCGCCGCGAAGGCGACGGCCAGCAGCAGCGGCGCGATCCGGCGCAGCGGGCGCCACGCGGTCAGGAGCCACCCGGCCGCCGCGGCGATCACGATGCCCTGCCACCGGCGCGCTCCGAGCCACGCCGCCACGTCGCCGGCCAGGGCGATGTTGGCCCAGAGCAGCACCCCGACCGTGATCAGGAGCGTCACGACCGGGAACAGCATCTCCCCGGCCCCGACCGCGCCGCCCGGCGGCGGGGCCGGGCGCCGGGCCGCGATCCCCAGCGCGATGAGCGGCGTCAGGGTCACGACCAGCCCGAGCCAGAGCCCGTCCGGCCCGCGCGCGGCGAGCGCGGCCGGCAGCGCCAGCATCACCGCGGGCGTGAGCCA
The DNA here is from genome assembly GCA_035463855.1 of Candidatus Deferrimicrobiaceae bacterium. GTDB lineage: Bacteria > Methylomirabilota > Methylomirabilia > Rokubacteriales > CSP1-6 > CAMLFJ01. Next base: position 6,504 of record DATHSW010000149.1, on the reverse strand, counting down.
GACGGCCAGGACGCGGGAGACCGACGTCATTCGTCGAGCGGGGGCGCGGGCAGCGGGTCGGCCAGCCAGCGGATCGCGACGAGCACCGCCATCACCGGCGCGAGCACGCCGCCGTACCACCAGAGCAGCGAGAGCCCGGCCACGCGGATGCCCGCCACCTGGTTGGGCAGCGCGCCGAGGAGGAGGAAGCCCGCGAGCAGAAGCACGAGCAGGACGACACCGGTGGTCCGCGTGGTCACCGACCGCATTATAGCGGGATGGTAAGATAGCGACCACGAAAGGAGCATTCTCCATGGCCGATGCGTCCCGGACAGCGCCGATCCAGCGCGTGCTGGTGATCACCGCCCACCCCGACGACTCCGAGTTCGGCGCGGGAGGCACCGTCGCGCGCCTCGTGCGTGAAGGCCTGCAGGTCTCCTACTGCATCGTCACCAACGGCGACAAGGGCTCGGGCGACCGGAGCATGACGCCCGAGCGCCTGGCCCGGATCCGCGAGGAGGAGCAGCGCGGCGCGGCGCGGGTGCTGGGCGTGGAGACGGTGGACTTCCTCGGCTTCCCCGACTGCGAGGTCGAGGACACGCGCGAGTCGCGCATGGCGGTGACCGCCGCGATCCGCCGGCACCGCCCCGATCGCCTGATCATCCAGAACCCGCACCGCACCAAGAACCTGGGCGCCTCGCACCGCGACCACCGCACGGTGGCCGGCATCGCGCTCGATTGCGTGTACCCGCTCGCCCGCGATCACATGGCCTTCCCGGAGCTGCTCGCCCAGGGGCTCGAGCCCCACAAGGTCCGCGAGGTCTACGTGATGTGGTGGGAGAACCCCGAGCTCGTGGTGGACATCTCCGAGACCATGGACCTCAAGATCAAGGCCCTGGCCTGCCACGCCAGCCAGTTCCGGGACTTCGCCGCCGTGGAGAAGCGCGTCCGCGAGCGCGGCGCCGAGCTCGGCCGGCCCCGGGGCTACGCCTACGCCGAGACCTTCGACCTCATCGCCCTCGACCGCTAGGCCATCGGAGGCGCGCAAGAAAGCTTTCCCGGCCCGGGCGCTTTCGCTAGAATGCCGCCCGTGAAGCCAGGAGCGCCGATCCCGGCCACCCTGACCGAGCTGATGGGGGGCAGGGCCGCCCAGGATCCCGACACCCCCTACTTCCACCTCTTCGACGAAGCGGTGCCGTACGGCCGGCTCTGGCGGGAGAGCGCGCGCTACGCGGCCGGGCTCAGGCGCGCCGGCATCGATCGCGGCGACAAGGTCTGCCTCATCTACCCCACCTGCGCCGAGTTCTTCTACACCTTCTTCGGGGCGCTCCGCCTGGGCGCGGTGCCGGTCCCGCTCTACCCCACCCTCGGGGTGGAGGCGACCGCGAACGTCTTCCGGGACTCGGAAGCGAAGGCGGTCGCGACCATCGGCTGGTTCCGCAAGGGCGTGGAGGAATCCCGGTCCGCCGCGTCGAATATCCGGCACGTGCTGGAGCCGAGCGATCTCGAGGTGGACGATCCCCCGCCCGCCTTCCCGACCGCGGCCACCGACGACGTGGCCTTCATCCAGTACACCTCGGGCAGCACCGGGCAGCCCCGCGGGGTGGTGCTGAGCCACGCCAACGTGGTGCGCACCGTCGAGTTCATGGCGGAGGCCGCCCAGCTCACCCGCGACGACGTGGTCGTGTCGTGGCTGCCGCTCTACCACGACATGGGGTTGATCGGCTGCGCGTTCACCCCGCCCTGGAACGGGGCGCCGCTCCACCTCCTGCCGCCCGATCTCAAGAACCCGCGCGTGTGGCTCGAGCTGGTCACCCGGGTCGGCGCCACCTTCACGGTGTCGCCCGACTTCGGCTACCGCAACTGCGTGCGCAACATCGGCGACACGAGCGGGATCGATCTCTCCTCGCTCAAGCAGGCCCTCTCGGGAGCCGAGCCGGTGCGCCTCAGCACCGTCGAGGCCTTCGAGCGGAAGTTCGGCGCGGAGAACCTCATCACGCCCTGCTACGGCCTGGCCGAGGCCACCCTGGCCGTGGCGATCTGGCCGCGCCGGACCCCGCTGCGCCTGGACCCCTCGGGCAAGTTCCTCTCGGTGGGCCAGCCCTGCCGCGGGGTCCGCGTCCGCGTCATGGACGGCGAGGACAAGCTCAAGCCGGGCGTGGAGGGGGAGATCTGCGTGCACAGCCCCGGCGTGATGCAGGGCTACCACAACAACCCCGAGGCCACCCGGCGGGTGCTCTCGGCCGACGGCTGGCTCCGCACCGGCGACCTGGGCTTCGTGGACGCGGAGGGCTTCCTCTACGTCACCGGACGGCTCAAGGACGTGATCATCGTGGGCGGCGAGAACGTGATCCCCGCCGACATCGAGGAGATCGTGGACCGCGTGCCGGGCGTGCGCTACTCCGCCGCGGTCGGGGTGGAGAGCGATCGCACCGGCACCCAGCGGCTGCACGTGGTGGCCGAGGTCCGCGGGCAGGCGGCCGACGCCGCCGATCACTCGCGCCTCGTTCGCGAGATCGTCCAGCGCATCCGCGAGAGACGGGGTCACCGCCCCGCCCGGGTTCTCCTGGTCCTGCCCAGCACCATCCCCAAGACGTCGTCGGGCAAGATCCAGCGCTCGCGGCTGGGGGAGATGATCGCGGGCGACGATCTGCGCGACCGCGTCGTCTACTCCTCCGGCGCCCGATGAAGTTCGGCTGTCATCTGCCCATGTACGGCCCCGTGGGCACGCGCCACGGGGTGATCACCTTCGCGCGGCGCATGGAGGCCCTCGGCTACGACTCGCTGTGGGCCAGCGATCACGTGGTGATCCCGCACCGGATCGCGTCACGCTATCCCTACAGCCCCACCGGCAAGTTCCCGCTCGCCCCCGAGGTGCCGTTCCTCGAGCCGCTCACGACGCTGGCCCTGGTGGCGGGCGTCACCGAGCGCGTGCGGCTCGGCACCAGCATCCTGGTGCTCCCCCACCGGAACCCGGTCCTGGCCGCGAAGATGGCCGCCACCCTCGACCACCTCTCCGGGGGCCGCCTGGTGCTCGGAGTGGGCGTGGGCTGGATGCGCGAGGAGATCGAGCTGCTGGGCGGCGACTACGATCGCCGCGGCGCCTGGAGCGACGAGGCGCTCATCGTCATGCGCGCCTGCTGGCGCGACGCCCGCACCGCGCACCACGGGGAGTTCTTCTCCTTCGACGAGCTCGGCGTCTTCCCCAAGCCTGCCCACGGCGACATCCCGATCCTGATCGGCGGCCACACCCCGCGCGCCCTCCGCCGCGTCGTCCAGCTCGGCGACGGCTGGCACGCCGCCTTCATCACGCCCGAGGCGCTCAAGGCCGATATCGCGCGGCTCCGGGAGGAGTGCGCGCGCCAGAAGCGCCCGTTCGACCAGGTCACGATCAGCGTCCGCGCCGGCCTGTCGTTGCGAAGCGCGCCGCTTGGTTCCGACCGCAAGCCCCTGCAGGGCTCGCGCGACCAGGTGATCGCGGACCTCGCCGCCTTCCGCGACCTCGGCGTCGAGTCCATGCTCCTCGAGACGCGCTACCGCGACCTCGACGACATGATCGGCATCTACGAGGCCTTCGCCCGCGACATCCGCCCGCACATCTGACCGCCCCCTCACCCTGCCCTCTCCCCCTCCGGGGGCGAGGGTAGACCTGATACCCCGATCCACCCTCTCCCCTCTGGGGAGAGGGCAGGGTGAGGGGCTACTTCGCGTCGTGGAAGATCACACCGAGCGTATAGCGCTCGCCTGAAACCAGACGGCTGACACCGTGGCGAAGAGTCACCCGGTACGCCCCGCGCGCACCGCGCGCCGGCCGATGGCGCGTGGCGAAGATCACGACCTGGCCGCGCTCGAGCGGAACCACCGAGCCGATCGACTGCGCCCGAGGCCGCTGCTCCACCAGCAGGAACTCTCCGCCCTTGAAGTCGACGCCGGGGCGACTCAACAAGCAGGTCATCTGGAGCGGAAACGCCACGTCCCCGTAGAGGTCCTGGTGGAGGCAGTTGTAGCCACCGGCCTCGTACCGCAGCAGCAACGGCGTGGGCTTTCTCTGGCCGTGCTCGGCGCAGACCGCGAGGAAGCCGTCGAGCTCGGGCGGGTAGCGCCGCTCGCTGCCGAGCGTCTTCTCCCAGGCGCTCGCGATCGGCGCCAGGTAGGGATAGACGTGGCGCCGCAGCTCGCGGACGACCGGCGGCAGCGGGTTCGCGAAGTACTTGTACTCCCCTTCCCCGAAGCGGAACCGCGCCATGTCCACGCGGCTGCGGAACCGGCGCTCGTCGGAGTAGAGCCGGATCAGCTCCGCGCATTCCGCGGCGGTGAGCAACGGCGGCGTGGTGGCCCACCCCCGGTCATCCAGACCACGGGCCACCTCCGCCCAGTCCACCCGCTCGAACCGCGCCGCGATGGAGGCGGCGGGCTTCAGGCCGCGGGCCGACATACTTTGCAAGGCCGGTACCCCACCGAGCGCGCGTCGTCCACCGAGGCGAACACCACCCGGTTGTCCGGGCGCATGTGCCGGCCGTGGATGCAGCCCACCCGGCACACGATGCGCGTGCTCGTGCAGCCCTCGAGCACCGGCGTGGCCCGCTCGAGCGCAGCCAGCCGGTCCTTGACCGCCGCGCCGAAGATGTAGCCGCCGAGCCCGCCGTCGCTCCGCCACACGCGGTGGCAGGGCAGGATGAGCGGGACCGGGTTGCGGCCGAGCGCGGTCCCCACCGCGCGCACCGCGCGGGGATGGCCGATCCGCGCGGCGATCCACGCGTACGGCCGCGCCTCGCCGAACGGGATGAGCCGCGCGGCCTCGAGGACCTTACGCTGGAAGTCCGGCACGTCCGCCAGATCCACCGGCACCCGGAAGAAGGCCCGCTGCCCCCGCAGGTACTCGTGGATCTCCTCCCGCGCCTGCTCGGTCAGCTTCCGCGCCGCCGCGGTGGCCGGCTTCCCGGCCCGGCCGGTGCGCACGAGCGAGATCCCGCGCGACGTGGCCTCGATGGCCAGCTTCGCCTCGAGCCGCGTCAGCTCGGTCGCGGACTCGCGGGCCGCCGCCATGATCTTGCGTCCCAGGCCCGCGGGGGCCGTGTCCGGCCGGAAGTAGTCCGCCAGCAGCCGGTCGAGCTGGTCCTGCGCCTGCGTCTTGCCGTCACTCATGACCTGCTCCTCGCTTGCCGAGCTCCTCCCGCAGCAGGGCCTTGCCCCGCGCGAGCTGGCTCTTCACGGTATTGATCGTGATGCCCCGGATGCGCGCCAGCTCCCCGTAGGAGAGCCCGTCCACGTAGCGCAGGGCCAGGAGCACCCGCGCCTCGCGCGGCACGCGCTCGAGCGCCCGGTGCAGATCGAGATAGGCATCGGGCGGGCGGTGGTTGCTCGACGAGAGCGGCCCGGCGGCCGAGCGCTCGTCGTGGGCGGTGCGGGTGGCCCGCCGCCGGAGCTCGTCCACGCACACGTTGGTGAGGATGCGGTAGAGCCACGTGGAGACGGCCCAGCGGGGGTTGTAGCCCGCCGCCCCCGCGTAGCACTGGAGAAACGCGCGCTGGACGGCGTCCTCGGCGTCGGCCCGGGAGCCGAGCAGCCGCCCCGCCACGGCCAGCAGCTTGCCGCTGTAGCGCTGGGCCAGGTCGCCGAACGCGCCCTGGTCCCCCCTGGCCACCCGCTCCATCAGCCCCCGCTCGGCGTCCATCTCATGCCCTCATGGAGATATACGCACAACGAGGCAGAATGGGTGGAATGTAGCCTCGGTCGATCTACCCCTGAGACAGACCGTAAGCTCCCCCGTCAAGTAGACACTTCAAAGACAGACTTTGGGGGCGCGTCTGGCCTCGGCAGAAACAGGAGCGGCGGGACCTGGTTGAGGCTGTCATGAGGCCGCTCGGTGTTGTAGATCGCAAGCCACGCATCGGTGATCTCGCGCACCTGCTCGAGAGAGTCGAAGAGGTACGCGTCGAGGACCTCTTCGCGGACGCTCCGATTGAACCGTTCGATGAAGGCGTTCTGATCGGGCTTCCCAGGCTGGATGTAGCCGATGGCAATGCGCTGCGCCGCGCACCAGTCCACGAAGGCCTCCGCGGTCAGCTCGGGCCCATTGTCGACGCGCACCCGGGCGGGCCGGCCGTACAGCCGAATGAGGTCATCGAGGATCCGGATCACGCGGGCGCTGGGGATCGACGTCCCGATCTCGATCGCGAGGGCCTCGCGATTGCCCTCGTCGAGCACGTTGAACGTCCGGAAGCCCCGGCCGTCGTAGAGGGCATCGGCCATGAAATCAAGGGCCCAGATCTCGTTGAGCCGGGCCGGCGCCACCAAGGGCTGGCGGAGGCGCGCCGGGACCCGCCGCTTCGTGCGCCGGGGCAGATTCAGCCGCAGGGCGCAGTACACGCGATGCACGCGCTTGTGGTTCCACGGATGCCCGGCCCGGCGCAGCCGATAGAAGCACTTCCAGCACCCCCAGCGACTATGTCGGGCGACCACCTCGTTCAACGCGGTGACGACAGTGGCGTCCTGGATCAGCCGGGAACGCGGAGGCCGATAGTA
>DATHSW010000148.1:0-2189 GCA_035463855.1 Candidatus Deferrimicrobiaceae bacterium | reverse complement strand
CGAGGAAGGCCTCGTAGAAGGCCAGCTTGTGCTGGACCCGCTCGGGGCCCATCCCGCCGTTCGGGAAGTAGACGTTGACGAGATGAAAGTCCGGCAGCTCGGTGTGCACCAGCCGCCCCTCGCAGTCGAGCACCGGCGAGTCGCAGGCGGTGCTCACCGCCAGCGGCTCCACCCGGGTGTAGGTCGCCACCCCACTGTAGCCCTTGCGCTCCGCGAAGCTCCAGTAGCTGCGGTAGCCGAGCGGGGCCCGCATCTCGTCGGTGACCTGCTCGGCCTGCATCTTGGTCTCCTGCACGCAGACCACGTCGGCCGCCTCGGCGCCGAGGATGTCGAGCAGGCCCTTCTTCCACGCCGCCCGCAGCCCGTTGACGTTCCAGGACAGGAGCTTCAAGGGCGGGCCCGGTGATCCTCGGCGCGGTCCTCGGGAACGTAGCCCAGCACCGCGCGCGCGTGCGCGATGTCGCGGTAGCTCCACTTGTTCTCCGAGGTGATGAAGAACACGTCGAAGCGCACGCGGTCCGGCGCGGCGAGGCTCCGCTCGACCGCCTGGGCGATGTCGCGGCGGCTGCACCAGACCGAGAACTCGCGCGGCTGCACCGGCCGGTCCGCCGCGGTCACGTGGCCGATGCGCAGGCAGATCATGGACATGTCGGTGGTGTCGGCGAAGTGGCGCGCGAGCGCCTCGCCCCAGATCTTGCTGCAGCCGTAGAGGCCATTGGGGCGCATCGGCGACTCGTGGGTGAGTATCGGCCACTCCACCACCTCGTCGTAGCGGCCGGCGGCGAGCGCCGCGTAGGGCGGGTCACGCTCGATGCGACTCACGGTGGCCCCGCTGCTCGCGTAGACCACCCGCTTCACCGAGGCCCGGCGCGCCGCCTCGAAGACGTGGTAGGTCCCGATCACGTTGTCGCGGAGCACCGCCTCCCACCCCGGGGTGCCCTCGACATTGGCGACGTTGGCGGCCAGGTGCACCACCGCGTCCACGTCGCGAAAGGCGGGGACGATGGCGTCGAGATCGCCGATGTCGGCCTGGTGGGTCTCCACGCCCGCGACCGGCCGGCGGTTCAGGGCGCGCAGCGCCCAGCGCCCCTCGAGGCGGCGGCGCACCGCCGCGCCGATGAGCCCGCTCATCCCGGTCACGAGGACACGTCGCATGGCGACGACGATACCACGGGGCGGCAGCGCCCTTGACCGCGCGGCGGCTCACGGCTAGAGTCGCGGCCGAGGGGAGGACCCACCATGCTGGATCTCGGGCTCACGGACAAGATCGCCATCGTCACCGGAGGCAGCGAAGGGCTCGGCCGCGCCACCGCCATGCGCCTGGCCGCGGAGGGCTGCCGCGTCGTGATCTGCGCGCGCCGCAAGGACGTGCTGGAGCGCGCGGCCGAGGACGTCCGCCGCCAGACCGGCGTGCAGGTGCTGGCCCTGCCCGCCGACGTCACCCGCCCCGCCGACGTGGACGCGGTGGTGAGCGCGGCCGTCGGCACCTACGGGGGGGTGGACATCCTGGTCAACAACGCGGGCACCTCCTCGGCGGCCAGCTTCGAGAAGGTGGACGACGCCACCTGGGAGGCCGACATCCAGGTCAAGCTGATGGCGGCGGTGCGGTTCTGCCGGCTCGTGATCCCGCACATGAAGACGCGGGGCGGCGGACGCATCATCAACGTGACCACGGTGGGCGGCAAGGCGCCCGCCGCCCGCGCCCTGCCCACGTCCGTGACGCGCGCGGCCGGCATCAACCTGACGAAGTCGCTCGCCAACGAGTACGCCCCCGATCGCATCCTGGTGAACACGATCTGCCTGGGCCTCGTGAAGAGCGCGCAGTGGGAGCGCCGGGCCAAGGGCGATCTGGAAGGGTACTACCGCGAGGCGGCCAGGCGCGTGCCGGTGGGCCGCATGGGCGAGGCCGAGGAGTTCGCCGATCTGGTGGCGTTCCTCGCCTCCGCCCGCGCGGCCTACATCACCGGGACGGCGATCAATTTCGACGGCGGCATGTCCGCCGCCTTCTGACGCTCAGGCCTGCTGGATCGCGCTGAGGCGGAAGGCGCCGGGACCGACCGGGCGGACGAACGTCCAGAACTCCTCGAACTTCACCGGCTCGGTACGGCTGCCTTCCAGGACGCGGGCGCCGCTCTCGTCCGTGGTGTAGTCGAGCAGGCTCGCCAGGAAGTGGACGGTCACGTAGTCCT
>DATHSW010000147.1:0-4993 GCA_035463855.1 Candidatus Deferrimicrobiaceae bacterium | reverse complement strand
CGGCCTCTTCGAGTACGCGGGCCCGGTGCAGGGGGCGCTGCGCCGGTGGCTCGGCGCCGGCGCGCGGCTGCCCGAGATCCGCTCCTACGCGGGCGTGGTGGTCATGATGACCCTGGTGTTCTATCCCTACGTCTACCTGCTAGCGCGCGTCGCCTTCCGCGAGCAGGGGGCCGCCGCGGTGGAGACCGCGCGCACGCTGGGCCGCTCGCGTGGCGCCGCGTTCCTCCGGATCACGGTGCCGATGGCGCGGCCGGCGCTGGTGGCCGGAGTGGCCCTGGCGATGATGGAAGCGCTCGCCGACTTCGGCACCGTCTCCATCTTCGGCTACCGCACGCTCACCGAGGCGATCTACCGGGTCTGGTATGGGATGTTCGACCGCATCGCGGCCACCCAGCTCGCCAGCGTGCTGCTCCTCTTTGCGGCGGGCCTGCTGCTGCTCGAGCGCCACTCGCGAGGGCGGGCGCGCTTCACCCAGACCGGGCGGCGCGGGCCGGTGGTGGAACCGGCGCGCCTGTGCGGCTGGCGGGCCGCGGGCGCGACGGGCGCCTGCGTGGGGGTGCTCGCGCTCGCCTTCCTGCTGCCGGTGGGCCAGCTCGCGTGGTGGGCGGCCGACGGGATTCGCGCGGGGCAGGTGGCGCCGGACTTCGCGGCGCTCCTCTGGCGCACCTGCATCCTCGCGGGCGCCACCGCCGCGGTGGCCTCCGTGCTGGCGGTGCTGCTCGCCTACGCGGGGCGCCTGCACGGGACCGGCACGGTACGCGTGGCGGCCCAGCTCGTGTCCATGGGCTATGCGCTGCCGGGCGCGGTCATCGCGGTCGGCGTGCTGCTCCCGCTCGCCTGGGCCGACCACGCGCTCGTACCGCCGCTCGAGCGCGCGCTCGGTCGGCCGCTGGGGCTCCTGCTCACCGGCTCCGCGGCCGGTCTGATCCTCGCCTACGTCGTCCGCTTCCTCGCGGTCGGGCTGCAGACGGTGGACGCGAGCCTCGGCAAGATCCCGCCGAGCCTCGACGACGCGGCGCGGATGCTGGGGGCCCGGGCGGGGTCGGCGCTGCGGCGCGTGCATCTGCCGCTCGTGCGGGGCGGGCTGCTGACCGCGGTCGTGCTCGTGTTCGTGGAGACCATGAAGGAGATGCCGGCCACCCTGCTGCTCCGTCCCTTCGGGCTCAATACCCTCGCGGTGGAGATCTGGGAGCGCACCTCCGAGGCGATGTGGCAGGAGGCGGCGATGCCCGCGTTGACCCTGGTGGGGGTGGGGCTGATCCCGGTGGTGCTGTTGATCCGGCTGACGTCTCGGCGGTAACTCGCGAGAGCCCTCTCACCCTTCCCCACCCCTCACCCTGCCCTCTCCCCTGAGGGGAGAGGGATGTGAGGTGGGGACTGCCCTTGAGAGGGAAAGGCCACCACGTGGAGCACGTGGGCCTCGGGCCGCACCCGCATGCCGGTCGGGAGCACCGACGCCGAGGGCTGCGAGGAGTGAACCCGATCCCCCGAGGGCAGCCGGATGCAGTACACCGTCTCCGAGCCCCGGAAATACCGGCGGGTGATCACCCCGGCGCCGTCCGCCTGCGGCACGAAGGTGATGTCGTCGGGGCGGATCATGACGTCCACCCGGCCGCCGGACGGCAGCCGGTCCACGTTGGCGAAGCTGCCCACCTCGGTCACGATCCCCTCGGGGGTCACCACGCCGGGGAGGAAGTCGGCGGCGCCCACGCAGGCGGCCACGAAGCGAGTGGCCGGCCGGTGATAGAGCTCCTGCGGTGGCGCGACCTGCTCGATGCGGCCGGCCTGGAGCACGCCCACACGATCGGCCAACGTGAACGCCTCCTCCTGATCATGCGTGACGAACACCGCGGTGGTGCGGCTCGTCCGGAGGATGCGCTCGACCTCGTCGCGCATCTGGGTGCGGAGGTCGGCGTCCAGGTTGGAGAAGGGCTCGTCGAGGAGCATCAGGGCGGGGGCGGGGGCCAGGGCCCGCGCGAGGGCCACGCGCTGCTGCTGCCCGCCCGACAGCTCGTGCGGGTAGCGCGCGCCGAAGCCGCCGAGCCCGACCAGGTCGAGCACCTCGTCAACCCGGGGCCGGCGGGCCGCTCGCGGCAGGCCGAACGCCACGTTGCCCTCGACGGTCAGGTGGGGGAAGAGCGCGTAGTCCTGGAAGACGATGCCGATGCCCCGCTCCTCGGGAGGCACGGCCCGGCCGGGCCCGGCCACGATCTGGCCGCGCAAGGTGATGGTGCCCGCATCGGGGCTCTCGAGCCCGGCGATGAGGCGCAGCGTGGTGGTCTTGCCGCAGCCCGAGGGGCCAAGCAGCGCGAGAATCTCGCCCTCGGCTACGCGGAGCGAGAGATCGTCCACCGCGGGCGGCTCGGTCGCGCTGAAGCGCTTGCTGACCCGGTCGAGGATCAGGAGGTCCACGGCTAGCGGCGCGTCAAGACCTCGGGATTGACCGGAGTGGGCGGCATCTTCCCCTCCAACACGGCCAGGCAGTTCTCCACCGCCAGCGTGGCCATCTTGAGCCGCGTCTCGTGCGAGGCGCTGGCGATGTGAGGAGCCAGCACCACGTTGGGCAGCCCGATGAGCCCCGGATGCACCGTCGGCTCCTCCTCGAACACGTCGAGGCCCGCGCCCGCGATGCGGCCCTCCTCGAGCGCCTGGACGAGCGCGGCCTCGTCCACCACCGGACCCCGCGCGGCGTTGATCAGGTACGCGGTCTTCTTCATGGTCCGGAGCGACTCGGCGTTGATCAGGTGACGGGTCTCGGGGCTGAGCGGGGTGTGCAGGGTCACGAAGTCGGACTCGCGCAACAGGGTGGCCAGGTCGGTCCGCGTGGCGTGGAGCTCGCGCTCGGTGGCGGGATCCGCGGCCACCGCGTCCTGATACAGCACGCGCATGCCGAAGCCCAGAGCCCGGCGGGCCATCGCGCGGCCGATGCGCCCGAAGCCGACCACGCCGAGCGTCTTGCCGTGGATGTCGCCGCCCAGCAGCAGCATGTACTCCCACTGCCGGAACCGGCCCTCGCGCGTGTACCGATCGGCCTCCACCACGCGGCGCGCCGTCGCCATCAGCAGGGTCCAGGCGAAGTCCGCGGTGGTGTCGGTCAGCACGTCGGGCGTGTTGGTGACCACGACGCCCCGCCGCGTGCAGGCCGCGACGTCGACGTTGTTGTAGCCCACCGCGACGTTGGACACGACGCGGAGAGCCGGGCGGGCCGCGAGCAGCGCCTCGTCGATGACCTCGCTGATCACGCAGATGAGCCCCTGCTTCCCGGCCAGGCGCTCGAGCAGCTCCGCCCGCGGCATGGGCGCGTCCTTGGAATAGGCATCGACCTCGGCGCGGCTTCGCGCGAGCTCGACCGCGGGCTCCGGCAGTTGACGGGAGATCAGGACCGAGGGCTTGCCGGCACCGGTGGTCATGAGCCTACCTTCCCAAGTGCTCTATTTATCGAGCTATTTTTGATTTGACAACACCGGGACCGCTGCTATATTAGCACTCGGCTTGGTTGAGTGCTAAGCCCCGCAGGCGGGAGCAGCCCGCAAGGCTCAACATCTTACTATCGGGAGGCGTGTTGACTATGAAGATTCGTCCGCTGCATGACCGAATCCTCGTCAAGCGGGAGGAGGAGAAAGAGGTCAAGAAGGGCGGCATCATCATCCCGGACACCGCGAAGGAGAAGCCCCAGGAGGGGAAGGTCGTCGCGGTCGGGGGCGGGAAGGTGAACGAGGACGGCAAGAAGATCCCCCTGGACGTGAAGGCCGGCGACAAGATCCTCTTCGGCAAGTACTCCGGCTCCGAGGTCAAGCTGGACGACGAGGAGTACCTGATCCTGCGGGAAGAGGACGTCCTCGCCATCATCGAGTAACAGCAGCCCCGGAGCGTAGAGGACCAACCCAAACGAACCCGGCCGGGCCCACGCGGGCGCGGCCAATTCCATCGAATCGGAGGAGAATCAGCATGCCGAAGCAGGTCTTGTTCAGTGACGAGGGGCGGGCGGCCCTGCTGCGCGGGGTCAACATCATGGCGGCGGCCGTCAAGGCGACCATGGGCCCGAAGGGCCGTAACGTGGTGATCGACAAGAAGTTCGGCAGCCCGACCATCACCAAGGACGGCGTGACGGTCGCGAAGGAGATCGAGCTCAAGGACAACTACGAGGACATGGGCGCCCAGATGGTCAAGGAAGTGGCGTCCAAGACCTCGGACATCGCGGGCGACGGCACCACCACCGCCACCGTGCTGGCGCACGCCATCATCCGTGAGGGCTTGAAGAACGTCACCGCCGGCGCCAACCCCATGGGGCTCAAGCGCGGCATCGACAAGGCGGTGGACGCGGTGGTCGACGACCTCAAGCGGATGTCCAAGTCCACCAAGGACAAGAAGGAGATCGCGCAGGTCGCCACCATCGCCTCCAACAACGACAAGACCATCGGCAGCCTGATCGCCGAGGCCATGGAGAAGGTGGGTAAGGACGGCGTGATCACGGTGGAGGAATCCAAGTCGGCCGAGACCGTGCTGGACGTGGTGGAGGGCATGCAGTTCGACCGCGGCTACCTCTCCCCGTACTTCGTGACCGACGCCGAGCGCATGGAGGTCGTGCTCGAGGACGCGCTCGTCCTGATCCACGAGAAGAAGATCAGCGTGATGAAGGACATGCTCCCGCTGCTCGAGCAGGTGGCCCGCTCCGGCAAGCCGTTCCTGATCATCGCGGAGGACATCGAGGGGGAGGCGCTGGCCACCCTGGTCGTGAACAAGCTGCGCGGCACGCTGCACACCGCCGCGGTGAAGGCGCCCGGGTTCGGCGACCGCCGCAAGGCCATGCTGGAAGATATCGCGATCCTGACCGGCGGGAAGGCGATCACCGAGGATCTCGGCATCAAGCTCGAGAACATCAAGCTGGAGGACCTGGGCAAGGCCAAGAAGGTGGTCATCGACAAGGACAACACCACGATCATCGACGGGGCCGGCAAGAAGGCCGACATCGAGGGCCGCGTGAAGCAGATCC
>DATHSW010000146.1:0-20615 GCA_035463855.1 Candidatus Deferrimicrobiaceae bacterium | reverse complement strand
CTTCAGTGGCGGCACCGAGGACATCTCGGGCGCGCGCTGTCACCGCTACTCGTTCCAGTGGGCGGCGAGCCCCTACACCGCGGCCAAGACGGTCGTCGACACCTTCATGCAGGCCAATCCCAGGGCCAAGCGGTGGCACCTGCTGGTGGCCGATTACGCCTTCGGCTGGTCGGTGGAGAAGTACATCAAGGAAGTGGGCAAGACCCACGGCATCGAGTTCGTGGGCGCCGACCGGCACCCGCTCGGGGAGCGCGAGTTCTCCAACTACGTGACCAAGGCGGCGGGCAACAAGCCGGACGTCGTCGCCATGATCAACTTCGGTCTCGACGCCGTCACCGGCGCGCGCGAGATCTTCAACTTCGGGCTCACCCCGAAGATCCCGCTCATCATGACGTGGTCCTCGGGCGTGGAGGAGCTCGTCCAGCTTGCCCCGGAGATTCGCGAGAATATCTGGGTCGGCTCGAACTTCTACTACACCGCCAACACGCCGGTGGCCCGCGAGTTCGTGAAGAGCTACCAGGCGAAGTTCGGCGGCCCTCCCGGCTATGCCCCGGCCGCCGCCTACGGAATGACGCGGATGATGCTCCACGCCATGGACCGGGCCAAGTCCACCGAGGTTCCGGATGTGATCAAGGCCTGCGAGGGTCTCGAGGTGGACGACCTGGTGGGACGCATGCGGGTGGACCCGAAGACCCATCAGACGCTACGCCCGTACTTCTTCATGCGCTGCAAGAAGCAGGCGGCGATGAAGGGTCCGATGGACTTCGCCGACATCGTCGCGACGGGCTCGACGCCGCTGCCCGCGGAGTACGCCGCCTGCAAGGACATCGGAGCGCTCTGACCTCGGAGGAGGGCTTCGCCCTTCCGAACCTTCCCCGGGGGGCGCCGGCGAAGCCGGCGCTCGAAGCGTGAAGAGTTCGCTGCTGGTGAGCCAGGTCCTCAATGGGCTGGCCACGGGCATGTTGTATGCGCTGATGGGCATCGGCCTGTCCATCATCACGGGCATCCTCAATATCCCGAACTTCGCGCACGGCGCCCTCTTCGCCCTCGGCGCCTATTCGCTCTACACGGTGATCCAGCTCGTCGGGAGTTTCTGGCTGGCGCTGCTGCTGGCCCCGCTGGGGGTGGGGCTCCTGGGCGTGCTGATCGAGTACGGAGGGATCCGGCCGCTCTACAAGGCCGGCCACGACTACCAGCTGCTGCTGACGTTCGGCCTCTCGCTCATCGTGACCGAGGGCATCATCATCGTCTGGAGCCCGGTCGGCATGAGCCAGCTCCCGCCGCCCCTGCTGCGGGGCGGCGTCGACCTCGGCATCACGTTCTACCCGAAGTACCGCCTCTTCGTGATGGTGGCGGCCGGGCTGCTCGTGCTCGGGGCCTGGCTCTTCCTCGAGAAGACGCGCTACGGGGCCATCATGCGCGCGGGCATCGAGGACAAGGAGATGGTGTCGCTGCTCGGCATCGACATCCACCGCCTCTTCACCGCCGCCTTCGCGCTGGGCTGCGCCATGGCCGGCATCGCCGGCGCTCTGACCGCGCCGATCCGCGGACTGAACCCGTGGATGGGGGTGGACATGCTCGGCATCGCCTTCGTGGTGGTGGCCCTGGCCGGGCTCGGCAACCTGCTGGGCTCCATCGTGGCCGGGCTGCTCCTGGGCGTGGCCCAGAGCCTGGTGGCGCTGTTCTGGCCGGAAGCCTCGGTGGCGGTCATCTTCGCGGTCATGGCCGCCATATTGCTGGTGCGCCCTCAAGGATTGTTCGGCATCCGATGAGCAGGGCGTGGCTCGCGATCCTGGCCGCGGTGGTGTTGCTCCCGGTCTTCGTCCGGCACGCCATCGCCACCGAGATCTGGATCTTCGCGATCTTCGGGCTCGGCCTGAACCTGCTCATGGGCTACACCGGGCTGCTGTCCTTCGGCCAGGCCACCTTCTTCGGATCGGCCGCGTACGTGGCCGGCTACCTGCTGAAATACTACGGGATCAACATCTTCCTGGCCCTCGGCATCGGGGTCGTGGTGGGGGCCGCCTCGGCGGCGGCGGTGGGGTATCTGTGCGTGCAGCGCTCCGGCCTCTACTTCATCATGCTGACCTTCGCGTTGAACCAGATGTTCTTCTTCACCGCCTACCAGTGGACGACGGTGACCGGGGGCGAGGACGGTATGCCCGGCATCCCGCGCCCGAGCGTCCTCGGCCTCGACATCCACGGGCCGCTCGCCTACTACACGACGGTCGCGGTGCTCTTCCTCCTCTCGCTCTGGATCATGAAGCGCATCGTCGAGTCGCCGCTCGGCAAGATCCTCCAGGCCATCCGCGAGAACGAGCCACGGGCCGCGGCGCTTGGCTACGACGCCGCGCGCATGAAGCTGATCGCCTTCGTGGTGGGCGGCGCCTTCTCCGGCCTGGCCGGCGTGCTCTACGCCATGCTGTTCGGCATCGTGCCGCTGGAGGCGATCGGCTTCGTGTTCTCCGGCAACGTGGTCTTCGCGACCCTGATCGGCGGCTCGGGCTCGCTCTACGGGCCCGTGATCGGCTCCTTCGTGTTCATCTGGCTGTCGGAGTCGGTGAGCGCCATGTGGGCCCGCTGGCCGCTGCTGCTCGGCGTCGCCTTCGTGATCGTCGTGCTGTTCTTCCGGGGCGGGGTGGTCGAGGCGTGGGTGCGCTTCTGGGCGTGGCGCGCCGCGCGCCGGGCGCCCGTCCGCGTGGGAGCCGATGCCCCTCGTTAGGACCGAGCGCCTCACGAAGGCCTTCGGGGCGCTGACCGCGGTCAACGAGGTCACGCTCGAGGTCGCGGAGGGCTCCCTGCATTCGGTCATCGGGCCCAACGGAGCCGGCAAGACCACGTTCTTCAACCTGCTGACCGGCCAGCACGCGCCCACCTCGGGCCGGATCATCTTCGACGGGCGCGACATCGCCGGAACGCCGCCGCACCGCATCGCTCACCTCGGTATCGCGCGCTCCTTCCAGCGCACCAGCATCTTCCCGGTGCTCTCCATCCTCGACAACGTCTGGCTGGCCGCCTTCGCCCGGCAGGAGTCCTGGCGGGGGCTGGCGTGGCGCCGGGCCGACCGCTATCCCGAGCTGACCCGCCGGGCGCTCGACGTGCTGGGCGAGGTGGGGCTGGGCGAGAAGGCCGGCCTGCCCGCCCGCGAGATCTCCCACGGCGAGCAACGGCAGCTCGAGCTGGCCATCGCGCTGGCCGCGGCTCCGCGGCTGCTGCTGCTGGACGAGCCGGCGGCCGGGCTGTCGCCGGACGAGACGCAGAAGATGGTCACGCTGGTGCAGAAGCTCAAGGGGCGCTACACCATCGTCCTGATCGAGCACAAGATCGACGTCGTGATGAGCATGTCGGACCGCATCTCGGTCATGCACTTCGGCAGCGTGATCGCGGAGGGCACGCCGGACGAGATCCGACGGAACGCCGAAGTGCGGCGCGCCTACCTGGGCGGCATCGCGGCGCCGTGATCCTCGACGTCCGCGGCATCAACACCTATTACGGCCTCGGCCACATCCTCCATCGCCTCTCGCTCCGAGTCGGCGAGGGCGAGGTGGTGGCCCTTCTCGGGCGTAACGGCGCTGGCAAGACCACCACGCTCCGCTCCATCACCGGCCTCACCCCGCCCCGGAGCGGCGAGATCGCCTATAAGGGAGCCAGCATCGCGGGCCTCCCTCCGCATGCGATCTCCCAGCTCGGCATCGCGCTGGTGCCCGAGACGCGGGGTATCTTCTCCTACCTCACCGCGCGCGAGAACCTGGAGATCGCGCGCCGGCCGGGGTCGCGGTGGCCGATGGAGAGCGTGCTCGAGCGGTTCCCGAAGCTCCGCGAGGTGCTGGACCGCAAGGGCCGCTTCCTCTCGGGCGGCGAGCAGCAGATGCTGGCCATCGCCCGCGCCCTGCTGACCGGCCCGGAGCTCCTCCTGCTGGACGAGCCGTCGCAGGGGCTCGCGCCGCTCGTGGTGGAGGCGGTCATGGGCACGGTCCGCGAGCTCAAGCGCGAGCGCGTCAGCATGCTGCTGGTCGAGCAGAACGCGGAGATGGCGCTCGGACTCGCCGATCGCGTCTACGTCATCGACCACGGGACCATCGTGTTCGAGGGCACTCCGGAGTCGCTTCGCGCCGACGAGCAGGTCACCGCGACATACCTCGGGGTCGGGCGGTGACCGGTGCGGTCACGGCCGGTAGAACGGCCGATCGCCCTTGACGGTCACGCGGTGCCCGTGGCGCCGCTGCGGGAAGTAGTCCCACATCGCGTGGTGCTGGGCGCAGCGGTTGTCCCAGAACGCCACCGAGTTCACCCGCCACCGGAACCGGCACTGGAACTCCGGGGTCTCGATGTGCTCGTAGAGCATGCGCAGCACCGCCGCGCTCTCGTGGCGGCTGAGCTGCGGGATGCGGGTCGTGAAGGTGCGGTTCACGAAGAGCGCCTTGCGGCCGGAGACCGGGTGGGTGCGGATGACCGGGTGCTCGGCCTCCGGGAAGGTCTTGCCCCCGTCCGGCACCCCGTAGCGGCCCCGGTAGACGTGCTCGCCCCGGTGGATCGCGGTCATCCCTTCCAGCAGCCGCTGCATCGGCTCGGAGAGGGCCTCGTAGGCCGCGTACATGCTGGCGAAGAGCGTGTCGCCCCCGACGGGGGGCAGCTCGTGCATATAAAGGATGCTCCCCATGGGCGGCTCGGGGTCGCAGGAGACATCGGAGTGCCAGTTCTCGCCCGCCACGTGCTTGGACGACTCGTCGGCGTGGATGACCAGAATCTCGGGATGGCCCTCCACCAGCCCGGGCGCGGCGGGGTGGACCGCCAGCTCGCCGAACCGGCGGCCGAATGCCTTCTGCTGCTCGGGCGTGAGGTGCTGGTCGCGGAAAAAGATCACCTGGTTCTCGATGAGCGCGTCGTGGACCTGCTTGAACGCTGGCTCGCCCAGCGGCTGGGAGAGATCGACCCCGTGCACCTCGGCGCCGATGTGGGGCGTGAGCTTCTCGACCGTCAGGGGCTGGTGGCTCACGGGTCAGCTCCTTTCGAGTAGTGTCTCGAGCGCCGCCGCCGGCTCCCCGAGCGCGGTCGCCACCGCCGGGTGCACGACGCGCCCGCGCCAGACGTTGACGCCCTTCGCGAGCGGCGCGTTGTCGCGCGCCGCCGCGGCCAGGCCCTTGCCCGCCAGCTCGAGCACGTAGGGCAGCGTCGCGTTGGTCAGCGCGAAGGTGGAGGTGCGGGGCACCAGGGCCGGCATGTTGGCGACGCCGTAGTGGACGACGCCGGACACGAGATAGGTCGGGTCGAGCAGGGTGGTCGGGCGGATCGTCTCGACGCTGCCGCCCTGGTCCACCGCCACGTCCACGATCACCGAGCCTTCCTTCATGGAGGCCACCATCTCCTTGGTGACCAGCACCGGGGTGCGCGCGCCGGTGACGAGCACGGCGCTGACGAGCAGATCGGCCCGCCGCAGCACCTGGCTGATGTTGAAGCTGTTGGACATGAGGGTGATGACGCGACCGTGGAAGAGGTCGTCGACCGCGCGGAGGCGATCCAGATTGATGTCGAGGATCGAGACGTCGGCGCCCAGGCCGAGCGCGATGCGTGCCGCGTTGACGCCGACGGTGCCCGCACCCAGCACCATGATATTGCCGGGCGGCACGCCGGGGACGCCGGCCAGCAGGATGCCGCGGCCACCGCGCGCCTTGGTGAGATAGGACGCGCCCTCCTGCACCGACAGGCGTCCCGCCACCTCGCTCATCGGCGCGAGCAGGGGGAGGGTGCCGTCGGAGCGCTGCACCGTCTCGTAGGCGATGGCGATGACCTGGGTGGCCTGGAGCGCCCGGGCCAGCTCGGGCGCCGGGGCCAGGTGCAGGTAGGTGAAGAGGAGCTGGCCGGGGCGCAGCCGGGGATACTCCTCCGGCAGCGGCTCCTTCACCTTGAGGATCAGCTCGGCCTGCTTCCACACCTC
Organism: Candidatus Deferrimicrobiaceae bacterium; assembly: GCA_035463855.1. GTDB lineage: Bacteria > Methylomirabilota > Methylomirabilia > Rokubacteriales > CSP1-6 > CAMLFJ01. The sequence continues at coordinate 14,680 of DATHSW010000146.1, read as the reverse complement.
CTCGGCGGAGACGAGCGTCGCGCCTTCGCGGGTGTACTCGTCGTCGCGGATGCTGCTGCCGAGCCCGGCGCCGCGTTCGACCACGACGCGGTGCCGGCGCTCGACCAGGGCGCGGGCGCCGGGCGGCGTCAGCGCCACGCGCTGCTCGCCGGGCTTGATCTCGCGGGGCACGCCGATGATCACGTCGCGGGCCCTCCCCCCGTCATGGGGCCGCGCGCGCCGGGGTGGCGGTCGAATCGCACGAGCGCGTCCTATTTCTTCACCAGCGGGCAGCCACCCTCCGCGAGCGGGCGGAACGCCTGCTCGCCCGGAATCGTCGCGATGATCTTGGCCAGGTCCCATTCGCTCTTCGACTCGTCGGGCGTCTTGGCCTGCATCAGGTACATGTCGCGGATCACCCGCCCATCCTCCCGGATGCGGCCGTTCCGGGTCATGAAGTCGTTGATCGGCATCTCCTTCATCTTCGCCATCACCGCCTTCGCCTCGTCGGTGCCGGCCGCCTTGACCGCTTTCAGGTAGTGCAGCGTGGCGCCGTAGGTGCCGGCCTGGATCATGGTCGGCGGCATGCCCTTCGCCGCGGCGAACCGATCGGTGAAGGCGCGCGCCTCCGGGCTCATGTCCCAGTAGAAGGAGCTGGCCATCAACAGCCCCTGCGCGGTCTTCAGGCCGAGGGCGTGGACTTCGGGATACTGGATCAGGAGCGCGGCGAGACGCTGCCCGCTCCGATCGAGCCCGAACTCCTTGGCCTGCTTGATGGCGTTGGTGATGTCGGCGCCCCCGTTCGCCATCACGACCACCTTCGCCTTCGAGCCCTGCGCCTGCAGCAGGTAGGACGAGAAGTCCGCGTTGTTCAGCGGATGCCGGGCGGAGCCCAGCACCTTGCCGCCCGCCGCCTTGACGAACTCGGTCGCGTTCTGCTCCAGCGCGTGGCCGAAGGCATAGTCGACGGTGATGAAGAACCAGCTATCGCCGCCCTGCTTCACGATCGCGTTGGCGATGGTCTTGCCCTGACCGTAGGTGTCGTAGACCCAGTGCACGCTGTGCGCCGAGCACGCCTTACCGGTCAGCTCCGCGGTGGCCGCGGCGGTCGGCATCACCAGCCGGTTCGTCTGCTCGGCGAGCTTCACCACCCCGAGGGCGATCGCCGAGTGCGGGATGCCGATGATCATGTCGACCTGCTCCTGCTCGTACCAGCGCCGCGCGATGCCGACGCCCACGTCGACCTTGTTCTGCATGTCGGCCGAGATCACCTCGATCGGCTTGCCGAGCACGGAGCCGCCGAAATCCGCCACCGCCAGCCGCACCGCCAGCAGGTCGCCGGGGCCGGTGTTGTCCGAGTAGGGGCCGGACATGTCGTCCAGCACCCCGATCTTCACCCCACCGTCCTGGGCGCCACCGGTCGTCGGGGCCAGGAGCACGACGGCGGCGAGTGCAGGCAACGCAGCAGTGAGCAGGCGCATCACTCGATCCCTCCTTGACATGGTTCGCGGCTGCGCCCGATCCTGCGCCGAGACCGCCGCGTGGTCAAGCCTCCGATCAGCAGTTCTTTGACCTCCCGCGCAGAATCCGTACACTGACCGATATGCTCTCCGATCCCGGGTTCTGGCTCTTCGGGCTGGCGGTTGGTTTGCTCTTCCTGGGCATCCTGGGGGTGGTCCTGTCCACCCGCCGCGTGCCGCCGCCCGAGGTCCTGGGAGCGTCGGGCTCCTTGAGCGATCTCGGATCCGATGGGGCCCGGCTCCACGAGCTGGAGGCGGAGGTGGAGCGGCTCCGGGCCGAGCGAGACGAGCTCCGCGGCGTTCTCGGCCGGCTCGCCGTGCTCCTGGAGCGGCGGCAGCCGCCGCGTCCCGCGGACCGGCAGGCTCACCTCGTGACCACGGGCGATGACGCAGCACATCGTGCCGGAGGCGGCTAGGGGACTCGCGGTGCCGCTCCAGCGCTCGCGCAAGCACAAGATGATCGCCGGCGTCTGCGGCGGCATCGCGGAGTGGCTCGGCTGGGACCCGACCGTGGTCCGCATCCTGTACGTGGTGGTCTCGTGCCTGTCGGTCGCGTTCCCCGGGATCCTGGCCTACATCGTCCTCTGGCTCATCATGCCGAAGGCGCCCGAGTAAGCCTGGCCCTCCCGCCTTCCCGCATGAGCCGGTCCGCGTCGTACCCCAGCCTCGAGGATCGGGTCGTCCTCGTCACCGGTGGGGGCAGCGGGATCGGCGCCTCCATCGTCGAGCACCTGTGCGCCCAGCGCGCGCGGGTGGCGTTCCTGGACATCCAGCGCGAGCCCTCGGCCGCGCTCGTCGAGACGATCCGGGCCCGGGGTCTTCCCGCGCCCGCCTTCATCCCGTGCGACCTGCGCGATATCGCGGCGCTGCGCTCGGCGGTGACCGAGGCGCGGACGCGGCTCGGGCCGATCCGGGTGCTGGTGAACAACGCGGCCCACGACGAGCGGCACTCGATCGAGAGCGTCACGCCCGAGTACTGGGACGATCGGTTCGCGGTGAACCTGCGCCATCAGTTCTTCTCGGCCCAGGCCGTCGTGCCCGACATGGCGGCCGCGGGGGGCGGCTCGATCATCAATCTCGGCTCGACGTCGTGGATGGTCGGGCAGGGCGGCATGCCCGCCTACCTGAGCGCCAAGGCGGCCGTCGCCGGGCTGACCCGGGCCCTGGCCCGGGACCTCGGGCCGCGAAACATCCGCGTCAACTGCGTGGTGCCCGGCTGGATCATGACCGAGCGGCAGATCGCGCTCTGGCTCACCCCGGAAGGCGAGCAGGAGCTGCTCCGGCGCCAGTGTCTCAAGCGGAAGCTCTTGCCGGAGGACGTCGCGCGCGTGGTTCTCTTCCTGGCCGGGGACGACAGCGACGCCTGCACCAACCAGAGCTACATCGTGGACGGCGGCTGGGTGTAGCGCCGCCCCCGCCGCTCGCGATCGCGGAGCGGGCGGGGTATAGTCCCCGGGGAGCACGAGCCGGTCCACCCAAGGAGGCGCGAGGACAATGCCCGGCACAGTCGGATTCATCGGTCTCGGGGCCATGGGCGATCCGATGGCGCTCAACCTCGTCAAGCGTGGCTTCTCGCTGGTGGTGCACGACGTCGATGCCACCAAGGCCGAGCGCTGGCGGTCACGCGGCGCCGCGGTGGCGGCCTCCGCCGCCGACGTGGCAGCCAAGGCCGATCGCACCGTCTGCATGGTGGAGACCACCGCGCAGGCGGAGGCGGTCATCGCGGGCGAGCGCGGCATCGTCCACACCGCGCGGGCCGGGCATATCGTGGTCTGCATGAGCACGATCGATCCCTTCGTGGCGCGGCGGCTCGCGGACCACCTCGCGGTGCGCGGCATCGCCATGGTGGACGCCCCGGTGAGCGGGGGCACCGAGCGGGCCACGTCGGGGGAGCTGTCGATCATCGTGGGCGGCGCGGCCGAGACGGTGGCGGCCTGTCAGGATCTCTTCCGCGCGATGGGGGCCAAGGTCTTCCACATGGGCGGGCTCGGGCAGGGGCTCGCCATGAAGCTCGTCAACAACATGCTGATCCAGGTGAACACGGTCGCGGTGGCCGAGGCGCTCGTGCTCGGGGTGAAGGCGGGGCTCGACCCGCAGGCGATCTACGACGTGGTGCGCGCGAGCACCGGCAACAGCTTCGCGTTCGAGATGCGGGTGCCCCGCATCCTCAAGCGGGATTTTTCGCCGGGCGGTACCGTCGATATCTCGTTCAAGGACCAGGAGCTGGAGACCGCGTTCGCCAAGCAGCTCGGCGTTCCGGTGCTGCTGGCCAACGTGACCCAGCAGGTCTACCAGATGGCGCGGGCGGCCGGCTTCAACAAGGAGGACGGCTCCGCCGTGGTCAAGATCTACGAGCAGCTCGCCGGCGTCAAGGTCGGCGGGAAGGGCTAGCCCGATGGCGACCTACGTGCTGGTTCACGGCGCGTATCAGGGTGGCTGGATCTGGAAGCCGGTGGCCGAGCGCCTGCGCGCGGCCGGCCACGTGGTCTATGCGCCGACGCTCGACGGCTGCGCCGAGCGGGCCGATCAGGTCCGGCCCGGCATCACCGTCGGCACCCACGCCCGGGAGATCGCCCAGCTCCTCCACTACGAGGACCTCCGCGACGTGGTGCTGGTCGGCACGAGCTCCGGCGGCATGGTCATCTGCAAGGCGGCCGAGCTGGCCGCCGACCGCGTCGGGCGCCTGGTCTTCGTGGACGCGCTCGCGCTCCTGCCCGGCGAGCGGGTCGGCGACATCGTGAGCCGCCCCGCCGCCGAGACCACCGCGCTGACCATCGTTCCCAAGCGCGCGGACGCGGAGGGGCGGATGTTCGCCGATCTCCCGCCCGAGGTCCGCGCCTGGACGCTCGCGCGCTATACGCCCCATCCGATCGCGGCGCTCGAAGCGCCGATGGAGGCGACCACCTTCTGGGAGCGCCCGTGGAAGGCGTCGGTGATCCGCTGCCGGCGCGCCAAGAACCCGCCCGAGGCGCACCAGCGCCGCACCGCGGAGCGGCTGAAGGCGAGCTACGCGGAGATGGACACGGGCCACTATCCGATGCTGAGCCAGCCCGACGAGCTGGCGCGCCTGCTCGGCTGATGGCCGGAACGCCCGCCGCCGATGCGGACATCACGATCGCGCCCAATCCCCGCCGCGTGATCGTCCGCCTCGGCGGGGCGATCATCGCCGACACCACGCGCGCGCTCGTCATGCGCGCGCCCGGGACGCCGGACGTCCAGTACATCCCGCGGGAAGACGTGGACATGCGGAGGCTGATCCGGACCGAGCTGGTCACCCACTGCCCGTACAAGGGCGCCGCGGCCTACTGGAGCATCCGGGGCGAGCGGGGGACCGTGGAGAACGCGGTGTGGAGCTACGAGGCGCCGTACGACCGCATGGCGCCCATCACGGGGCATCTGGCTTTCTACGCGGACCGCGTGGACGCGATCGAGGAGCTGGCCCCCGATCATCCTCGATGACGTGGAGCGCGCGCACGCGCAGCGTGTCCACCTCGAGCTCGCCGATCCGCATCGAGGCGAACTCGGACCGCCCGACCTTCATCTTGTGGACGACGAGGCGGCCGATGGCGAGGGCTCCGAGCGCCAGCGCGCCCAGGGCGACGGCCCCGGCGGCGGCGGCGCCCAGGGCCCGCACCCCGACCGGGGCGAGCGCCCGACTGCCGTCCGGTCGGTTCGTCCGGAGCGCGCGGAGCAACATGCCCCGTAGTCTAGCAGGCCTCGGCGGGCCATGAGGGTCACCCAGTAAGGGCACAAACCGTTTGACGCCGTCGGTGGCCGCCCGGCATCCTCTCCGCGGCACCGAGGTGACGGGATTGAAGGGGTTCGACGGTCTCTGGAACGCCGCGGTCGATCGCATCGCGACCGAGCGGCTGGGCGATCATCTCCGGGGGCTCGATTTTCCCGCCGCGCTCGCCGTGCTCGGGGTCGGGCAGACGCCGTCCCCGCGGCCGGCGCCCGAGCTGCTCGATCAGGTGGCCGCTCAGGTGGGCGGCGCCGAAGGGCAGCGGCTCCGCCACGCGCTCGAGCAGCTGTTCGTGGCGCGCCGGCCGCCGGGCGAGGCGGGCGGCGAGGACGTCTTGATCCGCGCGGTCCAGGTGGGCGGAGGCCTCGCGCGGCCCGGGCTACCCGTCAGCCCCGAGGAAGCCGCCCAGGTGCTCGACCTCCTCCGAAGCGGCGAGTTCTTCAGCGACGCGGCCGGCACCACGAGCGCGGTGCTCCAGCTCACGCGGCAGCTGCCGCGGGCGCTCGTCCGCGACATCCCGAGGACGCCGAGCCGGCTGGACGAGCTGGGCGAGGCGCTGGCGAGGGACGGGGCCGACGCCTTCGGCCACATCAGCGAGATCGCGGCCGACCTGCTGGACGGCCAGCTCGATCGGCCGCCGAGCCCGCTCACCAATACTCTGCGGTGGCTCTACGGCCATGCGGCGGCGACCGCGGTGGCCGAGACGGTGCGCCGGATCATCGCGCGCGACAACGAGACGGCGCGGCTCGCCATCCTCATCTACGCGCGCGCCCACGGCATCCCCTTGACGCCGGAAGGCCTCGACGCGCTCCACGACGGCCCCCTCGACTCGGCCGATCCCGACCTCGGCCCCGCCCTCGCCGCCGGCGTGCGGGCGCTCACCACCCAGCGAGGCAGCGAGCAGGGAGTGATCGGGGTGCTGCGCCGCTTGCGGCTCTGATCAGGGCTCCCGCAGCAGCCGCCCGAATCCCGACACCGGCGCGCGCACGCCGGCCAGCCGCAGCGCCCGCCAGCAGGACGCCTGGTTGCTGCTGATCACCGGCTTGCCCAGCTCGCCCTCGAGCCGCTCGAGCACCCCCACGGTCGGCAGACCGGTACCGCTGATCAGCACCGCCTGCGCGTTGGGCGCGTCGGCCCGGCGCGCGAGCTCGGCCGCGCGCTCCTCGCTCTCCGCGTAGATGTCCGCGACGCCGGCGAGTCGGTGATGGCCGACGATCTGAAAGCCCGCGGCCTCCCAGTACGCGTTGCCCTGCCGGCCGATCGACTCCGGATACGGCGTGCCGAGCGCGAGCCGCGTCACGCCCAGGTGCCGGAGCGCGGCCCCCATCGCGTGGGCGGCCAGGAGCGCGGGCGCGCGGCAGAGCGACGCGATGCGGTCGACCAGCGGCTGCTCGCGCCCCCACCCCAGCGCGTAGCTCGACGCGGTGTGGGCCAGGAGCACGAGCGCGGGGCGCACCTCGCCGAGCGCCTGGGCCGGGCCGTCGAGGCCCTCGCGATACGCGCGCGTGCGCTCCTCCATGCCGGCGGCGCCGCCCGCGGGGCCGTCCGACCGCGGCGCCTGCAGGCGGGCGAAGTGGAAGCTGACCCCGGCCGGCGCCATCCGGTAGAGCTCCGGCTCCACCGTCGGGTTCCCGGGCGGGACCAGTACCCCGATCCGCGCGCTCCCGGCGGTCGGGCTCACGGCTTCGGGATCTTGAGGGTCTTGCTGATCATCAGGCTGCCCGACAGGAGGAAGAGCAGGCTCACGAGGTGCAGCGCGAGACCGCCGAGCGCGACCGGGTACAGGGTCTGGCGGTGGAAGGCGAGCAGCAGGAGGCCGAGCGGGACGATGCTGGTCGGGATCGGCGTGCCCTCGAAGTAGCGCACCTTGCCGGTCTCGGCCGCGAGGGTCTCGGCGGTGACGTTGTAGCGGGCCAGCCGGCTCAGGCCGCAGCCCACGAAGTACATGAGGATGATCTGGTCGAGCGCGCTCTGCAGGCCGGCCGCGAAGGCGATGCCGGCCGGCGCCACCCCGAACGAGATGACGTCGGCCAGCGAATCCAGCTCGCGCCCCATCGGCGAGGCCACGTGGCGCCAGCGCGCGACGCGCCCGTCGAGCACGTCGAAGAGCAGGGCCAGGCCGATCAGCGCCGCGGCGACGTCGATCCGCCAGGGCTCCCCGGTGGCGAGGAAGCGCATGGCCTGGAACAGGGCCGCGACGCCGCAGAAGCCGTTGGCGATGGTGAAGAGATCCGCGAGATGGAAGTTGCGGATCATCGAGAAGTGCCTGCCCGCCATCGCCGGCGTCCGCGCCTACCGGGTCGGCTCGTCCGACGCGCCGGTGGTCCCGGCGCCCACCATGCGGACGAAGTTGGCCACCAGCGCGGGGCTGTGGAAGGTGCCCACGCGGCCGGTCAGTACGCTCACCGCGAACTCCCGCGAGCGGGCCTTCGCGTAAGGGCGCGTGGTGCAGATGGCGTCGTAGACGTCGGAGATGGCCGTCAGCTGGCTCGCCAGCGTGGGCCGCCGCCCGATGCGCGGCACCGGGTAGTTCGGCTGGCCGTCGTAGCGCATGTGGTGCTCGTACGCCACCAGGATCGCGAGCGGATGGCTGCCCTCGACGCCGCAGAGGTGGGTGGCGCCTTCCTGGGCGTGGCTCATCATCACCCGCCACTCCTCGCCCTCGAGCTTGCCCGGCTTGTTGAGCACGTCGAGCGGGATCCTGAGCTTGCCGATGTCGTGGAGGAACGCGGCGAGCCCGATCGCGTGCAGCCGCGCGCCCTCGATGCCGAACGAGCGCGCCTGGGCCAGGGTGAGCAGCGAGACGTTCACCGAGTGCACGAAGGTGTAGTCGTCGTGGGTCTTGAGCGGCGCCAGGGGCAGGATCTCCCGGGTGGCGCGCTGGAGCGCGTCCATGAGGCTCCACACGATCTGCTCGAGGCGGACGAGCCCGCCCTGACGGTTGGTGCGGAACTCGGTGAAGGCGTCGCGCGCGCCGTCCACGCTCTGGGCGGTCAGGGCCTCGATCGCGGAGTCCCGGCCCGGGCCCGCGCCGGGGCCTCCGCCGGCGCCGGTGCCCGGGCCGGGGCCTTCTTCATCGATCACCGCGGGCTGCAGCTCGACCCGGCCCACCACGATGTACCGGGTGGACACCGGCACGCCGCCGAGCGCCATCGGGGTCAGGAAGCGCACGCATTCCTCGGCGTCGAGGCCGCGCGCCACGGTCAGGCGCTCCACGCCGCGCCGGGTGAGGGCCCGGATGAACTGGTGGTGGTAGAGGCTGCCGGTCCGGAGCGGCTGGTTCTCGACGACCAGGTCCGGCCCGACCACCAGAAACGTGAGCGTGTCCTGCTGCCGCTCCTGGCACACCGCGGTCACCGCCTCCAGGATGCGGTCCACGTGACTGGCGAGCGCGGGATGCTCGGAGCCGTAGAGGGCCCGCATGTTGATGCCGGCGACGAGGCTGACCACCAGCCGGTCGACCGCGGAGAGCGCTCCCGGGAGCGCCGGCTCGCTCATTCCGACGCGCTCTCCGCCGCCGCGCTCGCCTTCGCGAGCCCGCGGCAGATGTCCCGGATGACCGGATCCCGCGACTTCTGGCCGCGCGCCACCCAGGAGGCGCGGGCCGCGGCGTCGTAGGAGTGGAGGAACCGGTAGGCGGCCCGCCGCTCCTCGAGCGCGACGAGCGGGAACGGCCACTCGTGGAAGAAGCGCCCGAGGCGCGGCAACACGGCCGGGTCCGCCAGATCGGCCAGCGCCCGCAGCGCCTTGAGGCGGAGGGACCGCCGGCGGCCGAGGAAGTCCCATCGGAGCAGGATCTCCACGAGCAGGTCGATGGCCTGCGTGATGCCGTGCTGGCCGGTGAGCAGCACGGCCGCTTCGGCCAGTCGCGGGTCGGGGTGGTGGATGGTCCGGGCGAGCAGATCGCGCGGCACCTTGGAATCGAAGGCGAAGAGCGCCCGGATGGCTTCGAGCCGCACCCGCAGGTCGGGATGGTCGGCGCACTTTCGGATCTCGCTCATGGCCGAGCGGTCCTGCACCCGGCGAAGCAGCAGCACCATGTTGCGCACCACGTACCACCGCGGATCCGCGAGCAGGCGCCGCGTCTCCGGCACGATGGCGACGCCCAGCGAGGCGGCGAGCTCGATCAGCCGCAGGCGCCGCGCCCGATCGGGCTCGGTGGCCAGCGCCTCGAGGAGGCCGCGGGCGGCCGAGGCGCCGAGGGCCAGGACCAGCGTCTGCACCTGGACGAACGGCGGCCCGCCCGGCTGCCGGCTCGCGGCCACCAGCGCGGCCAGGGTCTGGGCGTCGGCGAGCGAGATCAGGAACTCGTCGAGGACCGCGCGTCGCTCCGTCTGGCTCGGATCCGCGGCCAGCTCGCGCGCGGCGCGAACGATGCCGATGGCCTGGGTGAACCGGTTCAGCTGGAGCGCGCGGAGGAACATCTCCCGCAGGCGGTCCAGGACGAGCGGCTGGACGATGTCGGGCGAGCCCGCGGTCATGTCGAGCAGCGTGGTGACCAGGCGCCGCTCGATCGCGTCGTCGCTCTCGGTATCGGGGCCGAACGCGTCCGGGTCGGCGGCAAGCTCCACCGAGATGGCGGTCAGGTCCACCGTCGGCTTCTGCGCGAGCAGCGCCCGATGGTCCTCGGGGTTGTAGCGGTCCACATCCTCCTCGCGGAAGAGCGCGGCCATGTCCGCGAAGTCGGCCGGCAGCTCGGGCAGCGCGGGCGCCGGCCCCATCTCCTCGTGCGCTTCCGCCAGGGCCTGGGCCATGCGGAGCGCGTGGCCCGAGAGCTGGCCCTGCTCCTGGGCCAGCCGCCGCAGCCCGCGCAGCACATCGGCGGGCGGTAGGGCGGCGGCCAGACTGGCCAGGTGCGCGCTCGACGCCTCGTCGGTGGCGAGGGTCCGCAGCGCCGCCGCCAGCACCGGCTCGCGGACCTCGCCGGGCAACGCGCGGAGGAGCTGGATGATCTGCGGGGCGAGCTTCTCCCGCTCGTCGCGATCCGCGCTGGCCAGGCGGGCGCCCACCAGGCCTGCGAGCGTGTGCGCGGCGGCCATGCCGAGCCGGCCGCCCAGTCCCGGGGCTCCGCCGGCCGCGCCGCCGGATCCCTGGCCTTGACCCCGCCCGACGCCGCCACCACCCCAGCCCCGCCCGCTCGGGCCGCCACCGCCGGGACCGCCCACCCCGGCGCCCCCGGGGCCCCCGCCACCCGGTCCTCCCGCGCCCGGCCCGCCCGTGCCGACGCCGCCGCGGAACAGGGAGGCGATGGTCTCCGCGGAATGCCGCTCGCGGGAACGCGAAGGCCCGCCCCCGGGCGCGATCGGCTGATCGGCCAGCAGCGCCTGGAGCAGTCCGTCCCAGAGCGAGCCCTCCTCGGGCTCGGCGGGGGCGACGTCCGTCGTCGTGACGAGGCTGCTGTAGTCGATGGCGGAGACCGAGATGTGGGCGATCCCGGCCGCCTCCAGCTCATCGGCGGTGAGCGCGCGGTCACGGGCCGGACCGGTGTCGCCGAGGATGGCCAGGAAGCGCTCCAGCTCGGCGGGCTCCACGTCCTCCTCGATCCGCAGCAGGCCGCCGTTCCGGCGGTACAGCGCGCGCGCGAAAGCCCGCACGTGGGCGGCCTCGAGCTTCTTGCCGCCGCTGACCAGGCCGTCGTGCGCGATCCCGAGCACGAGGGGGCTCGTGGTGGCCAGGGACGCCCGGAGCCGGGCATGGGCGGTGGCGAGCGCCGAGGATCGCGCCGGGTGGCCCGGGGGATAGGCGGCCAGATTCCGCCACGCCGTCACCAGCGACGACACCACTTCGAGCAGTGTGGGCGGGGGACCCGATGTTGGCACGTTTGGGATCGAGTCTAGCCGACCGGGCGCGCTTCCTCCGCAAACTTGAGCCGGCCCGCCGGCTCGCTTATGCTGCCCCCATCCCAGCGTCGGGAAGGGAGACCCATCGGACATGAAAGTCAGCGCGTTCCACCTGATGCCCCATCGCGACCTGCCCCCGGACTTCGAGCGCCGCTATCCGAGCGTCTGGGTCACCCCGCCCTGGTGGGAGCTGGCCGACGCCCGCCGGGTGGGCCAGTACTACAACTGGACGCTCGACGAGCTGCTGTACGCCGCCCGGGCGGGGTTCGACGGCGTGTGCACCAACGAGCACCACCAGAACGCCTACGGGTTCATGCCGAGCCCCAACCTGATGGGCAGCGTGCTGGCCAAGCAGACCAACGGCCTCGACGTGGCCATCGTGCAGATGGGCATGACCCTGCCGACCACCTCGCCGCCGGTCCGGGTGGCCGAGGAGTACGGCATGCTCGACTGCATCAGCGGCGGCCGTCTCGTCGCCGGCCTGCCGCTCGGCAGCCCGATGGACGTCAACCTGGCCTACGGCATCACCCCGATGGAGCACCGCGAGCGCTATCGCGAGGCCTTCGAGCTGGTGCTGAAGGCGTGGCAGGCGAAGGAGATCTTCGCGTGGAACGGGAAGTACTTCCAGCTCGGCCAGGTGAATCTCTGGCCGCGGCCGATCCAGGAGCCGCACCCGCCGGTGTGGGTGCCCGGCTCGGGCAGCATCAGCACCTTCGACTTCGCCACCGAGCACAACGTCTGCTACTGCTTCCTCTCCTACGCGGGCGCCCGGGCCGCCACCACCATGATGGACGGCTACTGGGACGTGGTGGACAAGAAAGGGCTCGACCGGAATCCGTACCGCGCGGGGTTCCTGCAGCTGGTCGCGGTCTCGGAGACGGACGCGCAGGCCGAAGCCGACTACGCCAAGCACGTCGAGTACTTCTACCACAAGTGCCTGCACGTGCCCGCGCAGTGGTTCGCGCCGCCGGGCAACCAGGACTACCGGAGCCTCCTGGCCGCCAACCGCAATCCGGTGCGCCGCGCGGAGGATCCCAAGACGCTCCGCTACAAGGACTTCGTGGAGAAGGGCTACGTGATCGCGGGAAGCCCGGCCACCGTGAAGGAGCGCCTGGTCGAGGAGGTGATCAAGCGCCTGCACGTCGGCAACCTGATGGTGCTGGTGCAGATCGGCTCGATGCCGCACGAGCTGACGCTCAAGAACATCGATCTGTTCGCGCGCGAGGTCCTGCCCTCGCTGCGGGAGATCTGGGACGACAAGGGCTGGGAGAACCACTGGTGGCCGAAGAGCCTGCGCGCCAGCCGCCAGCCCGCCGGCGCGGCGCGATGACCCCGCGAGCCAAGACCCCCGGAGGGAGAACCCTCTCCCCTCGGGGGAGAGGGCAGGGGCGAGGAGGTGAGGGGCGGGAAGGTGAGCGATCCCGCACCGTGACCGTCTGGAACGGGCGCGTGCCGATCCGCGTGCACGTCGCCGGCGCCGGCCCCGCGGTGGTCTTCTTCCACGGGCCGTGGGGGCTCACGTGGGGCCCATTCCTCGACGCGCTCGCCCAGCAGTTCACGGTGTACGCCCCGGAGCACCCCGGCACGACGCCGGGCGAGCCCGACGCGATCCAGCACGTGGATCACCTGTGGGACCTCGTGCTCTGCTACGACGAGCTGCTCGCCGAGCTCGGGCTGCGGGACGTCATGCTCGCCGGCCACTCGTTCGGAGCCATGGTGGCGTGCGAGGTGGCGGCGCTCCAGCCGGCCCGGGTGAAGCGGCTGGTCCTGATCGATCCGATCGGGCTCTGGCGGGACGACGCGCCAGTCGTCAACTGGATGCTGCTGGGGCCGGCGGAGATGCCGGCGCACGTCTTCCACCAGCCGGACGGGCCCGCCGCGAAGGCCATGTTCTCCGTGCCGGACGATCCGGAAGCGGGCGCGCTGGCGCGGACGCGCCTCACCTGGGCCATGGGGGTGACCGGCAAGTTCATCTGGCCGATCCCGGACAAGGGGCTCAAGAAGCGCATCCACCGGATCACCGCGCCGACGCTGCTGGTGTGGGGGGAGCACGACCGCCTGGTCCCGCGCGCCTACGCCAAGGAGTTCGCGGGGCGGCTCACGAACACGCGGCTCGAGGTGGTGCCGGGTGCCGGCCACGCGCCCCACCTGGAGCAGCCGGGCGCCGCCGCGCGCGCGGTCCAGGCGTTCCTCAAGGCCTGAGGTTCCTCGGTGCGGCGTCGGCCGCTTGCGTCGCCGGCGCGACTCGACTATCCTTGACCTCCCCAGTGACAACCCGCCAAGGAGGCCACCATGAGCCGTAATATGCCCGTCGCCAGCAATAGTCTGACCGTCCGCGTCCGTCTCGCCAACAAGCCGGGCATGCTCGGCAAGGTGACCTCCGCCATCGGCGAGGCCGGCGGTGATATCGGCGCGGTGGACGTGGTGGAGGCGGGTCAGAAGGAGATGACCCGCGACATCACCTTCAAGGCCTCCGACGAGGCCCACGGCCAGGCCATCGTCGAGCGCGTGCGGCAGGTGCCCGACGTCACGGTCGTCAACGTGTCCGACCGGACCTTCCTCATGCACCTGGGCGGCAAGATCGAGGTCAACGGCCGGGTGGCGGTGAAGACCCGCGACGACCTCTCGATGGCCTACACCCCCGGGGTGGCGCGCGTCTGCATGGCCATCCACGACGATCCGGAGAAGGTCTACAATCTCACGATCAAGCAGCACACGGTGGCCGTCGTCACCGACGGCTCCGCGGTGCTGGGGCTGGGCGACATCGGCCCCGCGGCGGCGCTGCCCGTCATGGAAGGCAAGTGCCTCATCTTCAAGGCCTTCGCGGGAGTGGACGCGTTCCCGATCGCGCTCGCCACCAAGGACGTGGACGAGATCGTGCGCACCGTGAAGGCGATCTCGCCGATCTTCGGCGGCATCAACCTGGAGGACATCTCGGCCCCGCGCTGCTTCGAGATCGAGGAGCGGCTGCAGGCCGAGCTCGACATCCCGGTCTTCCACGACGACCAGCACGGCACCGCGGTGGTCACCCTGGCCGCCTTGCTCAACGCCCTGAAGGTCGTGAACAAGAAGCTCAACGACGTGAAGATCGTGTTCACCGGCGCGGGGGCCAGCGCGATCGCCACCGCGAAGCTGTTGATGCTGGAAGGCGCGCGCAACATCATCGCGTGCGATCGCGCCGGCGCGTTGTATCGGGGGCGGACCGAGAACATGAACCCCATGAAGGTGTGGTTCGCCGAGCACACCAACGCGGAGGGGATCCGCGGCGCGGTGCACGACGCCCTGATCGGCGCCGACGTGTACATCGGCCTGAGCGGCCCGGGAGTCGTGAAGGTGGACGATCTCGGCGCGATGAGTCGCGACCCGATCGTCTTCGCGATGGCCAACCCGACCCCGGAGATCATGCCGGAGGAGGCGGGCAAGTACGTGAAGGTCATGGCCACCGGCCGGTCGGACTACCCGAACCAGATCAACAACTCGTGCGGCTTCCCCGGCTTCTTCAAGGGGCTGTTCGACGTGCGGGCGCGCAAGGTCAACGACGAGATGAAGCTGGCCGCCGCCCACGCCCTCGCCAATATCGTGTCGGACGCGGAGCTCTC
>DATHSW010000145.1:0-6209 GCA_035463855.1 Candidatus Deferrimicrobiaceae bacterium | reverse complement strand
CTGGGGCGCCTGGCCGTCGAGCGGAGCGGCCGCCGGCTGCGGGTGGGGCCGGTCACGCTGCCCATGGTCTCGACCCGCGCGTGGCCGGTCCCCGGCGTGCTCGAGCTGCCCGAGATCGGCGCGCGGCTCACCGCCCGCATCGTCGCGCGGACCGGCGACTACGCGGTCCCGCGCGAGCCCGGCCGCGCCGCCTTCGATGCCGACCTGCTCCCGTCCGGGCTGGGAGTGCGCGCCCGTCGCCGCGGGGACGTCTTCGCCCCGTTCGGCGGGCCCACGGTGCGGCGGCTCAAGTCGTTCCTGATCGACGCGGGCGTGCCGTGCTGGGCGCGCCCGCGCACCCCGCTGGTCGAGGCCGGCCCCGAGATCATCTGGGTCGCGGGCATTCGGCGCGGCGCCCTCGCCCCGGTGACTCCGGCCACCACGCGCATCCTCGAGCTCGCGCTGGAGGCCGTCGCGCCTTCGGACTGACACAGTAAGGATACGAATCCGCTTGACACTCGTGCCGCCGCTCCCTAACGTGCCGCTCACTTTGTCCGGGACGGAGGGAGCGGGCGTGAGAAATCCGGCGTGGACCCGAAAAGATACAGACGGGGCGGGCGATGGGTCGGCGGTCTATCCGCCCCGCCCGGTCGTGCTCGCCATCGACGATGAGCCGGGGGTGCGGGAGTCGCTCCAGCTCATCCTGCAGGGCGAGTTCGAGGTGCTGGAAGCGCCCGACGGGGCCGCCGCGCTGGCGATCCTCGCGGCGCGCCGGGTGGACGTGGCGCTGCTCGACGTCCGGATGCCGGGCGAGCCCGGGTCCAAGGTCCTGCCCAAGATCCTGGCCATCGACGAGTCCATCCCGGTCATCCTGATCACCGCGGATCCTCATCTGCGCATGGCGGTGGACGCCATGAAGGCGGGCGCCTACGACTCCCTCGCCAAGCCCTTCGACGTGGACGAGATCCTGGGCCTCGTGCGCGAGGCGGCCCAGCAGCGCGGGATGGAGCGGGAGCTCCGGTACCTGCGCGCCGAGTTCGATCGTACTCACGGCTTCGACCAGCTGGTGGGTCGTCACCCCAAGATGGTCCGGCTCTACGAGCTGATCGCCCAGGTCGCGCAGACCCACGCGACCGTGCTCATCACCGCGGAGAGCGGCACCGGCAAGGAGCTGGTGGCCCGCGCCATCCACAACCAGAGTCCGCGGCGCGCTCAGCCGTTCGTGGCCGTGAACCTGGCCGCCATTCCCGATACCTTGCTCGAGTCGGAGCTGTTCGGCCACGAAAAGGGCGCTTTCACGGGCGCGCACTCGCGCAAGCCCGGCAAGTTCGAGCTGGCTCACGGGGGCACGCTCTTCCTCGACGAGGTCGGCAGCCTCCGCGTGGACCTGCAGGCCAAGCTCCTCCGCGCGCTGCAGCAGCGCGAGATCGAGCGCCTCGGCGGCACCCGCACCATCCAGGTGGACGTGCGCGTGATCGCGGCCACCAATACCGACCTGCGCCAGGCCATCCGGGCCCGCGCCTTCCGCGAGGATCTCTACTACCGTCTCCACGTGGTCCCGATCGGGGTGCCGCCGCTGCGCGAGCGCAAGGGCGACCTCCCGGACCTGGCCGCCCACTTCGTCCGGAAGTACTCGCAGGAGTTCAAGAAGGACGTCCGCGGCCTCTCGCGGGGCGCGCTGCTCGCGCTGGACGGCTACGACTGGCCGGGCAACGTCCGCGAGCTCGAGAACATCATCGAGCGCAGCGTGGCGCTGGCCACCCGCCCGGTGATCGGGCTCGACGACCTGCCGCTCGACCTGGCGATGAACGAGGCGGTCTCGAGCCGGGGCGAGGGTGACGTTCCCGCGCTGACGCTCAGGGAAGCGCGCGACCGCTTCGAGCAGGCCTACGTGCTGCGCGCGCTGGAGCGCGAGGGCTGGAACCAGAGCCGCGCCGCGCGCGGGCTCGGCGTGCACCGCAACACCCTGATCGCCCGGCTGGCCGCGTGGGGCTTCCGCCGCGGCGAGCCCGGCATCGGCGCCCGGCCGGCGGTGGGCGGCGACGGACCGGCGTGATCGCCCGAAGAGCGGCCCATGCGCCGGCCGATCGCCCTCTCCCTCCTGCTGGCGCTCGCCGGCTGCGCGGCGCCGGGGCGGGAGCAGCCCGGGCCGCGGTTGGTCGCGTCCGAATCCGTCCCTGAGTCCACTCCTGCGCCTCCGGCTCGGCCGGCCCCGAGCGCGCTGACCCCGGAGGAGCTCGGCCGGTTGCAGGCGCTCCGCGCGGCGACCGAGCGCGTGCGAACCGCCTACGGGCTTCCGTGCGCCGGGACCCGCTGCGCCCCGGAACTGGTCGTCGTCGGGGGGCTCGAGCCCGTCGCCCTCTGGGACGCGGCCCGCCACCGCATCGGCCTGCAGCGCCGGGCGCTGGCGGGGGGCGTGGAGCCTCGACCGGCGCTGGCCCACGAGCTCGGTCACTGGGTGCTGGGCCACACCGACGCCACCTGCGCGGGGCGCGCCTTCGAATGCGAGACGGCGGCCAATGCGGAGGCGGTGCCCATTCTCGTGATCGGGTGGGCCGTCGCGCGCGAGGACGCGGTTTCGCTCACGTACGCGTCGCTCACCGCGGGCCTGCGCCGCGGCCGGTCCATGCGCGGGCACGAGGCGGCCTGCGAGGAGGTTGCGGTGTTCGCGCGGTCGTTCGGCCGCCCCCCGCCGCCCTGCCCGGCGCCGTGACCGGCCCCGCTCGGTTGCACGCCCGTCGCGGCGCGTGCTACGTTCGGCCGCGATGCGCGGTCTCGCTCGCGGCATCGGTCGGCTCGCGGTCGCGCTGCTCCTCGTCATCGCCGGGGTCGTCGCGTGCGGTCGGACGGAGACGGGGCTCACCCTCGTCTTCACGCCGTCCCGCGACCCGACCGCGCTGAAGGAAGCGGGGGATGCCTTCGCCAAGACATTGACCCAGATCTCCGGCGTGCCGGTCCGGGCCCTCGTGGCCTCCGACTACGCGGGCGTGATCGAAGCGCTCCGCAGCAAGCGGGTCGAGCTGGCCTTCGTGCACCCGGTCGGCTATGTCCTCGCGAACCGCGAGGCCGGGTGCCGCATCCTGGTGCGCGACGTCTGGGGAGGCAAGACCGCCTACACTGCCCGGTTCTACGTCCGGAAGGACCGCGGCTTCCAGCGCCTCGAGGATCTGCGGGGCAAGACGGTGGCCTTCGTGGATCCCGCGTCCTCCTCGGGCTACATCTACCCGATGGTGATGCTGATCAAGCGGGGCCTGGTGCGCGACCGGGACCCGAAGACCTTCTTCAAGGACGCGCTCTTCAGCGGGACGCACGAGGCGGCGCTGCAGGCCGTGCTCCATGGCCGCGTGGACGCGGCGGCGTCCTTCGACAAGGCGCCGGAGCTGCACCTGAAAGATCCCGCGCTGATCGCCCAGATCGGCTTCGTGGGGGAGACGCCCGAGATTCCCGAGGCGGGCATCTGCGTGCGGCCCGGCGTGCCCGAGGAGACGGTAGCCAAGCTCAAGCGCGCGCTGCTCTTGATCAAGGCGCCCGAGCACGCGGCACTGCTCAAGCAGATCTACGACATCGACGGGTTCGTCGAGGCGGACGACCGCGACTATCAGCCGGTGCGCGAGGCGATGGCGCTGATGAACCTGAGCCCGCCGCGGTAGCGCGCGGGTCAACCCTCGGCGGTGCGCCGGAAGGCGTAGAACGTCGCCCAGAGTCGCCAGAGATCGGCGAGGCCCGCGCGGAGGTCGGCCTCGACGTGCCCCACGGCTCCCACGATCGCCGCGCGCACCGGGCGGCCGGCCGCCCGGGCCTCCGCTTCCAGTCGCAGACTCTCGGTGAAGGGCACGGCCGGATCCTGGCGGCCGTGGATCAGGAAGAGCGGGGCCTCGAGGCGCGCGACGGTCCGGCCGGGTGAGAGCGCCTCCAGCAGGTCCCGCGTGCGCGGCGGCAGCGCCCGCACCCGCTCGTCCACCAGAGCGGGATCGCGATTGTCCAGGAAACGTCGGCCCGCCTCGTCCAGCAGCTCGCCATTGGCGCGGGCAAACTGGGCGATCGCCGGCTCCACCACCACCGGCGCCCGGCCCGCCACCTCGCCGAAGGCGTAGGCGCCGGTGAGCGTATAGCGCAGCAGCTCTACAGCGGAGGCATAGCCGCCCAGGGCCAGGACGGCGGAAAGGCGCCCAGCGACCGCGGGATCCGCGGCCGCCAGCAGCGCCGGGCCCGCGCCCAGACTGATGCCGAGCAGGGCCACGCGCCGGTAGCCCGCGGCCTGGAGCGCTTCCACGCTCGCGCTCACGGCGCCCGCGTCCTCGGGCCGCAGCCTCAGCACGGTCAGGCCCTCCACCGTCGGCACCGCCACCGCCCAGCCCGCACGCGCGAGGAGGCCGGCGGCCTCGCGCAGGCGAGGGTCGTCCTTGCCTGCCGCCGCGAGGCCGTGAACCAGGACGAGTCCGGGCGGCCGCCGCAGGGCCTCGGCGGCATGGAGATCCAGCGGGACGGGCCGCGCGCCCACCGCCGCGGGGAGGGCGCGGACGGTGGGTTCGCGGGTGAGGCGCGACAGCGGCTGCCCGCGCCCCTGGCCGAGGAACTCGGCCAGGAAGGCCGTGGCCAGGAGCATCGTCCACGCGGTGGCGAAGAAAGGGAGCGAGAGCAGGAGCGCCAGGGCCAGCCTGGCGGCGGCGCCCCACGGGCTCCCGCCCACCGGGCATCCTGCCGGGGGACAACCTGGCAGCCTGCCCGGCCGGCCCGGGTCCGAGGACCTATCACGCAACGATTCCGATGGGTTATCAGGTGGCATCCCTCATGCTCGCCACAGGGGCAGAGGGGGACGCGACATGAGCACGACAGGCCGGATTCTGGTGGGCATCGTGGTAGCTGTCCTGCTCCTGGCCGTCGCGGTCCTGGAGGTGGTGAGCGAGCGCGTGCGAGTCGAGCCCGCGATCACGGAGCCGTCGCCGGCCCATCTCGCGGACTCCGGGATCTGGGAGGAGTCGGGGTTCACGCGCGCGGATCCGACGGAGCTTCAGAGGATCGTCGTACTGCGGAGCGGGCGGCCGGCGCATACCGGCCCGGAGCCGTAGCGGCCGGGTGCCGCTACTTAGGATTGACGCACTTGATGAGTCGCCAGCCGTTGAAGAGATTGACCTTGGTGCTGATCTCGGGGATGAGGCCCACCTGACGGAGCAGCGGCTCGAGCGCGAGGTTCGACTTCCAGCCGAGCCGCGTGCACACCGGCGCCACCAGATCCTCCAGGCGTCCGACCGCGGGCCGCTCGCTCCGGAAGTGATTCAGGATCACGATATTGCCCCCGGGCTTGACGACCCGCTTCATCTCACGCAGGACGCCAACCGGGTCGGGGACCGCGCTGATCGTATAGGTGGCTACCGCGGAGTCGAACTCGCCCTGGCCGAAGTCCATGACGGTCGCGTCCATGGTCTTGAGCGTCACATTGCCCAGCCCGAGCTCCACCACTTTGTCCTGGGCCTTCTCCAGCATCTCCTCGGAGAGGTCGATCCCGGTGAGGCGGCAGTGACTGGGATAGAGGGGCAGGTTCAGCCCCGTGCCGATGCCGACCTCGAGGACATTGTCGCCCGGCTTGATGCCGAGCAGGCGGATCGCGGCCTCGCGACCCGGATGGAAGATCCAGTCGAAGACGAAGTCGTACGCGGGCGCATACAGCTTATAGGCCCGCTTGACCTGCCTCTTCTCCAGCGCTGCGTCCAATTCGGCACCCCTCCAGAGCCGTCGCCGATTGCCCAGCCTCCGCCCTTGTAGCATAGGGTGACGCAGCTTGCCAAGCGCTTTCTGACCTATTGATCTGGAAGGGAAATCTTGACCGACCGGCGAGAGATTTGCCTACAGATCGGCCTCGCGGCAGAGGCGTCCCAGGACCCGGTCCGCGGCGAAGTATTCCTCGGCGATCCCCCGGGCCGCTCGGCAATGCCGTGCATAGTCCCGATTGACCTCGTCGAGTGCCGCCGCCGCCTCCTCCACCGTCTGGAACGCGAGCAGACCGCAGCCGGCGGGCACGTACTTCCCGAAGCCGGTGTCCTGGGTGACGACGGGCTTCCCCGCGGCCAGGTAGCAGACGCTGCGGTCGCTGAACCAGCCGCTGCGGGTGCGCACCACCAGGTCCTTGGAGACCGTGAACTCGCCCCGCGAGCGCTGGATGTGACGCTGGTAGGCGGTCAGATCTCGGGAGGCCTCGAGCGCACTGGTGATCAGCCAGCCGTTCCGGGCGA
>DATHSW010000144.1:0-9000 GCA_035463855.1 Candidatus Deferrimicrobiaceae bacterium | reverse complement strand
GCGCGCGCGGCCACCCTGGCCATCATGGTGGGCGGCGACGCGGCGGCGCTCGAGAAGGCGCGGCCGGTGCTGCGCGCCATGGGCCCGAACATCTTCCACGTGGGGCCGGTGGGCGCGGGCAACACCATCAAGGCCATCAACAACATGATGGCCTGCGTGAACGCGGCCACCATGATGGAGGGCTTCGTGCTCGGCGTGAAGGCGGGCCTCGATCCGATGACGATCTACGAAGTGGTGAAGGCGAGCAGCGGCGGCAGCAAGGCCCTCGAGCGCATCCCGCGCTCCCTGATCCCGCGCGACTTCGAGCCGGGCTTCAAGGTGGCGCTGATGAACAAGGACCTCGAGACCTTCCACACCATCGCCAAGGAGCTGCACGTGCCGGTGACGTTCTCCGCCCTGGCCCAGCACTACCAGCAGGCGGCGCTGGCCGCGGGCCTGGGCGAGCAGGACACCGGGGTGGTCTTCACGATCATCGAGCGGCTGGCCGGCATGAAGGCGCCGCGATGAGCGTGCGCCGCGCGCCGGCCCGGAACGGCAAGCCCGTGGGCAGCAGCAAGAACCCGTACGGCTACGCCTTCTGGGAATGGGTCGCGAAGGAAGATCCGGAGTACGTCAGGGCGCGCCAGCCGCTGAGCGTCCTCTCGATCGGCGAGGGCAAGGAGCTCTCGGTCAAGTACCGGGAGATGGTGATCATCGGGATCCTCGCGTTCCGGGGCCGCAAGGAAGGCGTGGTCGCCCACATGCGCCGGGCCATCGAGCACGGCGCCACCAAGCGCGAGCTGCTGGAGGCGATCCAGTCCGCGGCGGTGCCGGGGGGCGGCCCCACCTTCAGCGCGGGCGCGCAGGCCTTGATGGAGCTCGACCGCCGGGGCGCGTTCGGCGCGCGGCGGTAGCCGTCTGCTGCGCCGCGCGATGCCGGAGTAGGCCGCGGTGGGCCGCCCGACGGTCGTCCTGGTCCACGGCGCCGCCAACTCCTCCGGCGTCTGGCGCTTCTGGCGCGAGCGGCTCGAGGCGCACGGGTGTCCGACCCGGGCGCCCGATCTGCGCGGCCACGGAACGGCCCCCTGCGACGACCTCGGGCGGGTCTCGATGGCCGACTACGTCGCGGACGTCCAGGCGGTCGCCGCGGCGCTGCCGGCGCCGCCGGTGCTCGTGGGCTGGAGCATGGGCGGCCTCGTCGCGCTCATGTACGGCGCCGTCGCGCCGACCCTGGGCGTGCTGGCGCTGGGGCCGAGCACGCCCGGGCCGCTGCTCGAGGCGCCCGCGTCCGCGCCGCCGTCGCCCGGCGTCTTCGGCCCCGAGGCCTACGGCATCACCGACGTGACGGCGCCCGTGCAGCCGACCATGCCGGATCTGGACCCGGAGGAGGTCGGCATCGCGCTCGCGAGCCTGGGGCCCGAATCGGCCTTCGCGCGCCAGGAGCGCCGCCGCGGCGTCTGGTTCCCCCCGCGCGGCGTGACGGACTCGATCCTCCTCGCGGCCGGCGAGCGCGACGCGATCATTCCGCCGCGCGCCTGTCGCCGCGTCGCCCGCTTCCTCGGCGCCGACTACGTGGAGCTGCCCGGCGCCTCCCACTGGGGCCTGGTGCTCAATCGCCGCGCGCTCGACGCCGCCTGGCCCGCGATCACCGCCTGGCTCGACCGCCTCCACTGACCGCGCTGCTAGCTGATGAGGCGGACGGCCCAGAGGGAGAGCGCGGGGAAGGCGATCAGCAGCGTGATGCGCACCGCGTCCGAGACCAGGAAGGGCAGCACCCCCCGGTAGGTCTCGGCCATCGGGACGTCGCGGGCGAGGCTGTTGACCACGTAGACGTTCAGCCCCACCGGCGGGGCGATGAGGCCGACCTCCACCACCGACAGCACGAGGATGCCGAACCAGATCACCTTCTCGGTGGAGGTGAGGCCGTAGAGGCTCAGGCCCGTGATCACCGGGAGCAGCACCGGCACCGTCAGGATGACCATCGACAGCTCGTCCATCACGCTGCAGAGGATGATGTAGAAGACGAGGATGCCGGCCACCACCGCGACCGGCGGCAGGCTCAGGGCGCCGACGGCCTGGGCGAGCTGGGCCGGCATCTGCGACAGCGCGAGCGCGGAGTTCAGCATGTCAGCGCCCAGGAAGATCAGGAAGACCATGGCGGTGGTCTCGGCCGTGCCCAGGAAGGCGCGCCTGAGCGCGTGAAGCCCGAGCTCGCCCTTGGCCGCCGCGGTGACGAACATGCCCGCGGCGCCGACCCCCGCGCCCTCGGTGGGCGTGAAGACCCCGCCGTAGATGCCGCCGAAGACCAGGACGAAGATCGCGCCGATCGGCCACACCTCGAGCGCGGCGGCGCGGCGCTCCCCGGCGCTCGACCGGGGGGCCTCGGGCGCGTGGCCGGGCACCAGCCGCACGTAGATCGCGATCGCGGCGACGTAGCCGGTGGCCGCGAGAATCCCGGGGAGCACCGCGGCCGCGAAGAGCTTGGCGATGTTCTGCTCGGTGAGGATCGCGTAGACGACCAGCACCACCGAGGGCGGGATGAGGATGCCGAGGGTCCCTCCGGCCGAGAGCGTCGCGGTGGCGAGGCGGCCGGAGTAGTGGTGGCGCCGCATCTCGGGCAGGGCGACCTGGGTGACGGTGGCGGCGGTCGCGACCGACGAGCCGCAGACGGTGCCGAACGCGGCGCAGGCGAGGACCGCCGCCATCGCCATGCCGCCGCGCCGGTGGCCGACCAGCGAGTTGGCGAACCGGAACAGCGCGCGCGACAGCCCGCCCTGGGTGGCGAACTGGCCCATCAGGAGGAAGAGCGGGATCACCGACAGGTCGTAGACCGACAGGCGCGCCCACGCGGCGCCCTTCAGCTGGTTGAGCAGGGCGGGGAAGCTCGCGAGCAGAGCGTAGCCGACCGCGCCGGGGATGAACATGGCGATGGCGATCGGCACGCGCAGCGCCATCAGCGCGAGCATCGCCGCGAACAGCAGGAGCCCGGTCTCGACCGCGCTCAGCCGCGGGCCTTCCAGCTCTGCTGCGCGGTGGCGAGCGCGACGACCGCGGCCAGCACGAGCGAGGGCACGATCGCCGCGTAGCCGATCCAGATCGGGAAGCCGACGATCATGGAGACCTCGGCCGCGGCGCGGACCGCCACCATGCCGACCGCGGTGCGCCAGGCCAGGACCGCCATGACGAGGGCGACCAGGAGCGCCCCGAAGGCATCGAGCGCGCCCTGGACGCCACGGCTCGCGCGGACGGTGAAGAAGTCCACGATGATGTTGCCGCGCTGGAGCTGGCAATACGGCAGGAAGGCGGCGATGGACGCCCCGCAGCCGATCTGCACGAGCTCGAAGTCACCCGGGACCGGGGTGCCGAGCAGCGCCCGGCCGGTGATGGAGGCCACCGACATGCCGGTGAGCGCGACCAGGATCGCGCCGCCGCCGAAGGCAAAGGCGCGGGCGAGGCGGTCGAGGACGCGCGCCACGCTACTTCGTGTACTTCTTGATCAGCGCCTGGGCTTCCGCGTAGAGGGCGTTGGCGTCGAAGCCGCCGGCCGACAGCTCCTTCAGGAACTTGTCGATCTCGGGTTTGACCGCCGCGCGGACGCGCTCGACCTCGGCCGCCGGCATCACCGGGAAGCTGTTGCCCGCCTTCTGGGCGGCCTCCTTGCCCGGCTTCTCGATGTTGTCCCAGTTCTGGCCCGCCATCTCGGCGATCCGGCGCCGCGAGTTGGCGTCGATCACCTTCTTGAGGTCGGCGGGCAGGCTCTCGTAGCGCTTCTTGTTCATGGCGAAGACGAACACGGTGGTGCCGATGCGCGGCTGCGGCCCCGCGAACTCCGAGTGCTGCTTCACCAGCTCGTGCACCTTGAGCGGGTTGGCGATCTCGTAGGGCAGGAGCGCGCCGTCCACCACGCCCTTCGAGAGCATCTGGGGCACCTCCGGCACCGGGGCCCCGACCGGATTGGCCCCGACCGCGCGGAGGAACACGCTGCCGCCCCGGTTCGGGGTGCGGATCTTCATGCCCTTGTAGTCCTCGAGCTTCACGATGGGCTTGTTGGCGTGGACGAGCGCGCCGCCGTGCACGTGCAGCAGCAGCACGTGGTAGTCCTTGTACTCGTCCTGGAGGTGCTTCTCCTGGTAGTCCTGCAGCGCGAGCGTGGTGCCGAGCGCGTTCGTGTGCAGGAACGGCATCTCCATGACCTCGGTCTTGGGGAAGCGCCCGGCGGTGTAGCCGGCCACCGTCCACCCGATGTCCACCACGCCGTCCTTGATCTGGTCGATGAGCTGGGGCGGCGTGCCCCCGAGCTGCATCGAGGGGTAGATCTGGATCTTGATCCGGCCGCCGGA
Source organism: Candidatus Deferrimicrobiaceae bacterium (assembly GCA_035463855.1). Taxonomy (GTDB): domain Bacteria; phylum Methylomirabilota; class Methylomirabilia; order Rokubacteriales; family CSP1-6; genus CAMLFJ01. The sequence goes on along the minus strand of DATHSW010000144.1, from coordinate 4,681 downwards.
CTCCTTCTCGACCTTGGCCGCCCAGGGCGCGAGGAAGGTCGCGTGCGGGGGCGCCACCGGCGGCACGAAGTGATGGAGCTTGAGCGTGATCTCCTGGGCCATCGCGGGCGAGGGCCCGCCGACCAGGGCCACGAGCAGAGCTGCGATGAGCACGCGCATCATGTCCGCCTCCTTGCGGGTGTTGACGACCTTAGTGACCGTGCCGCGATCTGTCAAGTTCCGGCGGCGCCTCCCAGCGCCAGCAGGGCCTCGAGGTTGCGCCAGAGGATCCGCTCCTTCTCGTCCGGGGTCAGGCTGCCGAGCCCCTGCACCCAGGTCACCGGCGAGGGATGCCAGGGCACGAAGGGCCAGTCGCTGCCGAGCACGACGCGGTCGATGCCGACCTGGTCGATCAGGAAGCGGAGGGCGGCCTCGCTGCCCACCACCGTGTCGTAGTAGAGCTGCTTCTGGTAGCTGCTCGGCGGCCGCGGGATGCTCCGGCGCGCGTCGGGGTTGCCCTGCCAGCCCCGGTCCAGGCGGCCCATCGCGTAGCAGGCCGGCCCGCCGCCGTGGGCGACGCACACCTTGAGGCCCGGGCAGGCCTCGAGCACGCCGCCCAGGATCAGGATCGCCACCACGATGGCGTCCTCGAGGATCACGCCCAGGCTGTTGAAGAGCCCGTAACGCGCGGTGCGCTCCCGCAGGAAGTTGTGCTGCGGCTGCGGGTGGTAGAAGAGCACCGCGCCCATGGCCTCGGCCGCCTTGAAGAAGGGCAGGAAGCGGGGCGCGTCCCAGTTCTCGCCGTTCACGATCGTGTCGAGCTCGGCGCCCTTGAGCCCGAGCCCGGTCACCGCGCGCTCCAGCTCCTCGATCGCCGCCTTCGTGTCCTGCATGGGCAGGGTGGCGAGGCCCGCGAAGCGGGTGGGCCACCGCCGGGTCATCGCGGCGATCTCGTCGTTGACCTCGCGCGCGAGCGCCCGGCCCTGCGCCACGTCCAGGTGGTAGCCGAAGAACGGGGTGTGGATCGAGAGCACCTGCACGTCCACCCCCTGCGCGTCCATGTCGGCCAGCCGCTCCTCGGGCGTGAAGCGGACCTTCGGCGAGGTGAAGCCGGTGCGCTTGCCGTTGCCCAGGAACGTGCCGAGGCCGTCGCCGGGCTCGTGCCGGTAGCCGTACCAGTCCTGCCGGGCGGCCGCGGCCTCCCAGGCCCGGCGCGGGACCACGTGCGCGTGGACGTCGATGCTTCTCACGGGCGCCCCGCGAGGACGGCCCGGAGGCGCGGGGCGGTGAGCGGCATGTCGAGGTGGGTGACGCCGAGCGGGGCCAGCGCGTCCACCGCCGCGTTCACCACCGCGGGCGGCATCGCGATGCAGCCGGCCTCGCCCAGGCCCTTGGCCCCGAGCGGGTTGCGGGGCGACGCGGTGTGCATCTTCTCGATCAGCACCGCGGGCATGTCGGCCGCGCGCGGGATCGCGTAGTCCATGAGCGTACTGGTCAGGCACTGGCCGTCGGCGTCGTAGACGATGGCCTCCAGCAGCGCCTGGCCGAGGCCCTGCGCGAGGGCGCCGTGGAGCTGGCCCTCGGCCAGGAGGGGATTGATGATCGTTCCCGCGTCGTCCACCCACACGAGCTTCTCGAGGCGGAGCAGGCCGGTGTCGGGCTCGATGGAGAGCGCGCAGACCACCGCGCCGAAGCTCCAGACCTCGCCGTCCGGCTGGAAATACGTGGTGGCCTCGAGCCCCGGCGTGTCGCCCGGGGGCAGGGCCTGGCCGCCCGCGTAGGCCGCGGTGGCCACCTCCTTCCACGCCACCCGCTTCTGCGGCACGCCCGCCACCTGGAAGCCGCCCCGCGCCGGGACGACGTCCTCGGGCGCGGCCTCGAGCAGCCGGGCCGCGATGCGGCGGCCCTTGTCGCGCACTTCCACCGAGGTGCGCACGAGCGCGCCCCCGCCCAGCGCCACGCTGCGGCTGCCGAAGGTGCCGAAGCCCTCGGGGCCCGAGCGCGTGTCGCCGTGCAGCACGGTGACCTCGTCCGGCGTGATCCCCAGGTGATCGGCCACCACCTGCGCGAACGTGGTCTCGTGCCCCTGGCCGTGGGCGCTCGATCCGGTGATCGCGGTGACCTTGCCGGAGCGCTCCACGCGGATGCTGCCGCTCTCCCAGCCCAGCGCGCAGGGCTCCACGTAGGAGGCGAGGCCCACGCCCACGATCTCGCCCGTCGCGCGCCGCTCGGCCTGCCGGCGCCTGAGGCCGTCGTAGTCGGCGGCCTTCAGCGCGCGGTCCAGCGCCTGCGGGTAGTCGCCCGAGTCGTAGACCTGGCCGGTGATGGTCCGGAACGGGAAGCGGGTGGCGGGAATGAAGTTGCGCCGCCGGAGCTCCGCGGGGTCGAGCCCGATCGCGCGCGCGGCCGCGTCCATCAGGCGCTCGATGAAGAAGCAGGCCTCCGGCCGCCCCGCCCCGCGATAGGCGGAGACCGGCGCGGTGGTGGTGAGCGCGCCGTTGACCGTGATCTCGCAGCTCGGGACCACGTACGCCCCGGGCAGGCAGCGCGCGTGATTCCACGGCGAGCCCGCGGCCGCGTTCATCAGCGAGGAGCCGAGCGGCGCGGTGATCGTCGCGCGGAGCCCGGTGATGCGCCCGTCCGCGTCGAGGGCCAGCGCGCCCTCGCAGACCGAGCCGCGCGCCTGGTTGGTGGTGACCTGGTCCTCGCGGCGGGTGGCCACCCACTTCACGGGGCGGCCGAGCCGGCACGTCAGCCAGGCCAGCAGCACGTCCTCGCGGTAGGGGCCGGTCTTCACGCCGAAGCCGCCGCCCACGTCGGGCGCGATCACCCGCACGCGGCTCTCCGGCAGCTCGAGCAGCCGCGCCACCTCGCCCCGGATGCGGAACGGGGCCTGGCAGGAGACCCACATGGTCAGGTCACCGGTGGAGCGGTCGAAGCTGGCCAGCACCGAGCGCGGCTCCATCGCCACCGCGGAGAGCCGGTTCTGCGCGACCCGCAGCGGCACCGCGTGGGCGGCGGCGGCGAAGGCGCCCGCCGCGTCGCCCTCGCGCAGCGTGCGCGTGAGCACGCGGTTGCCGTCGATGCCCGAGAAGAGCAGCGGGGCGCCGCTCGCCAGCGCGGCCTCCGGCTCGGGCAGGGCGGGCAGCGGCTCGTAGTCCACGCCGATCAGATCGAGCGCGTCGTGGGCGGCGTACACGTCCGCGGCCACCACCGCGGCCACCGGCATGCCGGCGGCGTGGACCTGGCTCTCGGCCAGGATGGGGTGCGGGGGCACGCGCATGTCGGGCACCAGCCGGTTCACCGGCATGGGCCCGAGATGCGCCACGTCCTTGCCGGCGACGACGGCCAGGACGCCGGCGGCGCGCCGCGCGGCCTCCACGTCGAGGCGCGCGATGCGCGCGTGGGCGTGCGGGGAGCGGAGCAGGGCCACGTGCAGGCAGCCGGGCGGCGTCATGTCGTCCACGAAGGCGCCGGCGCCGGTCAGGAGCCGGTGGTCTTCCCGGCGCTTGAGCGGCCGGCCGATCCAGCCGTCGCCCTGGGGCTCGCTCATCCGAGGAACCGGGAGACCGCGGAGACGAACGCCTCCGGCTGCTCGTACGGCAGCATGTGGCTGGCGTCCGGAACCACCTCGACCGTCGCCCCCCGGATCAGCCGGCCCCAGCGCTCGGCATAGGCCGGGACGATCAGCTTGTCGGCCCCGCCCCAGAGGACCAGCGTCGGCGCGGTCACGCGGTAGAGGCGCTTGGAGACGCGGCGGTTCGGGATCGGGAAGAGGATCTTGCCGGCCATCGCGAGCCGGCGCTGCTGGCCCAGGTAGAACGCCTTGAAGACCTCCATGTCCGAGAAGTCCGCGCCGCCCGTGAGCAGCGCCTGGCCCTTCACCGGATCCTGGAAGAGCAGCTCGACGAGCTGGCCGGGGAGGAGGGCAAAGATATCCGGGATCGGGTGCTCCTCGATCCAGAGCCCCGCCGCGCCGACGAGCACGAGCCGGTCGAGATCGCCGGGCGCGACCGCGGCCATCTCGGCGGCGATCATGCCGCCCATCGAGTGCCCGACCAGATGCGGCTTCGTCAGGCCGAGCGCCGCGACCACGTCCCAACCGTGGAGCGTGAAGTCGAGCATGTCCTCGAGCAGCTCCTCGCCGGTGGACTCACCGTAGCCGGGCAGCTCGGGGGCGAAGACGTGGTAGCGCGCGGCGAGCCGGTCGAGGAACGGGTTGTCGGCGAGCAGGCCGCCCGCGCCGTGGAAGAACACGAGCGGCATGCCGCTGCCCGCCTCGAGCACGCGGCAGCGCGCGCCCTTCTTCGTCCCGATGATTTGCGCTTTCATGCCGGCCACACCTGCCCGGGCTTCTCGGCGCCGGGCTGCATCTCCTCCGGATGCAGGCGGTCCTCCATCGGGTGGATCCACCAGCGGTCGTCGTGCTTCCATTCGGGCCACAGGTCGCGGAGATGCGGCATGACCTTCTCGGCGAAGAGCTTGGTGGAGTGCCGGGTCTTCCAGTCCGGCATGTTGCCGGTGTGGAGCAGGCAGAACAGGTGGCCGATCCGCAGGCCCGTGATGCACTCCTCGAGCTGCTGGCGCACCGTCTCCGGGCTGCCCGCGATGATGAAGCGCTCGTCCACGAGCTGCTTCCAGGTGAGCCCCTGCATGATCCGCTGCGCCTCCATGCGGAGCTGGGAGAGCGCGCCGTACTTGA
>DATHSW010000143.1:0-7579 GCA_035463855.1 Candidatus Deferrimicrobiaceae bacterium | reverse complement strand
CGCGGCGGGCAGGTCCTGCCCGCCCGAGGACTCGTAGTGGCCGTTCACCCAGAGCACCATGGTGAGGTTCGGCGGGCCCGCGGCCGCCGCGGTGGCGAGCACGTTGGGGCTCATGAGCAGCGAGCCGTCCCCCTCGAGGGCCACCACGTGGCGGTCCGGGCGGGTGAGCGCGATGCCCAGCGCGAGCGGGATGGCCGCGCTCATCGAATCGCACAGCGCGAAGACCGGCGCCGCCACCGTCATGTGCGGCAGCCAGCGCGCGTTGGCGCCGAGGCAGGACACGAGCACGTCGGCCGGCGTGAGCAGGCCCACCAGCGCGTCGAGGAAGGGCTTGCGGCCGGTCACGCGAGATCCTCGCCGCTGATGAGGAGCACGAAGGGCCCGCGCGACTCCGCGGCGAACTCGACGCCCTGGCGCACCTGGGCGCCGAGGTCTCCCGTGCGGTCCGCGATGGCGTACGGCAGCCGCCACGCCCGGAGCGTGGCCTCGGTGACCCGGCCCTTCGGCGCGTGATAGTAGACCGGGTCCCGGTAGTCGCCGCGGAGCGACACGATGAAGAAGCACGGCAGGGCGTACAGCTCGACGAGCCCGGCCAGGATGCCGCCGCAGTTCAGCAGCCCCGCGTTCTGGATGAGCACGGCGCCGCGGCCGCCCGCGAGGTTGGCGCCGCAGGCCACCGCCACCGCCTCCTCCTCGCGCGCCACGTCCACCGCGCGGATCGTGCCGGACCCGCGCACCGCGGCCATGAGCCGGCCGATCCAGGTATCGGGCACCGAGGCGGCCAGCGTCACGCCCGCCCCCTCGAGCCCCGCGACGATCCGCTCCGCGCCGGTCATGCCAGCACCATGAAGGCGTCGGCGGGGAGGTGCAGATGCACGGTCTGGCCGGCGGCCAGCGGCGCGGGGGTGGGCTCGACCACGAAGACCCGCACGCGCTGGCCGTCGCCGAGCCGGGCGGCCACCTCCGTCTGGGCGCCCTGATAGACGAGCCCCTCGATGCGCGCCTCCACGACGTTGTCGCCGGGCCCCGGCGCGAGCCGGACGCGCTCCGGCCGGATCGCCAGCTCGACGTCCGCCCCCGCCCGCAGCGCCCGGCCCCCCGCCACGCGGAGCGGCGGCCCGCCCGTCACCGCCACCCGCTCGGTGTCCAGCGCGCGCCCGCGCAGCACGGTCGAGGCGCCGATGAAGTCGGCCACGAAGCGCGTCGCCGGATGCTCGTAGATCTCGCGCGGCGCCCCCAGCTGCTCGATGTGCCCGTGGCTCATCACCGCGATCCGGTCGGAGAGCCCGAGCGCCTCGGTCTGATCGTGGGTGACGAAGACGGTGGTGATGCCGACCGAGCGCTGGATGGCGCGCAGCTCGTCGCGCATCTCCTCACGGAGCTTCTTGTCCAGCGCGGCGAGCGGCTCGTCGAGCAGCACCACGCGGGGCCGGTACACCAGCGCGCGGGCCAGGGCCACGCGCTGCTGCATGCCGCCCGAGAGCTCCGCCGGCCGCTGGCGCCCATGGCGGTCCAGCCGCACCAGCTCGAGGGCGTCGCCCACGCGGCGCTCGATCTCGGCCGCGGCCACGCGCCGCTCGCGCAGGCCGAAGGCGACGTTCTCCCGGACCGAGAGATGCGGGAACAGGGCGTACGACTGGAACACCACGCCGAGTCCGCGCAGGTGCGCGGGGCGGCCGGTCACGTCCTCCCCGTCCACCAGGATGAGGCCCCTGGTCGGGGCCACGAAGCCCGCGATCAGGTTCAGGGTGGTCGTCTTGCCGCAGCCGGACGGTCCGAGCAGCGAGAGGAACTCACCCTCGTAGACGGTCAGGTCCAGCGCGTCCACCGCGCGGACGCCCGCGTAGTCCCGCGTGCAGCCCCGCAGCTCGACGACCACCTTGGCCAAGGCGCTCAGTGCTGCAGGAACACGCGACCCAGGTCCAGGTAGCGGTCGGCGAGCCACACCACCAGGAAGGTCGCGACGATGAACAGCGAGGACAGCGCGGCGATCGTCGGGTCCGTGTAGTTCACGACATAGGTGAACATCGCCACCGGCAAGATCTCGGTGACGCGGTTCGAGATGAAGAGCGACACGACGAACTCGTTCAGCGACACCACCACCGCGAAGAGCAGCCCGGCGAAGAGCCCGGGCCGGAGGAGCGGCAGGGTGACGCGCCGGAACGCCCGCCACGGCGTGGCGCCGAGGCTCGCGGCCGCGCGCTCCAGCGCGGGGTCGAGGTTCCGCACGCTCACCCACACCGAGCGGACCACGAACGGCAGCACGAGCGTCACGTGGGCCGCGATGAGGACGCTGCGGCTCCGGAGGAGGCCGAGCGCGGCGGCCAGGATGAGGAAGCCCAGCCCGGCCGCGACCCCGGGAACGACGAGCGGGGAGAGGAGCAGGGCCGCCCACACGTTCCGCCCGCGCAGCCGGCCGCGCTCGAGCGCCAGCGCCGCGAGGGTGCCGATGGGCAGCGCCAGCGCCACCGCCCCGCCCGTCACCACGAGGCTGTTCACCGCCGCGCGCTGGAACTGCGGATAGGTCAGGACGTTGGCGTACCAGCGGAGCGAGAAGCCGCCGGGCGGGAAGGACAGGATCGCGGTGGGGTTGAACGACACCGCGATCACCACCACTGTGGGCAGGGTCATGAACGCGAGCAGCGCCGCCACCGCGAGCCGCAGGATCACGCCGCGCGGCCTCCCGCGAGCCGCCCGAGGCCCGCGAGCAGGGCCAGGGTGAGCGCGAGCGCGAGCATCGCGAAGGCCGCCGCGCCGGGCCAGTTGAACGAGTCCAGCCCGAGGTCCCTCACCACGTTGGCGATCATCTTGACCTTCCCCCCGCCCAGCATCTCCGGCGTGGGAAAGGCGGAGAGCGTCCACGCGAACACGATGAGGCTCCCGGACACGATGCCGGGCATGGACAGGGGCAGGGTGACGCGCCAGAACACGCGCGCGGGGCGCGCGCCCAGGCTGGCCGCCGCGCGCTCGTAGACCGGATCGATGTGGCTGAGCGCGGCGGCGAGGATCAGGATCATGGTGGGCATGGAGAAGTGGACGAGGCCGACGAGGACCCCGCGCTCGGTGAAGAGCATCGGCACCGGCCAGGTCAGCACCGTATTGCCGAGCACGAGCACCCAGGCATAGGTCCGCACGATGGCCCCGGTGAAGAACGGCGCGATGGTGAGGACGAGCAGCGTCGAGCGGACCCGGCGCGACGGCGTGCGCGCCAGCGCGTACGCCACCGGGTAGGCGCCCACGAGGGTCAGCGCGGTGGTCAGCGCGCTCAGGACCACCGTGTCCCATACCGCGTCGAGGTACTGGGGGGCGAGCACGCCCCGGAAGTTGGCGAGCGTGAGGCCCCCCGTCTGCAGTGAGCCGGGGATGAATTCGAGCAGGCTCCACCGGAACAGCGCGGCGAGCGCGGCCCCGAAGACCACGAGCACCACGACGGCGGGGGCGAGGAGCAGCTTCACTTCTTGACGATGTTCGCCGTGAACCACTCGCGCCAGGCCGGGAGCGTCTTCCCCCGGGCCTCGTCGTTCATGATGTAGCCGCGCTCCTTCCACTCGGCCGCGGTGAGGAAGATGCCGGGCTGGCCCTTGAGGCCGGCGGGCACCGCGGTGCCCAGGTTGACGGGCCCTGCGCGGAGCGCCTTGACCAGCTCGGCCTGGACCTCCTTCGACAGCGCCACGTTGATGAACTGGTGGGCGGCGTCCGCCTTCTTGGTCCCCGCCATCACCGCGACGGTGTCGATGCCGACGATGCCCGGGTAGTCGGTGGGCTGGACGACCTTGACCGAGATGCCCTGCTCCTGGAGGTGGTAGGCGTTGACCGAGAGCATCACCTGCACCGGCGCCTGGCCCGTCTTCATGAGGTCCTGGCTCTGCGCGTCCGTCGAATAGAACGCGGCGACCGAGTCCTTGAGCTGCTTGAGCCGGGCCTCGCCCTTCTGCCAGTTGATCTCGTTGCCGCCCTCCATCAGGGCCGCGATGGTGATGATGTGCGACGGGTCGAAGTCGGGGAGCGCGATCTTGCCCTTGAGCGAAGGCTTCCAGAGGTCCGCCCACTTCGTGATCTCTTCCTTCACGAGGTCGGGCCGGTACACCACGGTGTACACGTAGGCCCAGGTGCCCAGGTGGTAGTCGCTGCGAATCGCCTCCCGCGCGATCTCCTTGGCGTTCGGGATCTTCGCCATGTCCAGCTTCGCGTAGAGCCCGTCCGACATGTACAGGCGCGCCACGTGCGTGGTGGTGAAGTTCAGGTCCACGAGCGGGCTGCCCTTGGCCACGCGGGCCTTGGCGAGCCGGTCGATGGTGCCGCCCACCTCGTACTCGACGGGAATGCCGGTCTTGGCGGTGAAGGCCTTCCCGATCACCGATTCCACCGTGTTCTTCCAGTTGCCGCCCCAGATGCTGACCACCAACGCATTCTGGGCGTGGGCTTCCGAGATCGGGAGGCACACGGTGAGCAGAGCGATGAGGGAGACGACGAGGCGTGGACGCATGGCATTCCTCCTGGCTGAGATCGTGGACCGCACTCCGGGCACCCGCACTGTGCCCGACCGCGCGGCCCGCCGTCAAGACGCCGTCCCGCCCGCCGCCTCTTCCCGCGCCTTTCCCGGATGGCCTTCGGGCTGCTATCATGCGCCGCGGGAGGGCGCGCCGTCTCGGCGACGAGCCCCACGCTCCAGGAATGCAGCCAAGGAGGCCTCATGCTCAACCCAGGAGACACGGCGCCCGACTTCACCGGGCGCGACCACACCGGCAAGACCGTGAAGCTCGCGGACCTCAAGGGCAAGACGGTCGTGCTCTGGTTCTACCCGAAGGCCGACACCCCCGGTTGAACCGCGGAGGGTTGCGGGTTCCGCGACCTCAAGGCCGAGTACGACCGGAAGAACGCGGTGATCCTCGGGGTGTCCTTCGACACCCCCGCGGAGAACAAGCACTTCGCCGAGAAGTTCTCCTTCAACTTCCCGTTGATCTGTGACACCGACCGGACGATCGGCACCGCCTACGGCGCCAACGTGGATCCGCAGAAGGGCGCGCAGCGCGTGGGCGTGGTGATCGATGGGAACGGCAAGATCAAGGAGTGGCACGCGCGTGTGGACGCCCGGGCCTGGCCGGCCGAGGTGGTGAAGACCCTGTAGGCGGGCCGATGCCGCGTCCGACTCTCCTCCGCCGGCTGGTGGCCGGCGCGCTACTGGTCGTCCTGGCCGGCTGCGCGGCGGACCGCGTCCAGTCGCGGCCGGGCACGACGACGACGGTGATCCTGACCCGTCATGCCGACACGGACCCGGGGGTGGGCCAGCTGAACGCCACCGGCCGCGAGCGGGCGAGGGCGCTGGTGGACGCGGTGGGCGCCATGCGCGTCACGGCCATCTACAGCCCGAACCTCGAGCGGAACCTCGATACGGTCAAGCCCCTGGCGGGCCGGCTCGGGATCGAGATCACGCGCACCGGCGCGGTCAGCGTGTTCGCCGCCGATGCGATCGCCCGGGAGATCCTGGACAAGCACGCGGGCGGCGTGGTCGTCTGGGTCGGCAACGCATCGGGCAACCTGCAGGCGATCTATCGCCGGCTGGGCGGGTCCGGGATGGGCCCGGTGGAATATGGCGATCTGCACGTCTTGACGATTCCCGACCAGGGGCCGGTCAGCGTCGTCAAGACGCGATACGGGCCGGCGCCCTGACGGGTGGGACGGGCCCGGTTGGCTCCCCGGGGAAAGTTCAGGTACAGTATGGCTGTAGTGTGACAGTCTCGCGGAGGTCCCACATGAGCGAAGAGCTATTGACCCGAGTGCAGGACCTGATCGACAACATGATCAACCCGGCCGTGGCCGGCCACGGCGGCTTCGTCCAGCTCGTGGACGTCAAGGACAACAAGGTCTACTTGCAGATGGGCGGGGGCTGCCAGGGCTGCGGGGCCGCGGACGTCACGCTCAAGCAGGGGATCGAGCGGCTGATCCGGGAAGAGATCCCGGAGGTCGAGGAAGTGCTGGACACCACCGATCACGCTTCGGGCGACAACCCGTACTACCAGCCGTCGAAGTAGCGCGGGGGACCTCGCCCCTCACCCTGCCCTCTCCCCCACGGGGGAGAGGGTTTTTGTTTGCCCGCTACACTCCCGCTCCCCGCTGGGGAGAGGGCCGGGGTGCGGGGCCCGCCCGCAGCGCCCGGCGCAGCCAGTCCCAGGCGCGGATCGCCATGAGCAGGACGAAGACCGCCGCGTAGTAGTAGGGGTCCGGGTTCGCCTTCTTGGCGAGCCAGAGGTAGTGGAGCACCGCGCAGAGGCCGACCAGGTAGACCAGCCGGTGCAGCCACTGCCACCGAGCCCCGCCCAGGCGGCGGATCGCGCCCGCGGTCGAGGTGGCGGCCAGCGGGATCATCAGCACCAGCGCGGTCATCCCCACCGTGATGTACGGCCGCTTGAGGATGTCGGCGCCCATCCGGCTCCAGGCGAAGAAGTGGTCGAGCACGAGCCAGACCGAGAAGTGCAGCGCCGCGTAGAAGAACGCGAACAACCCGAGCAGCCGCCGCAGCGTCACCGGCCACGACCAGCGGAAGAGGACGCGCAGCGGGGTCGTGGCCAGGCTCGCGAGCAGGACGCGCAGCGTCCAGTCGCCCAGCCAGTTGGTGATGAAGCTGATCGGGTTGGCGGTCAGGTCGCCGGTGGCCACCCGCCAGAGCAGCGCCGCCAGCGGGGCGAGGCAGCCCGCCCAGACCGCGACCTTCAGGGCGACGCGGCCGCGCCGGGTCACTAGTACTGCTTCTTGAGATCCATCCCCGCGTAGAGCCCCGCCACCTGGTCGTAACCGTTGAACATCAGGGTCTCGCGGCGGCGGAACTCGCCGATGCGGCGCTCGGTCGCCTGGCTCCAGCGCGGGTGATCCACCTTGGGATTGACGTTGGAGTAGAAGCCGTACTCCTGCGGCGCCGCCTTGTTCCACGCCGTCTTCGGCTCGTCCGCGGTGAGCCGGATGCGCACGAGGGACTTGGCGCTCTTGAACCCGTACTTCCACGGGATCACCACCCGGATCGGCGCGCCGTTCTGGTTGGGCAGCACCTGGCCGTACATGCCCACCGTGAGCAGGGTCAGCGGGTGCAGCGCCTCGTCCAGGCGCAGCCCTTCCGTGTACGGCCAGTCGAGCCCGCCGAAGTTGAGAAAGCCCTTGCGCTGGCCGGGGAACTGCTCGGGATCCACCAGGGTGGCGAACTCCACGTACTTGGCCGCGCCGGTGGGCTCGACGCGCTTGAGCAGCGCCGAAAGCGGGAAGCCGATCCACGGGATCACCATGGACCAGCCCTCGACGCAGCGCAGGCGATAGACGCGCTCCTCGAGCGGCGCCATCTTCAGGATGTCGTCCACGTCGAAGGTCTTCGGCTTGTGGGCCAGCCCGTCCACCTGCACCTTCCAGGGCCGCGGCTTGAGCGTGCCCGCGAGCTTCGCGGGGTCCTCCTTGTTGACGCCGAACTCGTAGAAGTTGTTGTAGGTGGTGGCGTCCTGGTACCTGGTCGTCGCGTCCGTGATGTCGAAGGCCTTGTTGCGGGCGGCGGCCAGCGGCGGGCCGGCGGCGGGCGGGGCGGCGGCGCGGGCCGCCC
>DATHSW010000142.1:0-7510 GCA_035463855.1 Candidatus Deferrimicrobiaceae bacterium | reverse complement strand
CCCGCTCGCCGAGAACGAGCTCACGCGCCAGGTGCTGGTGGCCCTGGCCGACAACCAGTTCCTGGGCCTGCTGGCCGGCGCGGTGCTGAGCGCGGGCATGGCCTCCTCGGCGGCCACCATCGGCCTCATGCTCTCGCTGGGCCATCAGGGCCTGCTGCCGCTGGCCGCCGCCATCCCGGTGGTGCTCGGCGCCAACATCGGCACCTGCGCCACCGCGCTGGCCGCGAGCCTGCGCTCGTCCTCCGACGCCCGCCGCGTGGCGGCGGCCCACATCGCCTTCAAGGTGCTCGGGGTGGTCCTCGTCTTTCCGTTCATCGGGCCCCTGACGACGCTCATCGCCCAGACCGCGGGCGACGTGGCCCGCCAGATCGCCAACACCCACACCTTCTTCAACGTGGCGATCAGCGCGCTCTTCCTGCCGTTCGCGCCGTGGGCGGCTCGGGTCATCACCGCGCTGGTGGCGGAGGAGGAGCGGGGCGACAACCCCTACCGCACGCGCTACCTCGACGACCGCTTCCTGGACCAGCCGGCCCTGGCCATCGGGCAGGCGACGCGCGAGGCGCTGCGCATGGGCGACGTCGCCCAGAACATGCTGCGCGACGCGATGGTGGTGCTCCGCACCGACAACCAGGAGCTGCTGGAGGACGTGGAGCGGCGCGACGACCAGCTCGACTACCTGGAGCGCGAGATCAAGATCTTCCTGTCGCGCCTGGGCCGGGAGACGATGAGCCCGGACATGGCCCAGAAGGAGATCTCGCTCATCTCGTTCATCGGCAACCTCGAGAACATCGGCGACATCATCGACAAGAACCTGATGGAGCTGGCCCGCAAGAAGCTCTACCAGGGACGCCGCTTCTCGGAGGCGGGCGAGGCCGAGCTGATCGAGTTCCACGCCCTGGTGTCCAAGAACCTGGAGCGGGCCATCGCGGGCTTCGCGGCCAACGACCGGAGCCTCGCCCAGGAGGTGCTGGACCAGCGGCCGGTGGTCCGGCAGCGGGAGCGCGAGCTGCGCGACTCGCATCTGGCCCGGCTGCGGCGGGGGCTCGCCGAGTCGCTCGAGACCTCCGAGATCCACCTCGACGTGCTGACCAATCTCAAGCGCATCTCCTCGCACATCACCGCGCTCGTGTACCCGATCCTGGACGAGGAGCCCTGAGGTGGCCGGCCGGCTGCGCATCCTGCTGATCGCTTCCGAGGTCGCGCCCTTCGCCAAGACCGGCGGGCTCGCCGACGTGGCGGGGGCCCTGCCGCGCGCGCTGGCCGCGCTGGGGCACGACGTGCGAATCCTGCTCCCCAAGTACCGTGGCACGGAGGCCCACGCCACCGAGACCCGGGTGGTGGTGCCGACCATCCGGGTGCCCCTGGGCGACCGCACGACCGAGGGCGCGCTGATCGAGGGGCGCGCGCCGTCGGGCGTTCCGGTGTACCTGCTCGAGCACGAGCACTACTACAACCGTGACAGCCTCTACGGCACCGCCGACGGCGACTACTGGGACAACTGCGAGCGCTTCGTCTTCTTCTGCCGGGCCGCGCTGGAGGGCATGGCGCGGCTCGACGCGACGCGCCCCGGCGTCCGCTGGCAGCCCCAGGTCATCCACGCCAACGACTGGCAGACCGGGCTCCTGCCCGTCTACCTGCGCACGCTCTACCGCGATCACCCGCTGCTGGGCAATCTGGCCACCGTGTTCACGATCCACAACCTGGCCTACCAGGGTGTGTTCTGGCACTATGACATGCCGATGACCGGCCTGGGCTGGGACCTCTTCACGCCGGCCGGGATCGAGTTCTACGGCAAGCTCAACTTCCTGAAGGGCGGGCTCGTCTTCTCCGATCTCCTGACCACGGTCAGCCGTACCTACGCCCGCGAGATCCGCACGCCCGCCTTCGGCAGCGGGCTCGAGGGCGTGCTGGAGGACCGCAGCCACGATCTGCACGGGGTGGTCAACGGCATCGACTACGAGGCGTGGAACCCCCAGAAGGATCCCGCCATCGCCCATCCCTACTCGGCGGCCGATCCGGAGCCCAAGGCGATCTGCCGCGAGACGCTGCGCCGCGAATTCGCCCTCGAGGACGGCGCGGGGCCGCTCATCGGGATCTGCACCCGGTTCGCCGAGCAGAAGGGGATGGATCTCGTGCTGGAGGCGCTCCCCGGCATCCTCGCCGAGGGCTGCCAGCTCGTGGTGCTGGGATCGGGTGACGCGCGCCTCGAAGAGGCCTTCCGCGCCGCCGCGGTCACCCGCCGGGGGCGGGTGGCGGTGCGCATCGGCTACGACGACGAGCTGTCCCGGCGGATCTACGCGGGCACCGACGCCTTTCTCATGCCTTCGCGCTACGAGCCGTGCGGGCTCGGCCAGCTCATCGCGCTCCGCTACGGCGGCGCGCCCATCGTGCGGCGCACCGGCGGTCTCGCCGACACCGTCACCGAGTTCGACCCGGCCCGCCGGACCGGCACCGGCTTCGTGTTCGACGCGTTCACGCCCGACGCCCTCCTCGCCGCGGTGCAACGGGCGGCCTCGATCTACCGGCAGCCCTCGGGGTGGAAGGCGCTGGTCCGCAACGCCATGGCCGAGGACTTCTCGTGGGACGCCTCGGCGCGGGAATACGCTACTCTCTACCGCAAAGCGCTCAAGGCGCGCAGCGCCCGCTAGACACGGAGGCCGGCATGAAGAAGATCGAGGCGGTGATCAAGCCGTTCAAGCTCGACGACGTCAAGGAGGCGCTGAACGAGCTGGGCGTGGTGGGCATGACCGTCACCGAGGTGCGTGGCTTCGGCCGGCAGAAGGGCCACACCGAGCTGTACCGCGGCTCGGAGTACACGATCGACTTCCTGCCCAAGGTCAAGGTCGAGGTCGTGGTGCCCGACACCATGGTGGACAAGGTGGTTTCGGTCATCTGCCAGGCGGCCAAGACCGGCTCCATCGGCGACGGCAAGGTGTTCGTGCTCTCGATGTCCGAGGCCATCCGCATCCGCACCGGCGAGAAGGGCGAGGCCGCCATCTGACCCTAGCCCGCGGTCGAAGAGCCTGAAGAAGTAAGCGGCTGTCCGCGGCCTGGGGGAGTGCGGGGGCCATGTCGGGGCCCCCGCAGCGGAAGAGCCTGAAGAAGTGACCGGCTGTCCGCAACCGGGGGGAGTGCGGGGGCCATGTCGGGGCCCCCGCAGCTGAAGAGCCTGAAGAAGTAAGCGGCTGTCCGCGCCTAACGGGAGGTCCGCGGTGAGCGTGACGAACCTGCTGGCGGCGGCCCCCGATGACCGGCGCGCGCTCCGCGAGCTCAAGGGGCTGGGGTTTGCGGATCCAGCGGGGGCGCTGCGGAACCTGCACGCGCTGACGCCCACGCCGCGCGAGGCCGAGCTGCTCGCGCCGGCGCTCCCCCGGCTGCTCGCCGAGCTGGCGGCGGCGCCCGATCCGGACATGGCGCTCAACAACCTCGAGCGCCTGGCGGCCCAGGGCGAGCGCGCCACCTTCCTCCGCCTGCTCGGCGCGCACCCGGGCGCCATCCCGCTGCTGGCCCGCCTGGGCGGCACGAGCCAGTTCCTGGCCGACACGCTCCGCCGCTACCCGACGCTGTTGCCGTGGCTGCTCGAGCCGCGGACGATGCGGCAGTGGCTCGCCGATGAGATGGCGGAGGACCTGGGCGCGAGCCTCAAGGTCTTCGAGCGGCCCGAGGCCCGGCTCAACGTGCTCCGTCGCTTCAAGTACCGCCAGCTCCTGCGCATCGGCTGCCGCGACATCCTGGGCGACGCCGACCTCACCGTCACCACCGAGGAGCTCTCGCACATGGCCGACGTGTGCCTAACCGCCGCCTGGGGCTGGGCGCGCGAGCGCCTCGAGCGGCTCTACGGCGCGCCGCTGGACGCCGACGGCCGGCCCACCGGCCTCGTGATCATCGGCATGGGCAAGCTCGGCGGGGAAGAGCTGAACTACTCCTCGGATATCGACCCGATCTTCGTCTACGGCGAGGACGGCGAGACGGCGGGGGGAGAATCCGGCCGGATCGCCAACGGCGACTTCTTCGCCCAGGCGGTGCGGTCCATCGTGGACACGCTCGAGACGGTCACCGAGGAGGGCCACGTCTTCCGGGTGGACCTGCGCCTCCGGCCCGAGGGGCGCTCGGGCGCGCTCATCCGGTCGGTGGAGGGCTATCGCGGCTACTTCGCCGATCGGGCCGAGCTCTGGGAGCGCCAGGCCCTGATCAAGGCGCGGGCCTGCGCGGGCGACCCGGCGGTGGCCGCGCGCTTCTTCGAGGCGGTGCGACCCTTCGTCTACCGCCCCGGCCTCGACCCGGCCATCGTGCGCGCGGTGCGCGAGATGAAGGGCCAGATCGACCGGGCGCTGCGCGGCAAGGATGCCTCACAGCGCAACGTCAAGCTCGGCCGCGGGGGCATCCGCGAGGTGGAGTTCCTCATCCAGGCCATGCAGCTCCTCTACGGAGGCGACGACCCCTGGCTGCGCGAGCGCAACAGCCTGCGCGCGATCTTCCGGCTCACCGAGCGGGGCTATCTGTCCCATTCGCTCGGGCGCGAGCTGGGCGACGCGCTCGCGTATCTCCGCACCGTCGAGCACCGGCTGCAGATCCTCCACGAGTTCCAGACCCACACGCTGCCCGAGGAGCCGCGCGCGCTCGGGCTCCTGGCCCGCCGCATGGGGGTGGCGCTGCCCCCCGCGGCGGCGGCGCGGCGCTTCATGGCCGAGCACCGGCGCGTAACCGCGCTGGTGCACCGGGCCTTCCGCGAGTTCTTCGCGGCGCCCCCGGCCGCGGCCGCGCGCCCGGTGCGCGTCCCCAGCTACACCGCGCTCAAGGCGACCGGCTTCACCGACCCGGACCGCGCCCGCCACAACCTCCGCCTGGTCCTGGAGGGCCGCCCGCTCATCCCGTACCCGGTCGCCGCGGGCCGCGCGGTGGCCCGGCTCTTCCCGGTGCTCCTCGACGCGCTCTGGCAGAGCCCGGATCCCGACGAGGCCCTGAGCCAGTTCGAGCGCTTCGTCGGGGCGGCCGGCCCGCGCACCGCCTATCTCGAGCTGCTCGCCGACCGGCCCGAGCTGCTCACAAATCTGGTCCGGCTCTGCGCGCGCGGCGAGCTGCTCACCGAGCTGCTGATCACCCAGCCGGAGCTGCTCAATGGGCTGGCGAGCCCCGAGACGTTCGCGGCGCGCCGGCGCGCGCGCGACTTCCGGCGGGAGCTGGCGCCCGTGCTCGCCCCCCGTCTGGGGCCCGCCGAGCGCAAGGACGCCCTGCGACGGCTCAAGCAGGCGCAGGAGCTCGGCATCATCTGGCGCATGCTGCTCGGGGTGACGGACGCGGAGCGCTTCTCGCTCGAGATGACTGCGCTCGCCGAGGCCGCGCTCGCGATCGCGTGGACTCTGGCCCTCGAGGAGACGGTCGGCCAGTACGGCGTCCCGCTCGACGCGGACGGCCGGCTCGTGCCGGCGGCCATCATCGGCCTCGGCAAGTTCGGCGGCCGCGAGCTCACCACCGGCTCGGATCTCGACCTCTTCGTGGTGTACGGGGGCGCCGGGCTCACCGACGGCGAGCCGCGGGTCGAAGCCCACGTCTTCTACGACCGCGCGGTGGAGGCGCTCAACGGCCTGCTGAGCGACATCACGGCGGCGGGGGTGGCCTTCGCGGTGGACCTGCGCTTGCGTCCCGGCTCCAAGGGCAGCGGCTTCGCCACCAGCGACGACGCGCTCGAGCGCTACTACCGCGAGTGGGCGGATCCGTGGGAGCGCCAGACCCTCACCCGCGCCCGCCTCGTGGGCGGCGACGCGCGCCTCGGCCGCGCGGTGCGCCGGCGCATCCGCGGGCTGCTCTACGGGCCCGAGGCCCCGCCCCCGGATCTGAAGGAGATGCGCGCGCTGCGCGAGCGCATGGAGCGCGAGCTGGGGAAGGAGACGCCCGGTCGCTTCCACATCAAATTCGGGCGGGGCGGGCTGGTGGACGTGGAGTTCATCACCCAGGCGCTGCAGATGCGCCACGGCGCCCGGCATCCGGGCCTCCGCCGCGCCAATACGCTCCACGCCATCCGCGAGATCGCGGCGGCCGGGCTGCTGCCGGTGGCCGACTGCGACACCCTCGCCGAGCAGTACCGGTTCCTCCGCCGCGTCTCGCTCGGGCTCCGGCTCTTCGGCACGCGGCCCACCGACACCCTGGAGCTGGCGGGGCCGAATCCGGCCCGGCTCGCCAAGACTCTCGACTATCCCTCGCGGAAGGACTTCCTGGAGGACTACCGGCGCCGCACCGCGTGGGTGCGGGCGCTCTACGACCGCGTCGTGCCGAAGTGACCCGCCGTGGTCAGGCGCCCGGCTCGCGGGTGATGTGCGCGCCGAGCGAGCGCAGGCGCTCGTCGATCCGCGCGTAGCCGCGGTCCACCTGGTCGCGATGAGGCGGTCCACGAAGAAGAGGCGCCTCTGCCCAAGCCCTTCCAGCAGTGCGGTCACGTCCCGGATGCGGGGCACGTTCTCGACGGCGACTGGGCCCGCGACGAGCAGGCAGGGGCGCGCGTCTGGGCTCCTCGGGCCCGAGGCGGCGGAGCGGGGCGATGCGGGCGCTCTTCGGTCAGGTCGAGCGCGTCGCGCAGCCATAGGGGCAGCAGGGCCTTGAGCCGCACCGACCAGGGATAGCCCGCCCCTTCCCAATCGTGCGCAGGGCCGCGATGACCGCCGGGCTATCTCGGTCTCGGGTGGAATTTCTGAGGGCCTCCGCGCCGCGGAGTATTGACTTCTCGGGCCCCAGGCGGATCATGAGCCTGGGTCGTGGAGCGGCACAACACACGCACGTGGGAGGACAGGCGATGAGCGCGAGACGGATTACCTCGGTGTGGCTGGCAATGCTGGTCCTTGCGGGCGGCTGCTCCTCGTCGGGCGCCATCTCGGACGCCGATGCGGCCAGGGTGCGCGTGGTCAACGACGCGAACCTGGTGAGCGGCTGCCGGGTCCTCGGCACCGTCGCCGACAACGACTTCCAGGACCTCCAGAAGAAGGCGGCCCGCCTGGGCGGAAACGTCGCGCTCATGACCCCGCAGCGGACGGCCAAGGGCGGGTATTTCGGGCTGCAGGACTATATGACCGCCGACGTGTACCGGTGCGACAACGCGAAGTGATCAGCCCCGCCGCGCAGCGCGGCGGGGCACCAGCCACTTGCGCAGCTCCTCGAGCGCCACGAGACCCACCGCGAACGGCATCACGAACAGCCACACGCGGCCCGAGATGGGCGCGGTGCCGAAGACGACATTGCCCTACGCGGTGTAGCAGATCGCCAGGATGAGGGCGACCTCCAGCACCACCCCCCACAGGATCAGCCGGTTGCCCAGCAGCCCCACCGACCACGCCGAGCGGGTCGTGCTCCGGCACAGGAAGACGTTCACGATCTGCACTACGATGACCGCGGCCAGGCAGGCGGTCGTGGCCTGCAGATATCGTACGTCGGTGCGGGCCATCGGCTCCCCGTACGCCCATCCCGCCCCGTGGAGCACGAAGAAGAATGTCGCCATCGCCGTGGCGGCCTCGATCCCCCC
>DATHSW010000141.1:0-41513 GCA_035463855.1 Candidatus Deferrimicrobiaceae bacterium | reverse complement strand
TCGGCGAGGTGGACGCGCACCGTGTGCTTGTCCGGGGTCTCGACGCCCTCGATCTGGCCGAGCAGGCTCGCGTAGCCCGACTTCTTGACGGCGCGCTCCAGCGAGTACTTCACGTCGGCCGAGGTCAGCTCGCGCCCGCCGAGCGGGGCGCGGTTCTCCCAGCGCACGCCGGGACGGAGCGCGATGGTGTACATCTTGCCGTCCTTCGACACGTCGGCCTTGAGCGCGAGGTCGGGCACCAGCGTGTAGTCCGAGGGCGCGTGCTTCGCGCCGTTGACGAACTTGAAGAGCGTGCGGTGCACGAACGACGAAGCGAGCTGCGTCTGGTAGGACACCGTGCCGTGGATGTCGAACGACGGCGGCTCGAGCCCGATGTGCTTGATCACCCCCCCGCGCCTGGGCCCCTGCGCGATCGCCGCGCGCGGCACACTGCCGGCCACGGCCGCCCCCGCGGCCAGCTTCACGAAGCTTCGACGACTGATGCGTTCCCACCGAGTGTTCATCTCAGTATTCCCCCTTGATCTTGGTTCGACTGGGATCGGCCGCGCGGGCGAGGTCGAGCGCGTGCGCGACGTGACGCGTCATGGCCTGCTCGGCCGCGTCCGCGTCGCGGGCGAGGATGGCCCGGACGACTTGCGCGTGCTCCTCGAGGCCGGCCTCGAATCCCGACGGCGGCTCCGGCAGCGTGTCCCGCGCCATCTCCACGTAGTCCTGGAGACTCGTGAGGATGGCCGGCAGGCGCCGCGTCCGGCTCGCCTGCCAGATCGCCTTGTGGAGCTGGACGCAACCCCGGCGCACCGCCTCCCCGTCCCGGGCCGCCGTCGCCGTCTGCAATTCGTCGAGGAGCGCCGGCAGGACCCTGGCGTCCTCGTCGGTCAGCCGCTCAGCCGCCGTCCGCGCCGCCAGGCCTTCCAGACGGCCCCGGAGGCAATAGATCTCCTCGAGATCTCCGCTGGTGAGGCTCGTCACCACGGCGCCTTTGTGCGGCGTGCTGACGAGCAGCCCCTCCTGCGCCAGCCGCGTGAGGGCGTGGCGCACCGGCGTCTTGCTCACCTCGAGCCGCTTGGCGAGCTCGGTCTCGGAAACGGCCGCGCCCTGGGCGAGGTCGCCCCGGACGATGGCGCGCCGGAGCTTCCGGTACACCACCTCGGACAGGGGGATGTAGCCCTCGTTCTCTTTGGCCGCTGGCATGGGAGCCGGTCTGGAGGATCTCGGATTCAGGACCCGGAATTCTTGCCCCACGATCCCTCGGACCGAGGAGTGGCCACAATGGGCTGGCTGGCTCATTTTCCTGGCCCGGTTTGTCCATGAGCGCGCCCCGCAGCCCGCTCGCGCTTGCCGCACGAACGGTGGATACTCGCTCCCGTGGCCCAGGTGACGATCCGAGCGCTGACACTCGCCGACCGGGACGCCGCGCTGGAAGTGATCAACCGCGCCGCGCGCTGGTACAGGGGATTCCTGCCGCCCGAGGAAGTTCACGACCCGGAGATGACGGCCGCGCAGTGGGACGAAGAAGCTCGGCGCCTGACCTGGTACGGCGGGTTCCTGGACGGCGCCCTGGTCGGCGTGATGGGGCTCGAGTACGCCCATGACGCCGCGCTGCTGCGCCACGCCTACATCCTGCCGGACCACCAGCACCGCGGTGTCGGGCTTCGCCTGGGCGAGCATCTGGAGGATCTGGTGCGGCGAGAGCGGGCGGGGCGCGGCCTGCGCCGGATCATCGTGGGGACCTACGCCCGCAACTACAAGGCCCGCGGCGCGCTGGAGAAGATGGGGTACCGCCTCTCCACGGACTCCGCGGCGGTCCTGCGCGAGTACTACGCCATCCCGGAAGACCGGCTCCGCGCCTCGGTCACCTACGAGAAGCCCGCCTGAGGGGCGATGAGGAACGAGGTCGGGTCACCGGCCGCGGTGTTCGAGCTCGAGGACACGGCCGGCACGGTCCATCGGCTCGAGCAGCATCGGGGCCACTGGCTGTTGATGGTCTTCCACCGGCATCTGCGTTGACTGCCCTGCCGCGAGCACCTGTCGCAGTTGCGACGGCACGAGGACGAGATCGAGCGGCTGGCCCTCCGGGTGGTGGTCGTGACGTTCGAGGCTCGCCCGCAGGCCGAGGCGTACGTGCGCGAGACGGGCCTCCGATGGCCACTGCTCATCGATGACAGACGAACCCTCTACCGCGCGTACGGGATGGGGCGCGGGCGATGGACCGCGATCTGGGGGCCGGCCAGCTCGTGGGCCTATGCTCGACTGATCATCCGCGGCCGGCGTCCGGGACGTCCCACCGGGGACGTCTATCAGCTGGGCGGCGACGTCGTCGTCGACCCGCGAGGGCGGGTGGCGCTGCACCATGTCGGGACGGGGCCGGCCGACCGGCCGGCGATCTCGACCGTTCTCGACACGGTCCGACGCGGCCGGCCCCAGGCGGGCGGTGATCCGACCAACGATCCCGGCGGATTCTAGTCCCGGTACTCCAACGACGGCGGGAGCTCGACCGCCGGCTCCTCCTTGGCTTCGATGCCGACGATGGCGACGTTGAGCTGCGTCAGCCCGTCGCGAAGCTCACGCACCGCTCCCGCGATCTGGTCGTCGGTCAGCAACGTGGGGGCGCTTTCCACGGTCGCCTGGATCTTGATGCGCCTGAAGGTCGTCATGGGCCACCTCCCTGGCACGTCCTCTATCCCCAGTAGATATCCGCGGAGAATTTCCTGTCCAGCGGACGGGTCGATTGGCTCATGGAAATGGTGTGGCTGCTTCATTGTGGCTCGCCGGATGGGCGGCTAGCCTGCAGGCATGGGGGAGGTGAGCCTAGGCATCTCCTCCAGCGCGGTGAACCTCAACCAGGGAGGCTCGATCGAGGGGACGCCCCCCCGACCCGAGGGGTACCGCCGGGCTTGAGAACGCTGGCGGTGCCGGGACAGCAGCGAGGTCTCAGTAGTCCATAGATCCCGGCGCACGCCGGGACGCGGCAACCAAGGTGCCGCATGCGAGCCGCCCGGTGCGCGGGGTGAGTGGCCCCCCGTGCACCGGGCACTGTTTTTCTGGAGACTCGCACCGCGCTTGACAATCGAGCCGCTTTGTCCCACATATGGGGGACTTTCCCGTCGATCCGTACCCACGCAGCATCCCAGACCGCCGGGCCGGCGTCGTCCCGGCGGGACATCAGGAGGACGCTCGAATGGCCCGACGGCTCACGCTCCTAGTCCTCGCGCTCACCCTCGCGGCCTGCGCCGCGGCCTCACCCGTTCTTGCCCAGCAGCCCAAGCGCGGCGGCACCCTGCGCATCGCCGAGCGGGAGGCGCCGAACCTCGACCCCCACCTGGCCGTGAGCTTCCTGACCCATTCCTACGTGAACCTGGTCTACAGCCAGCTCGTCCGCTTCGCCCACGGGCCCGAGCAGAAGCACGGCGGGGACTTCACGATCGTGCCGGATCTCGCCGAGCGCTGGGAGCAGAAGACCCCGACCGAGCTCGTGTTCCACCTGCGCAAGGGCGTGAAGTTTCACAACAAGCCGCCCGTCAACGGTCGCGAGGTCACGGCCGACGACGTCAAGTGGTCGCTCGATCGGTTCATGACGAAGTCCGGCTTCCGCGCCCGGTTCGACCCCGTGCAGTCCGTGGACGCGGTGGACAAGTACACGGTGCGGATCACGCTGAAGGAGCCCAACGCGCCGTTTCTCAACCACCTGGCCAATCCGTCCTACACGGCGATCATGCCGAAGGAGGCCGAGGCCCAGTTCAAGGATTTCAACCGTCCCGAGGCCGCCATCGGCACCGGGCCGTTCGTGCTGAAGGCGTATGACAAGGGCGTCCGGGCCGTCTTCGAGCGCAACCCCGACTATTTCGTCAAGGGGCTGCCCTATCTCGACAGCGTGGTGATCGAGATCACCCCCGACGCCTCCGCCCGCGCCTCGCTGATGCGCGCGGGCAAGGTGGAGCTGATCCAGATCTACGGCCACGCGAGCATCGAGGAGGGGAAGGCCTTCCAGAAGACCAACCCCGAGATCGAGCTCCACCTGCTGACCGTGATGGCCCAGGGGATGATCTATTTCCGGACCGACCAGCCGCCGTTCAACGACGTCCGGGTGCGGCGGGCGATCTCGCTCGCGATCGACCGCAAGGGCTGGAACGACGCCCTCCTGTACGGGGAAGGCTGCCTGGTCTCGGGGCCCGTTCCCTGCGCGATGAAGGACTGGCGCGTCGATCCGTCGAAGATCGAGCCCGCCAAGGCCAAGTACCTGGGTGGGTACGACCCGGCCGAGGCCAAGCGGCTCCTCGCGGAGGCGGGGTATCCCAACGGCTTCACGACGCCGGCCTTCCACTGGCCCGGCTATGCCCCGCCCTGGCGGAGCTACTATGATCTCGTCGCGGACAATCTCTCCAAGATCGGCATCACCGTCGAGCTCAAGCCCGAGGAGTACGGCAAGTACATCTCGACCACCTATCTCGGCAAGTTCGAGAAGATGGCGATCGGGCCCGTCACTCCGTTCACCGAGGTCGACGACTTCCTCTTCGGCTCGTACTATCCCGAGCAGCCGAACAACCGGAGCCACGTCGCCGACGCCGAGCTGAACAAGATGCTGCAGGCCCAGCGTCGCGAGCTCGATCCGAAGAAGCGCAAGGCCATCGTGGAGGACATCCAGCGCTACCTGGCCGACAAGGCTTACTACGTCTACCTGCCCAGCTCGGCGCAGTACCAGGCCCACCCGAAGTACGTGAAGGGGTTCAAGCACCACGACGGCTATGGCCTCGGCCACAAGCTGATGTTCACCTGGATGGACCGGTAGCGGAACCGCCGGATCCGGGCGGGCGCGAGTACCCATGAAGCAATACGTGCTCCGCCGCGTGGCCCTGGCGGTCCCGACGCTGTTCCTGGTGAGCGTGATCGTCTTCGGGCTGATGCGGCTCATGCCGGGCGACGTGGCGACGCGGATGGTCGAGGGGCACGCGTACGCGCCCACCATCGACGCCCTGCGGCGGGACCTCGGTCTCGATCGGCCCGTCCACACGCAGTACCTCGAGTGGGTCCAGGGCATCGTGCTCCGGGCCGACTTCGGCCAGTCCTACTGGACCCGTCAGCCGATCCTCGACGAGTTCGTGCGCCGCTTCCCGGTGACGCTCGAGCTGGCCCTGCTCACCATCCTGGTCTCGGTGGTGATCGGCGTCACGGTCGGCATCGTCTCCGCCGTCCGCCAGGACACCGTGACCGACTACGTCGGTCGGACCCTCGCCATCCTGGCCCTCTCGGTGCCGTACTTCGGGCTCGCCGTGCTCGTGGTGGTGCTCCCGTCCATCTACTTCCGGTGGACGCCGGTCTACACGTATGTGCCCTTCACGGTGGATCCGCTCGAGAACCTCAAGATCCTGACCGTGCCGGCCCTCGTGTTCGGGGTCACCCGCGCCGGCCCCATCATGCGCATCATGCGCTCGGCGCTGCTCGATGTGCTGCGGCAGGATTTCATCCGCACCGCGTGGTCCAAGGGGCTGGGCGAGCGCACGATCGTGCTCCGGCACGCCCTCAAGAACGCCATGATCCCGGTGATCACCCTGGTCGGGCTCCAGATGCCTCTGTATATCGGAGGCTCCGTCATCATCGAGTCGATCTTCCGTCTGCCCGGGGTGGGCCTCTTCTTCTTCGAGGCGCTGACCAGGCTCGACTACCCGGTCGTGCAGTCGGTGAACCTGATCATCGCCGCCCTGGTCGTCGGGCTCAACCTCGCCATCGACGTGACGTATGCCTTCCTCGACCCCCGCATCCGGTACCGGTAACGCGGACGCCGCGCTGGGCACCGGCCTCGCCGCGGCGGGGACGAGCCTGGACGTGCGCGTGCTGCCGCGCTCCCGCGCGTGGTACTGGGACGTCTGGGTCCAGATGCTCCGCCAGAAGCCGCTCGGGACCACCGGCGCGCTCATCGTGGTGGTCATGCTGGCCGCGGCGGTGCTCGCGGACGTGGTCGCGCCCTACGGCTTCTCGCAGACCAGCCTCCGGGAGCGTCTTCAGGGGGCGAGCGCGGCCCATTGGCTCGGGACGGACCAGCTCGGCCGGGACGTCATGACCCGCCTCCTGTACGGCGCCCGGGTGTCGCTCTACGTGGGATTCGGCGCGGTCGCGCTCGGCTCGCTGATCGCCACCGCCGTCGGGATCCTCTCGGCCTACTTCGGGGGGCGGGTGGATCTCCTCGTCCAGCGGGGGGTGGACGCCTGGATGGCGTTCCCGGGACTGCTGCTCCTCATGTCGATCATGTCGCTGATCGGGCCCGGGGTCTGGAACATCACGCTGGTGCTGGGGGTCGCCTTCGGCATCCAGAACTCGCGCGTGGTGCGCGGGGTGGCGCTCTCGATCAAGGAGCACACCTATGTCGAGGGGGCGCGGGCGGTCGGCGCCGGGCACGGCCGCGTGGCGGTCAGCCACATCCTGCCGAACGTGCTGCCCACCATCATCGTGGTGGCGACCACCGGACTCTCGACCGTTATCCTCACGGAGGCCAGTCTGTCGTTTCTCGGCCTCGGCGTTCCGCCCCCGTTTCCCACCTGGGGCGGCATGCTGTCACTGGCGGGGCTCGATCACATGTACCAGGCGCCCTGGCTCGCCGTCTGGCCCGCGGTGGCGCTTTCCCTCGCGGTGTTCGGCTTCAACATGCTGGGCGATGCGCTCCGGGACCTTCTCGATCCCCGGCTGAAGGGCGGGTAGCCGGAGGCCCGGACCGATCCGGGTCACCGGCGGCCGGACGCCTCACGACGGCTGCGCCAGGTCGGCCTTGGTGTACGGGATGGAGAACGCGGCGTCGGGCGGCGGGGGCGGCATCGTCGCCTCCCACGCCGCGTAGCGCGACCGCAGCGTGGCCAGGCGCTCCGGCTCGTGCCCGGCGCGGTTGGCCCGCTCGCGCTGGTCGCTCGACAGGTCGAACAGGAACTCGTCGCCGTCGAGCGAGAGGTACTTCCAGTTCCCCGAGCGCAGCGCCTTCTGGTTGCGGAACTTCATACGCCAGTAGAGCTCGCGCTCGATGAGCGTGTCTGGCTGCTCCAGCACGGGCAGGAGGCTCCGCCCGTCGAGCGGGTAGTCCGGGTGCGGCGCCACCCCCGCCGCCTCGAGGAAGGTCGCCACCCAGTCCATCGTGATTGCCAGCTGCCCGGTGGTCCGGCCCCGGGGGACGCGCGCGGGCCAGCGCACGAGGTAGGGCACGCGGATGCCGCCCTCGAGCAGGTCCATCTTCTTGCCGACGAGCGGCCAGGTGTCCGAGAAGCGCTCGCCGCCGTTGTCGCTCGTGAACACGACGAGCGTGTCCTCCGCGGCGCCGATCGCCCCGAGCGCCGCCAGGATGCGGCCGATCCCCTCGTCCATGTGCCGGATCATCGCGAGATAGGTCTCGACCGATCCCCCGTCGGTGTGCGAGATCCGCCCGAGCGCGCGGGCCACCGTCTCGTCGCCGCGGGCCTCCCACGGCCAGTGCGGCGCCGTGTAGTGAACGGAGAGCAGGAACGGCGCTCCGCCGCCCCGCTGGCGGTCGATGAAGGCCACCGCGCGGTCGGAGATGAGGTCGGTCAGGTACCCGGTGCGCTCGGCCGGGGCCTCACCCTCGTGCAGGTCGTGGTGTCCCGCCGAGTCGCGGTGGGTGAAGTAGTCGACCCCGCCGCTCATGGGGCCGAAGAACTCCGCGTACCCGCTCTTCAGCGGACCGAAGTGCGGGAGGAACCCGAGATGCCACTTGCCGACCAGGGCGGTCGCGTAGCCCGCATCGCGCAGGAGGGACGGCAGCGTCGGGTGGCCGGGGGGCAGGCCCAGGTGGGGGCTGCCCCGGTGATGGCTGGCGATCGGCTCGTCGTTGCCGCCGCGCAGCCGGTACTGGAAGCGCCCGGTCATCAGCGCGAAGCGCGTGGGTGAGCAGACGGGCGAGTTCGCGTAACCGTCGGTGAAGCGGAGGCCGTCGCCCGCCATGCGGTCCAGCTCGGGCGAGCAGGGGACACGCCCACCGTAGCAGCCGAGATCCGCATAACCGAGGTCGTCGGCAAGGATGAAGACGAAGTTGGGCGGCATCGGCCCGCCCAGGATATCAGGTCGCGGGCCTTCCGCGCCGCCCGACCCGGGCCAGACGATGGACCGAGATGGCCAGAGTAGAATGAGACGATCATCGCGCGCGGTGGGCCCGGCTCACGCGCGGATAGAGGAGGAGGGGCCCATGGCCAGCGTGATCGTGACCGGCGGCGCGACCGGGTTCGCCCAGGAGATCGAGACGGGGCGGCACCGGCTCCGCGCGGATGAGCCGGTGGAGGCGGGCGGGACGGACGCGGGGCCCTCGCCCTACGATCTGCTGCTGGCCGCGCTCGGCGCCTGCACCTCCATGACGCTGTCCATGTACGCGCGGCGGAAGCAGTGGCCGCTCGAGGGTGTCACGGTGCGCCTGCAGCACACGAGGATCCACGCCCAGGACTGCGCGGAGTGCGAGACGAAGGAGGGCCGGCTCGATCGCATCGAGCGGGCGATCAGCCTGACCGGCCCGCTCAGCGCCGAGCAGCGGGCGCGGCTGCTCGAGATTGCCAATCGCTGCCCGGTGCACCGGACGCTCGTCTCCGAGATCGACATCCGCACGCGGCTCGCCTGAGGGCGGTGCCACCGCCCGCCCACGCCTTTCCCTGGTACCTGGCCGGGGTCAGCTCGTGGTTCGCGAGCTCCGGGATGCAGACCATCGTGTTCCCGTGGCTCGTCACCGTGGTGGGCGCGGGCGTGGTCATGACCCAGGCGCGGACGCTGGTGCAGTCGGCGGCGCCCGAGACGCACCGCGCGCGGATCCTCGCGCTCTTCCAGCTCGGCTTGATGGGCGGGGCGCCGGTCGGCGCCCTGCTGATCGGCTATCTGGCCGCGCTCGCCGGGCCGCGCGGGGCGGCGATCTATCCCGCCGCGTGCATGCTGCTGGTCCTGGCCGGGCTACTGCTGCGCTCGCGCCTCTGGCAGCAGGGCGAGGCGCGATGAGGCGGGCTCAGCGCATCTCGTAGAGATAGAGCGGCACCCTCATCTCGGCGCCGAGCGGCTCGGGCCGCGCCGCGGCGGGGCGCGGCAGCTCGGTGCCCACCCGCTGCTGCATCCGCGCCACGAGGTCTCGGTAGGACGAGGCGCGCATCACCCGATCGAACTGGGCGCGGTAGTTGGTGAGCAGGCTGATGCCGTCGATCTTGATGTCGCGCACCATCCAGCGATTGCCCTGGTGCACCATCTCGTGGTCGAGGCGGATCTGCCGGCCCCCGCGTCCCACGATGGCCGTCCGTACCGCCGCGCGGTCCCGGTCCACCGACTCCCCCAGGTAGTGGACGGTGATGCCGCCGGCATTGGCGTCCACCTCGGCCACCGAGGCGAGCCAGTAGACGAAGCCGCGCTGCACGAAGCCGGAGAAGATGGACGTGAACTCGCGCTGCTCGACCGCGGTGCGCACCTGCCACTCGGGACCGAGGACGCGCTCCGCCGCGCCGCGGAAGTCGAAGACCTTGCTGAACAGCGCGCGGACGGCGACGAGCCGCTCGAGCGGCCGGTCTTCCGTCGCGGGGTCGCTGATGATCTGGTTGGCCTGAGCGAACGTGGCCCGCAGCGTGTCAGTGGGCGGTCCGGCTTCGGCGCCGGTGACGAGGAGCCAGCCTAGTGCGGCGACGGCAAAGAATGCGTGGCGAGGCATGACCAGGATGGGTGCATCGCCTGTGCCACCGTGGAACGAGCTTCGCGTGCCAGAAAGCATGGGATTGAGGCCAGATTGCTCGCGCTCCGGCCGCTTCCCGCCCCCCGCGATGGACGACGGCCGTCAGACCGTCAACCGTATGAGGGCCCATGGTCAGGACGCGGAGCCGCGCTAGAAGCGCCTCAGGCCGGCGGCCACGCGATCTTCATCGCGTCGAGCCGCCGCAGCCGGTCCTGGCCGAGCGTGCGGTCCCAGGTGTCCGCGAGCCGCTCCGCCGTCCAGTCTCCGGGTGAGCTCACCGTGCGCAGCGGAGCCGGGTGGGAGAAGACGGTCACCTCGCTGCCGCGCACGCCGATCACCTGGCCGGTGATGTGGCGGGCCCGGTCGCTGGCCAGGAAGGTCGCGACGGGGGCGATGGCCTCGGGCGGGGTGGCGGTGGCGGCGCCGCGGCGCTCGCCGGGCAGCCGCTGGGTCATGCGCGTGTCCGCGGTCGGGGAGATGGCGTTGCAGCGCACGCCGTACTTGGCCATGGCCAGCGCGGTCGAGCGGGTGAGGCCCACGATGCCTTCCTTGGCCGCCGAGTAGTTGGGCTGGCCGGGGCTGCCCTCGAGGCCGGCGGCGGAGGTGAAGGTGATGATGCTGCCGGCCTTGCGCTCGCGCATGTGGCGGGTGGCCGGCTGCATGACCGTGAAGTGCCCCTTGAGGTGCACCGCGATCACCGCGTCCCACTCCTCCTCGCTCATGTTGAAGATCATGCGCTCGCGCAGGATGCCCGCGCAGCAGACCAGCGCGTGGAGATCGCCGAACTCCCGGAGCGCCAGCTCCACCACCGCGCGGCCGCCCGCCATGGTGGCCACGCTGTCCGCGGCCGCCACCGCCTGACCGCCCGCCCGGCGGATCTCCGCCACCACCGCGTTCGCGGGCTCGCTGGAGGGATCCAGCCCGTCCACGCTCACCCCGTAGTCGTTCACCACCACGGCCGCCCCCGCCGCGGCGAGGCCCATCGAGACCGCGCGCCCGATGCCCGTGCCCCCGCCCGTCACCACCGCCACCTTGCCGTCCAGCAGTCCCATTGCGTCTCCCCTCGCGCTGCCGTATCGTCGGCGCGTTCACGTCGACCGCCGCCGATCCTGCGCGACGCCGGCCGGGCAGTCAAGAGCGCATCCGACGAGGGAGGAGGCCGTGATCAAGCGCGTCACGCTGCTGACCCGCAAGGCGGGCATGACCCGCGAGCAGTTCACGCGCCACTGGCTCACGGTGCACGCCCCGCTGGCCCACGCGGTGCCCGGGCTCCGGCGCTACGTGCAGTCGCACATCGTCGAGGAGTACTGCCGTCCCGACATCCCGACCACCCCGATCGAGGTGGACGGCATCGCCGAGCTCTGGTTCGAGGACCGCGCGGCCATGGAGCGCGCGCTGGCCTCGCCCGAGATGGCGGCGCTCCACGCCGACGGGGCCCTCTTCATCGGCGGCAACAAGACCTACGTGGTGGAGGAGAAGGTGATCATCTAGGTGGCGGGGGATCAGATCCACCTCGGGATCAAGCTCGGCTACACCCTCTTTCTCCTCGTGCTGGTGCCGGTCTACTGGGTCCACTACGGGCCGCGCAACTTCCTCTGGTTCTCCGACATCGCCCTGGTGACCACCGGGGCCACGCTCTGGCTGGAGAGCCCGCTGCTGGCCAGCATGATGATGCTGGCCGTCCTCT
Organism: Candidatus Deferrimicrobiaceae bacterium; assembly: GCA_035463855.1. Lineage (GTDB taxonomy): Bacteria > Methylomirabilota > Methylomirabilia > Rokubacteriales > CSP1-6 > CAMLFJ01. The sequence goes on along the minus strand of DATHSW010000141.1, from coordinate 30,144 downwards.
TGCCCGAGCTCGCGTGGAACCTCGACTTCTTCGGACGGCTGCTCACCGGGCGCACACTGCTCGGCATGAGCGCCTACATGTTCGACGCCCGCCTGCCGCGCCACCTCCGTGCGCTGTCCCTCTTCCACGTGCCCCTGCCCATCGGGCTCGTCTGGCTCGTGGCGCGGCTCGGCTACGACCGGCGGGCGTGGCTCTTCCAGAGCCTGCTCGCCCTCGTGGTCCTGCCGGTGACCTACTGGCTCACCGACCCGGCCGAGAACGTGAACTGGGTGCACGGGCTCGGGCGGCCACAGGCCGCCCTGCCCCCGTGGGCCTACCTCTCCCTGCTCATCGTCGCGTTCTCGCTGGTGCTCTACCTCCCCCCGCACATCGTCTTCAGCTACTTGCCCTTGAGCGTGATGTCCTCGTAGGGCGCCGAGTAGGCGTGGCCGTTGATCAGGCCGAGCCCCGACTCGCCGACGCGGGGACCGACGCCGTTCAGGAAGGCGAGCTCCCAGATCGGCGCGTAGATCACCTTCTCGTGCACGAGCTGCTGGATCCGGTGCAGGGTCGCCTCGCGCCGCTTGGGATCGGCCTCGGCCGCCTGCTCGCGGAAGAGCCCGTCGATGTCGGGGTAGTTGCCGTAGACGTACGCGCCGCCCGCGGCCACGAAGGCCTCGAGCCGGGTGGCCGCGTTGCCGAAGGCCCCGCTCGCGCCCTGGATGAGGTTCCTGAACTTCTTGTCCCCGTAGCCCTTGAAGAAGGCCGCGCGCTCCAGCGGGCGGAGCTGGGCGCGGATGCCCACGGTCTGGAGCAGACCGGTCACCGCCTCGCCCAGGTTCGCGTAGCTGGTGTCGCAGTAGTAGTCGCCCGCGTCGAAGCCGGACGGATAGCCGGCCTCGGCCAGGAGCTTCTTGGCACGGGACGGGTCGTAGGCCGGCGCGGGCGGCTGCCAGAAGTACTCGAACGAGGTCGGGATGATGCTGCCGTTGAGCCGCGAATGGCCGAGGGTCAGCGCCTGGTTGATGGTCTTCCGGTCGATGGCGAGGCTCGCGGCCTCCCGGACCCGGCGGTCGTGCCACGGGGACTTCGGGTTCCACTGGTCGGCGAAGTAGAGCCAGAACGGCGCCTGGATGACCGCGGGCTTCAGCGTGAGCCCCGGCGTCCGCTGCATCTCCTCGGCCAGCTCGCCCCGGATCGAGTAGGCGATGTCCACCTCGCCGCGCTTGAGCGCGGCCAGGCGCGTGGCCTCGTCGGGGATCACCCGGAACACCAGGCGCTTGACGCTCGGGCTCTTGCGCCAGTACTGCTCGAAGGCCTCCAGCACCAGCTCCACGCCCGGGGTGAAGGAGACGAACTTGTAGGGCCCGGCGCCGATCGGGGCCTTCTTGAATCCCTCGTCGCCCACCTTCTCCACGTACTTTCGCGGGACGATCCAGCCCGCGCCGGTGGCGTTGGTGTAGAAGGTCAGGAAATCGGGCCACGGCTGCTTGAGCCGGATGCGCACCCGCAGGGGATCGGGGGTTTCCACGCTGGCCACGCGCTCCTTCAGCGGCTTGGCCGCGGCCCCGCGGTAGCGCTCGAGCGAGAACTTCACGTCCTCCGCGGTCAGCGGCTCGCCGTTGTGGAAGCGTACGCCCTTGCGGAGCACGAACTCGTAGACGAGCCCGTCCTTGGAGACCGACCACGACTCGGCCAGCCCGGGCGCCTTGGGGTTGCCCGGCATGGGCTTCACGAGCGCGTCGTGCATGGCGTACATCACCATGTACGGCGTGATGATGCCGGGCGTCTCCGCGGGGTCGAACCACGTGGGGGCCAGCGAGATGTGCACGCCCCAGGTGATCTGGCCCTCGGGTGCGGCCAGCAGGCCCACCGGGAGCACGAGAACGAGCACGGCCACCAGGATCGGGACGAGAGCGCGCGGGATCATGGGCACGCCTCCTTCGATGGAGAAGGGTCCGGATCGGAAAAGGTGCCGCCGATTATCCGCGAATCGCGCGCGCTGTCAACCGAGTCGGGCTAGCCGAGCTTCGAGCCGTTGCCGGCGGACGATGGCGAGAGGCTCCGGTAGTACAGGGCCGCGAGCTGGCCGCGGCCGCGCAGCGTGAGCTTCTGGAAGATGTGGGTGAGGTGAGCCTTCACCGTCGCCTCGGTGATATGGAGGCGGTTGGCCACCTCCTGGTTGCTGAGCCCGCTCGCGATGAGCTGGGCGATGTCCTGCTCGCGCCGGCTCAAGCGGCCCCGGATCGCGGGATCCGGTGGGAGCGTGTTGACGGAGCGGAGCGCCAGCTCCTCGATGGCCAGGGTCAACGCGCGATGGCTCGCCCACACGTCGCCCTGGTGGACGACGCGGACCGCCTTGATCAGGTTCTCGACGGTGGCGCTCTTGGCCAGGAGCCCCCGCGCGCCGGACTTGAGCGCGTGCACGGCCCACGTGTCGTCTCCGTCCGCTCCCGCGAGGATCACCCACGGCCGCATCCCGGTCTGGCGGAACCCGGCGCAGACGGTCAGCGCGCCGGCGATCTGCGCGTCGACGAGGAGTATGTGTGGATTGCTGGCTCGCACGAGCTCGTGCACCGGAAGCGCGCTCGCCTCGCCCACCAAGGAGAATGCCGGATAGGCTCCCAGGATGCTCCGGAGGCCGGAGCGGAAGAGCGCGCTCTCGCTCACGAGCGCCACGCGGATCAGGGGCGAGGTCAGCGGAGACGGCGGAGCGGTCTTCGCGGGCGTCGATACGCTCGCTTCCGTGGTCGATCGGGCGACGCGGCGGATCAAGTGAGCCCCTCCCAGGCGGACCGGGTGCTGGACAATTCACCGATGCCCACCGCCTTGTCAAGCGACAAGTGCGCTCCGCGAAGGCGAGGCGGGCCGCGGAGCGACTCGCGCGCGCGGGGCGACGCCTGATGGGAAAGAAGCACCGTGTGCCGAGCGCAAGATCACGCAACAACTGCAGGGAATGCCCCGCCCGCCGTCGAGGTTCCAGGCATGCACGGACGTTCTGGCGATTTCGCTTCCCAGTGTAGGAAGACGATGATCCGGGGGCAAACATCGAACGGGACAGGCGGGGAGTCGTACGCCTGAAGTCGTAACAGCCGCGGCACGGGGTCGGAGCGTGATGACCTTCGTCTAATTGACGGCGGTGGGGCCGCGAGTGACGATGCGCTCTCCAAAGGCCGCCGCGAGGTACTCGTCGGCGTCCTGAAATCGCGGCGGCGCGGATGAGCCGGTGAGTCCTGGGAGGGCTGACGATGAGCGGCGCCCGTTGCGTGGTGACGAGTGTGATCGCGATCGCGCTGACTGCGTGTGGGGGCGCGCGATCGGTCGACGGCCCCGATCAAGGACTGCTGCTTCGCGAGAGCGGGGGCGCTCCCTCCGGCGGCTCCGTTCCCGCGGGGCGATCGGCGGAGCGGGATCGGCCGTCCGGGGAGGCGGGCTCCTCGACCGCGGCGGATCTGAACCGTCGACTGCTGGAGCAGGCCGCCCGCTCGGGCGAGGGCATCGACCTGCCGGTGGGCACCGGAGATCTGCTGGAAGTCTCCGTCTTCGAGGTGGAGGAGCTGTCGAGGATCCGGCTGCGCGTGCCCGGGCGGGGCGTCATCTCGCTCCCGCTCATCGGTCAGATCCAGGCCGCCGGGCGGACGACCGCGGAGCTGGAGGACGAGATCCGGGTCCGGCTCCAGCGGAAGTTCATGCACGACCCCCAGGTCTCCGTGTTCCTCGAGGAGCACAACAGCCAGCGGATCTCCGTCATCGGGGCGGTCCGGAAGGGCGGCGTGTTCAACCTCAACCGCCCCCTCCGCCTGGCGGACGCGCTCGCTCTCGCGGAAGGTCTCACCGAGGAGGCGGACCGGCACGTGTACGTGACCCGGCGCGCGCCGATCGGCGCGGTCACCACGGTGGCGGGCGGCGGGCCCGCTCCCACGAGCGGGGCGCCGCGGGGCGGTGGTGAGACGACCGCCGAGGTGATGGCGCCGATCGATCTCTCCGAGCTCGCCGACGGCCGCGAGGACCTGAACGTCGCGCTCCGGTCCGGCGACGTGGTGCACGTGCCGAGGGCGGGGTCGGTGTACGTGGGCGGCTCGGTCGAGCGGCCCGGCTCGTTCTTGCTGAGGGGGAAGACCACGGTCCAGCAGGCGATCCTCGCCGCGGGCGGTGTCAAGGACGTGGCGGACTGGGGCGACGTGCGCCTCTATCGGAAGGCGACGTCCGGGAAAGTCGAGGTCACCACCTACGATCTCGACGCGTTCGAGCAGGGCAAGCCGGCGCCCGAGCTCCAGCGCAACGACGTGGTCGTCGTCGGGAAGTCGGCCGGCAAGGCGTTCTTCTACGGATTCATCGACTTCTTCAAAGGCGCCCTCGGCGTGGCAAAGGGAATATGAGCGACCCAGCACATCGCGCGCTGACGAACGGCCGGGACCTCCCGGCCGAGCTCCCGCCGACCCGACTCGAGGCGGACTACCGCCGGCCCTGGGGAAGCGAGCCGCACTTCTGGGACTACTGGAATGTGCTCATCCGGCACCGGCGGACGGTGGTCATGGTGTTCGTGGGAGCCGTGCTCGCCGCGTTCGTCTGGAGCCTGACCGCGCGGCCCGTGTTCACGGGCACCACGATGCTTCGGATCGACAAGGAGGAGCCCCGGATCCTCAAGTTCGAGCAGCCCGGGCGCGACGACACCGCGGGCGAGTCCGCGCAAACCCAGCTGCAGACCCACCACCGCCTCCTGCAGAGCCGCGCGCTCGCCAACCGGGTCATCGCGCTCGTCGATCTCGAGCACCATCCGGAGTTTCGCTCGGTCGGACGTCGGCCGGGGGAGCTGACCGACGCGTTCCTCGACCGGCTCCAGATCGAGCCGGTTCGGAACACGCGGCTGGTCAAGGTCGCGTTCGAGAGCCGCAGCCCCGAGCTGGCCGCGCAGGTCGCGAACACGCTGGCCGACGCGGCCATCGCCCAGCAGCTCGACGACAAGAAGGACGCGAGCGGGTACGCCACGCGGTTCCTGACCGCGCAGTTGAATGAAGCGCGGCAGGCGTTGCAGTCGAGCGAGGCGCAGCTGAGCCAGTTCCTGGAGGAGAATGACATCCTGTTCGTCGGCGGGGAGCGCATGGGGGAGCGGGTCGGCGAGCGCCAATCACTGATCAGCCAGGAGCTGGCGACCCTGTCCGATTCGCTCCTCAAGGCGAAGGCTGAGCGCGTCGCCAAGGAAAGCATGCTCGCCGAAGCGACCCGGGCGACCGCCGACACCCTCCCGGTGGTCCTTCAGAACCCGTTGATCGCCCATCTCAAGGAGGAGGCGACCAAGCTCGAGGGGAGATATCGCGAGCTTGGTCAGTCCTTCAAGGCCGAGTATCCGCGCATGCAGCGGCTGGCCGAGAACATCCGGGAGGTGCGGCGGCAGATTCACGCCGAGATCCAACGGTTCTTCGAAGCGGTCCGCGGGGAGTACCGAGCGGCGCTTCAGAACGAGACCGAGATCCGGAAGCTCGTGGACGAGCAGCGAGGGCTGGCGCGGAAGCTGGACGGCCAGATGGCGCGGTACAAGCTGCTCCGGCGGGAAGTGGAGACGAACCGCGAGCTGTACACGACCCTGTCCTCCCGCCTGAAGGAGACGCAGGTGTCCGGCTCCCTCCTGATCTCGAACATCTCGGTGGTGGACCGCGCCGACGTCCCGCTGAAGCGCTCGGGACCGCGCACCGGGCTCAACCTGTTGATCGGCTGCATGGTCGGCCTGGTCGGCGGCGTCGCCCTCGCGTTCCTCTTCGAGTACCTGGACACCAGCATCCGAGATCCCCGGGAGGTCGAGGCCCTCTTGCGCGTCCCCACCCTCGGGCTGGTGCCGACGCGCTCCGCGCTCCCGGCCCACCTCGACGGGCGGCCCCTCGGAGCGGGCGACGGCGCCCCCGGCGCCTTCGCACTGGTGGCTCACCAGGCGACCAGCTCCATTCTCGCGGAGGCGTTCCGCAACCTGCGGACGAGCGTGGTGTACGCCACGCCGGAGCGCCCGCCCAAGACCATGCTGGTCACCTCGCTCCAGCAGCAGGACGGCAAGACCTCGGTCTCGACGAACTGTGCGATCACCCTGGCCCAGCTCGGGATGGGCGACGTGCTGCTGGTGGACGCGGATCTACGCCATCCGGATCTCCACCGGATCCTCGGTGTTCCCCAGACGCCCGGTCTGTCCGACCTGCTCGTGGGGGGCGTGGGGGTGACGGAGGTCATCCGACCGACGCGAATCCCGGGGCTCTTCGTGATCCCGGCGGGCCCGGTGCCGACCAACCCGGGGGAGCTCCTGTTCTCTCCGCGATTCACGCTGGCCCTGTCCGCGCTCGGTGAGCGGTTCGCTCACATCGTGATCGACACCCCGCCGATGCTGGGGGTTAGCGACACCCTGGTGCTCGCGCCACGGGTGGAAGGCGTCATCCTCGTCCTCCGCCACGGGCACGCCGGTCGGGACGCCGCGCAGCGTGCCGTGCAGATGCTCGGGTCGGTCCGCGCGCGCGTCTTGGGGGTCGTCCTCAATCACGCGGACGTCCGGAGCACCGCCGCCGGCTATCAGTACGGCCACCACGAACCCTTCCCCTCCGCGGGGCAGGTGTGGGCGGACTGGACGACGCGGGGCCGGTTCGCGTCGCGAGGGTCGAGCCCGGACCGAGACCAGGACCTCGGGGCCCTTTGAGACGACCGCTCGTCACGACCCGGCGCGCCGCGGTGTTGCTCGTGGATGCGCTGCTGACCGCCGCCGGGAACTACCTCGCCTTCTGGCTCCGGTTCGACGGCGCGATCCCGGCCGCCTACTGGACCCTCTGGCTGCAGACGATTCCCTACCTCGTGCTGATCCGCGGGCTCATCTTCATCCCGTTCCACCTCTACGACTCGGTCTGGCAATACGTGGGGCTCCGGGACCTGAGGGCGATCGTGGCCAGCGTGACCGCGAGCAGCGTGCTCTTCTGCCTGCTGATCCGCGGCGTGCTGGAGCTGCGGGTCTACCCCCGCTCGGTGTTCTTGATGGACCCGGTGCTCGTGGTGTTCCTCATGGCGGCGGTGCGGGTGGGCTGGCGCCTGTGGCGAGAGTACCGTGCGAACGCCCGGACGAAGAGTGTCTTGATCTTCGGAGCCGGTGACGCCGGGGAGGCGATCGTCCGGGAGATCCTCAATGGCGGCAAGCACGGCTATCACCCGGTGGGGTTCGTGGACGACGATCCGGCCAAGCTGGGCCAGCGCATTCACGGGATCCCGGTGCTGGGGACCCGGGCGGACCTGCCGCGGATCATCGCGGAGACGAATCCGAGCGAAGTGCTGGTCGCGATCGCCCGCGCCACCCCGCAGATCCTCCGGCAGGTGGTCAAGGCGCTCGAGTCCCACAAGCTGCCCATCAAGGCCGTGCCCCACCTCCGCGACATGCTGGACGGGGGCGCGCGGCTGCACGAGGTGCGCGACCTCGCGGTGGCGGATCTGCTGGGGCGCGCGCCCGTCGGACTCGACGTGGAGACGGTGAAGCATCTCGTCGAGGGGAAGCGAGTGTTGGTGACGGGGGCGGGCGGGACCATCGGGTCCGAGCTGAGCCGGCAGATCGCCGGGCTGGGCCCGAAGAGCCTCGTCCTCTTCGAGCGCTACGAGAACACGCTCTGGACCGTGGAGCGGATGGTGGCCGGCCTCAAGCCCCGCGGGAGTGTGCATTCCGTCATCGGGGACGTCACCGACGAGTGGCGGGTCGACGAGGTGCTGGCCGAGCACCGGCCGCAGCTGATCCTCCACGCGGCCGCCCACAAGCACGTGCCGCTCATGGAGCTCAATCCCTGCGAGGCGATCAAGAACAACGTCAAGGGCACGCGGATCGTCGGGGAGGCCGCGGTCCGGCACGGGGTGGAGCGGTTCGTCCTGATCTCGAGCGACAAGGCGGTCAACCCCTCCAGCGTCATGGGCGCCACCAAGCGGGTCGCGGAGCTGCTCGCGATGGCCCTGGGCGAGCGGGGCCCGACCGGGTTCGTGGTGGTGCGCTTCGGCAACGTGATGGGCAGCAACGGCAGCGTGATTCCGCTCTTCCTCGAGCAGATCAAGGGCGGCGGGCCGGTCACCATCACGCATCCCGACATGCGCCGCTACTTCATGCTGATCCCGGAGGCGGTGCAGCTCGTGCTCCAGGCCGCCGCGCTCGGCGAGAAGGGCGCGCTCTACGTCCTCGACATGGGCGACGAGATCCGGGTGGTGGACATGGCGCGGAACCTGATCCGGCTGGCCGGCTTCATCCCGGAGCGTGAGATTCCGATCACCTATATCGGGCCGCGGCCCGGCGAGAAGCTGTCCGAGGAGCTGGTGGCCCCGGACGAGATCATCGAGCCGTCGCGCCTGGAAGGGATCAGGCGGGTCCGATCGGCCGGCGACATTGCCCCCGCGAGCCTCGAAGCCAGCGTCGCGGCCCTCGAGCGCCTCGCCGAGAAGGGTGCGGCCGGTGCCGTGATGCAGCAGCTAGGCGCGATGGTCCCGACGTTCCGGCCGGTGTTGACCGCGGGGCCGGACGTCACGAGCGGCCGATCCATCTCTCCCGCGGACGTGGCGGTGTCCGCCGCCGCCCGGGTCGGCGAGGCGCGAGGGGCGGCGTGATGGACAGCGTGAAGCCGTCGCGGCGGCCCGGATGGTGGCCGGGCCGGCCCAAGCGCGCCTTCGACTGCGCGGTGGCTCTGGTGGGCTTGATCGTCCTGGCCCCGCTGCTGGGGGTCACGGCGCTGGCGATCCGGCTGGCTCTCGGCCGGCCGGTGATCTTCGCGCAGCGGCGGCCCGGCCGGCACGGGCGGCCGTTCGTCCTCTACAAGTTCCGGACCATGAGCGACGTGCGCGCAGCCGACGGCCGGCTCCTGCCGGATCATGAGCGGCTGACCCGTCTCGGGCGGCTGCTCCGCAGGACGAGCGTCGACGAGCTTCCGGAGCTCGTCAACGTGATCAAGGGCGACATGAGCCTGGTGGGCCCCCGGCCGCTCCTGATGGAGTACCTGCCGCGGTACACGGCGGAGCAGGCGCGCCGCCACGACGTGCGACCCGGGATCACCGGCTGGGCGCAGCTCAACGGCCGGAACACGCTGCCGTGGGAGCAGCGGTTCGCGCTGGATGTCTGGTACGTCGAGCACCGGTCCTGCCGGCTCGATCTCCGGATCTTGCTGCTGACCGCGTGGACCGCGCTCGCCCAGGCCGGCGTGAGCCAGCCCGGCGAGGGGACCGAGCAGGAGTTCCGCGGTCGTCAGGCGGCGACGGACGTGCCCGCGCCGGACGTCGAGGTCGCGCGGTGAGCCGGGAGCTGGCGCCGCCCGGGCCGCGGGTTCACGCAGCGTCGCTCGGGCGAATCGCGTCGTGGGGCGTGGTGGGCAGCCTCGCCTATGCCGGTTGCCAGTGGGGCATGCTCGTCGTGCTGGCGAAGCTCGGGAGCGCCGAGATGCTGGGCCAGCTCGCGCTCGGGTTCGCGGTCGCGGCGCCGGTGTTCCTCCTGACGAACCTGTCGCTCCGCGAGGTCCTGGCCACGGACGCGAGGGCCGAGCACTCGCCGGGCGACTATCTCGCGCTGCGGCTCGTCACCACCGCCATCGGGTTGCTCGGCGTCGCTTCCATCGCCGGCCTCGTCGACTATCGCAGGGAGACGCGGGCGGTCATCCTGGCGGTGGGTGCGCTCAAAGCCATCGAGGCCGTCAGCGACATCCTCCACGGGCTCATGCAGCGGCACGAGCGGACGGACCTGATCGCGGGATCGGTCGCCGGCCGCGGAGTCTTCTCCGTGCTCGCGCTCGCCGTCGGCGTCCACGTCTCCGGCAGTATTCTGTGGGGCCTGCTCCTGGTGGCCGTGATCTGGGTGCTGGTGCTGGCGACGTACGACCTTCCGGAAAGTATGCGGCTGCTCGCGACCCACGTTCGCCCTCGATGGGCGCGGGGCGACCTGCTCCGGCTGGCTCGGCGCTCGGTCCCGCTGGGGGTGACCGCGATGCTGATCTCCCTTTCCGCGACGATGCCCCGCTACGTCCTCGAGCGCCATCGAGGCGAGGAGGAGCTCGGGGCCTTCGTCTCGATGGCGTACCTGATGGTCATCGGGACGACGATCGTCAACGCGCTGGGTCAGGCGGTGAGCCCCCGCCTCGCGACGTACTACGCGGCGGGCGACGGCCCGCGCGTGCGGAGGCTCCTCGCCGGCCTGATGGGTCTCGGTCTCGTTCTCGCGGGAGCGGGGCTGGTCGTCGCGCAGGCGTGGGGACGGGAGCTCCTGACCGTGCTGTACCGGCCCGAGTACGCCGAGCACGCCGAGGCGCTCGGGCCGCTCATGCTCGCGGCGGGCATCGGCTACGTGGCCACGTTCCTGGGGCACGCCCTGACGTCGGCGCGCCTGTTCCGCGTGCAGCTCCCCCTGTTCGGGGCGGTGGCGGCGGCGTCCCTGGTGGCCTGCGCGGCGCTTGTCCCGGCCCGCGGCGTCCTCGGCGCCGCCCAGGCGAGCGTGGCGACCGCGGTGGTCAACCTGATCGGCGTGACCGTGGTGAACCTGTACGCGCTGCGGCGTCTCGAGGCCGCGGAGGCCCCCCGATGGACCTGATGCCGATCATCCGCCCGACCTTGCCCGAGTTTCGCGAGTTCGAGGAGCTCGTTCGCGCCAGCTGGGACGAAGGCCTGGTCACGACGGGACGCGTCGTGCGCGCCTTCGAGGACGAGGTCTGTCGGCAGACCGGCGCGCGCGAGGCGGTGGCGGTGTCGTCGTGCACCGCGGGGCTCATGCTGGCCGCGCAGGCCCTGGAGCTGCCCGCGGGCGCCGAGGTCATCGTGCCGTCCTTCACGTTCGCGGCCACCGCCCAGGCGCTGGTGTGGAACGGCCTGGTTCCGGTCTTCTGCGACTGCCTGCCGGAATCCTTGACCCTCGATCCGGCCGACGTCGAGCGGAACCTGTCGTCGAGGACCGGCGCGATCTGCGCGGCCTACGTTTACGGCCTTCCCCCGGACATCGAGGCGCTGGTCGGGTGCGGCGAGCGGCACGGGATCCCGGTGTACTTCGACAGCGCCCAGGGATTGGGCGCGGAGTACCAGGGACGGAAGGTGGGCGGCTTCGGAGCCTGCGAGATCTTCTCGCTGAGCCCGACCAAGGTCGTCACCGCGATCGAGGGCGGGGTGATCTGCGCAAGTGACCCTCGATTGTCGGCCCGGCTCCGATCGATGCGCGACTACGGCAAGGATCCGAAGAAGGGGGAGGACATGGTCCACCTGGGCCTCTCCGCCCGGATGAGCGAGCTGCACGCCGCGGTGGGGTTGCTCTCGCTGAGGCGCATGGACGAGCTGGTGAAGGCGCGGCGGCAGCTCATCGAGGCCTACCGGGCGCGGCTCGGACCGCTTCCGGGATGCCGCGTGCAGGGCATTCCGCCCGACCGGACGACGAGTGGCAACTACTTCGTCCTGTTCATCACCGCGCGGGCCCGGGCGAGCCGGGACGAGGTGTACGCGGATCTCGCCGCGCGCGGGATCCAGACCAAGCGCTATTTCTATCCGCCGGTCCACGAGCAGACCCTCCTCCAGCGGGTCCCGCATCGGGTGAGCCAGCGGATGGAGGCGACGGTCACGGCGAGCCGGGAGGCCCTCGCCCTGCCGCTGTACTCCCATATGACGCTGGAACAGCTGGACCGCGTGTGCCGGGAGGTCGAGCGCCTGCTGGCCTGATCCAGGCCGCGGACCCACCGCCATGCTGACGAGCCTGCTGATCTCGCTGGCGTTCTGCACCCTGACCGTGTGCGGGCTCCTGGTGGGCTCCGCGCGGATGGCGCACTGGTTCGTGGTGCCGGTGTGGCTCTGCGGCGTCCTGATCGGGCGGGACGCGGTGGACTGGTTCCGCGGGCGGCTGGGCCTCTACGATCCGGCCGGCATCATCGGACTGATCGGCGTTCACTTCTTCTTCCTGGCTCCGCTCCTCCACGTGGCGTGGGACTCGTGGATGCCCTACGTAGAGCCTCCTCCGGACTGGCGCCCGTGGCTGGGCGGGATGGCGGGGGTGAACGCGGTTGGGCTGCTCCTGTATCGCCCCGCGCGGGAGAGAGCCCGGAGGAGCACCCGGCCCGTCGCCGACATGCCCGGCCGCGAGCTGGATACCACGCGGCTTCTCTTCGCGGCCGGGTGCGGTATGGCGGTCAGCGGCGGCCTGCAGGTGTGGGTCTACGCCGTCCACGGGGGGATCCTCGGCTACGTCGACGCCTTCACCCGGTCGGTCGGGCTGCCCGAATCGCAGAGCGCCTTCGCCGGCATGGGATGGATCTTCGTGGTGTCCGAGAGCTTTCCGATCCTGGCCATGCTCGCGTTCGCGGCGGTGGCGCGGCGAACGCGCATCGGGCGGACGTGGGCGGTGATCCTGGCGGTGCTGATCGGCTATTTCGCGTTGAAGCTGCTCTTCGGCGGCCTGCGAGGAAGCCGGAGCAATACCATCTGGGGTCTCTTCTGGGCGGTCGGAATCATCCACCTGTGGATCCGGCCGCTGAGCAAGCGGTTCATCATCGCCGGGCTCTGCCTGCTCGTGGCCTTCATGTACCTGTACGGCTTCTACAAGGGGCTGGGCCGCGACGTCCTCGCCGTCTACGAAGAGGGCGCGCTGAGCGAGGTGGGGCCGACGCTCGACCGGACGTTCGAGGGGCTGGTGCTGGGCGATCTCGCCCGGGCCGACGTGCACGCCTTCCTGCTCTATCGACTCTCACGGGCCGATCGGGACTACGTGTACGCCTGGGGCCGGACGTACCTCGGGACCGCGGCCCTGCTGATCCCGCGCCGGATCTGGCCGGAGCGCCCACCCACCAAGGTGCAGGAAGGCACGGAGGCCCAGTTCGGGGTCGGGTCCTACGACCCGGAGACGTGGGCCTCGTCGAAGGTTTACGGCCTGGCCGGAGAGGCGATGCTGAACTTCGGGCCGCTCGCGGTCGCGCCGGCGTACCTGGTATTCGGTGCGGTCGTCGGTCGCCTCCAGCGGTTTCACGCGCGGCTGCGCCACCGCGACGCGCGGCGCCTGGCGTATCCCTTCGTGCTCAACCTGTGCTTCTCGGCACTGCTGGGTGATTCCGACAACCTGCTGTTCATGTTCGTCAAGGACGGGCTGGTGCCGCTGTCCGTGGTGTGGTTCGGCTCACGCGCGGTGACCGGGTGGAGGGCGCCCGGGCTCGCTCCGCGTCCGCTCGCATACGTGGCCGCCGGTACCGGCGACCCATCGGCTCGGGGGACGGGATGACCGGGCGGGCTCCCCGCTTCAGGCGGTTCCGGGATCTCGACCGGGCGGCGATCGACGTGGACTGGCAGGTCCACACCACGTGGAGCGACGGGCGGGCCGACGTGCGAGGCACGCTCGAAGCGGCGCACGAGCGACGGCTGACCGCCATCGCGCTCACCGAGCACGTGCGGCGGGACACCACGTGGTTCGGCGATTTCGCGAGCACGGTGCGGGAGGAGGCCCGCGCGGTGCCCGGAATGGACGTGTACGTGGGATGCGAAGCGAAGGCCCTCGACGCGGACGGCACGCTCGACGTGACCGACGAGATCCGCGCGCAGTGCGATCTGGTCCTGGGCGTGGTGCACCGCTTCCCAGACGGCCGCGGCGGGTTTCTCAGCTTCAAGCGCCTCGCCTGGGAAGCGTGCGCCGAGATGGAGTGGCGGCTGACCCACGGACTGTTGCGGGCGGCGCCGATCGACGTGCTCGGGCACCCGGGCGGGATGACCCAGCGCTGGTTCGGCCGGTACCCGGCTGCGCTCTTCCGCAAGATGCTCGAGGCCTCCGCGGAGCGCGGCATCGCGGTCGAGATCAACAGCTCGTACGTGGCGGACTGGGAGGGCTTCCTCGATCTGTGCGAGGAGGTGAATCCGCTCGTCTCGATCGGGTCGGACGCCCACGGGCCGGAAGAGGTGGGGCGCTGCCGCGACATGCTGCGCCGGTCGGCGAGGTTTTCGTGAAGACGGACCTCAAGGTGCTGGTGACCGGGGCCGGCTCCCTCCTGGGGCAGGGCATCATCCGGGCCCTCCAGCTGTCATCGCTTCGGCCGACGATCGTGGCGGTGGATCCCAGTCCGCTCGCGGCCGGTCTCTACTGGGTGGAGGCGCCCTACGTGGTCCCGCCCGTCGCGGAAGGGGGATACCTCCGGCGGATCGAGGAGATCCTCTCGCGGGAGAGGCCGGACGCGGTGCTCATCGGCACCGACGTGGAGCTCGGCGTCCTCGCCGAGCACCGCGAGCGGCTGGAGCGGGAGCGACGCACGCGCGTCGTGGTGAGCGACCCGGAGGTCGTGGCCATCGCAGACGACAAGTGGAAGACCTACCAGTTTCTTCACGCTCACCGGCTCGATTGCCCGGACTCGTGTTTGCCCGGCGACGAGCGCGAGCTGGTGGAGCGGGTCGGCTTTCCGCTCGTGGTGAAGCCGCGCGTCGGCGCGCGCTCCCGGGGCGTGCGGCTCGTGCACGACTGGACCGAGCTGCGGGCCGCCCTCACCGCGGGACCGGGCCTGATCGTGCAGCAGCGCGTGGGCACCGACCACACCGAGTACACCGCGGGCGCCCTGTGCTTCGAGGGCGAGTACGGGGGCTCGATCGTCATGCGCCGCGAGTTGCGGGACGGCAACACCTATCGCGCCTTCGTGGACGAGTATCCCGAGCTGAATCGCGCGGTCCGGACCTGGACCGAGACCCTGAAGCCGCTGGGCCCCGTCAACTTCCAGTTCCGGCTCGACGGCGGCCGCCCGAAGGTCTTCGAGATCAACGCGCGGTTCTCCGGCACCACGCCCCTCCGGGCCCACGCCGGCTTCAACGAGGTGGAGATGGTGCTCCGTCACGTGCTCGGGGGCGAGGCGGGCCCGCCGCCCGCGATCAAGCGCGTGACCATCCTGCGGCACTGGAGCGAGACGGTCGTGGAGCCGGCCGCGGTGCTCGGCCCGGATGGCACGAGGCCGGCCGGAGATCGGGCCGTGACGACGGCGCGGGCGACCGAAAGGCCTGAGGTGGCGCTCCTGTCCGCTCGCGGGGCCGACGCCGAGCGGTGGCGGGAGGCCCTGCGCCGGTGTCCGCGCCGCGACGTGTACTACACCCCGGAGTACGCCCTCGCCGCGGAGAGCGCGGGGGACACGGCGGCCGTCGCGGTGATGGAGTGCGGTGGCGATGCGATCGTTCACCCGGTCATGATTCGAGACCTGTCCGTCCTGCCGTGGGCGAGCGCGGCACCGGTGCCCGCCGCGCGCTGCGACGTCATCACGCCGTACGGTTACGGAGGCCCGCTCTGCTCGGCCGACGACCCCACGCGCCGCGACGGCCTGATGCGGGAGTTCGACCGGCAGTTCCGCGACCTGTGCCGGCGGCGGGGCGCGGTCAGCGAGTTCATCCGGTTCCACCCGCTGCTGGCCACACATCGGGGCATGGCCGGCGACCTGAATCTCGTGCACCGCGGAGAGACGGTCTGGCTCGAGATCTCGACGGACGAGGAGCGCGTCATGGCCGCGATGAGCCCGGCCGCCCGCAACAAGGTTCGACGCGCGCGCCGGGGCGGCGTGGTGGTCCGAGCGCAGGCGGGCCCCGACGCGATCCGGATCTTCACGACGCTCTACCACCGGACGCTCGATCGGCTCGCCGCCCCGAGCTCCTACTACTTTCCGGAGCGATACTTCGAGCGCCTGGCCGACCTCCTGGGTCCGGCCTGCGAGATCCTCGTCGCCACGCGCGATCGCTCGCCACTCTGGGCCGGGATCTTCCTCCGGGAGGGGGAACTCCTGCACTACCACCTGTCGGGCTCGGCCGGCGACGGCCGGATCCCGGGCGTCAACAACCTCGGGCTCCTCGAGGCGGCGGTGCGGGGGGCCGCCCGCGGAGCGCGGATCTTCCACCTCGGGGGCGGGGTGGGCTCCCGCCCGGACTCGCTGTTCGCCTTCAAGGCGAGCGTCGGGGATCGAAGGGCCGAGTACTGGACCGGCCAGCGCATCTTCGACCCGGTCTCCTACGGACGGCTCTGCGAGGCGCGCGGGAAGGACGCGGCGCCGGGCGGGAGCTACTTTCCCGCATATCGGGCCCCCCAGCTGCCGGGAATCTCGTGCGCGTCCTGATCACGGCCAGTGCCCACTTCGCGATCACGCGCGACGGAGCGCTCTGGATCCAGAACGCCTCCATGGGCTACGCGCTCTGGGCCCGCTACCTGGAGGTCTTCGACGAGGTCCAGTTGCTCGTCCGGGCGCGGCCGCACGCCGCGCCGCCCGAGGGGTGGAACCGCGCCAGCGGGCCCGGGGTCAGGGCCGTGCCGGTGCCGGACTCCGTGGGGCCATGGGGATTCGTGAAGGACTACACGCGGATCGCGGGGACCATTCGGCCGGCGCTGGCGGCGGCCGAAGCGGTCATGCTCCGTGTTCCCTGCCACATCGGCGGTGAGGTCTGGCGCCGGCTGCCGCCGCGACGGCCGTACGGCGTCGAGGTGGTCGCCGACCCGTGGGACGCGTTCTCGCCGGGGGCGGTCCGGCACCACCTGCGGCCGTTCTTCCGGTGGTGGTTCACCCGGCGCCTGCGCGGGCAGTGCGCGGGGGCCTGCGCCGCGGCCTACGTGACCGAGCGCGCCCTCCAGCACCGGTATCCGCCCGGGCCGGACACGTTCGGCACCGCGTACTCGGACGTCGAACTCGCGCCCGAGTCCTTCGCGGCCGCCTCCCGCACCCCGCCTCCGAGCGGCGCCCGGCGCCTCGTCTTCGTCGGCACGCTGGCCCAGCTCTACAAGGCGCCCGACGTGCTGCTCGAGGCGCTCGCCCTCTGCGCGCACGCGGGCCTGGACGTGCGCCTGACCCTCGTGGGCGACGGCAAGCACCGGCCGGAGCTGGAGCGCCGCGCCGCCGCGCTGGGCGTGAGCGATCAGGTCGAGTTCCGCGGCCAGCTCGCGTCGGGGGAGCTGGTGCGCCGGGAGCTGGACCGGGCCGACCTCTTCGTGCTGCCGTCCCGGCAGGAAGGGCTGCCGCGGGCGATGATCGAGGCGATGGCGCGCGGGCTGCCGTGCATCGGCTCGACGGTCGGCGGCATTCCCGAGCTGCTCCCGGCCTCGGATCTCGTGCCGCCGAACGACGCGCGCCGGCTGGCCCGGACGATCCACGCCGTGGTCACCGATCACGCCCGGATGGCGCAGATGTCGGCGCGGAACCTCGAGAGAGCCCGGGAATACTCCCCCGAGCGGCTCGCGCGCCGGCGCGGCCATTTCTACGAGCACGTCCGGATCCGGACTCAGGAGTGGCTGAAGGCGAAGGGGGGCGAGCGGTGAGCCGGCCCGCGCGGTGGTGGGGCCTGGCGCTCATCCTCCTGGGCACCGCCGCCGGGGCCACCCCGGCGGTCACCCTCTCCGTCTCCCCGTCCGCGGCGCAGTACGCGGAGGCGCTCGACATCTTTCCGAACCCCGAGCGCGGCTGGTTCTGGCCCTTCAATCCACCCTGCTGCTCCACCGACCGCCCCCACCGTCCCCTGGACGTGGGGGCCCTCGGTCGGCTGCGGGGCCGCCCGGAGGCGATCACCCTCGTCCGCGACGGCGTGCAGCTCGGCCAGCACATGCGCGGCCCGATCTCCCCGGAGACCTTGAACCGGATCCAGGCCGACTGGGACGCGGCCCGGCGAGCCGGCGTCAAGGTCATCGTCCGGTTCCTGTACGACTGGAGCCGCAACAACCGCGATCCGGAAGAGCCGATCATGGAGCGGCACCTCGATCAGCTGGCGCCGCTGCTCGCGGCAAACGAGGACGTCATCGCGATGGTGGAGGCGGGTCTCTTCGGCGGCTCGGGGGAGGCGAACGGATCGGACCAGGGCTACGTGTACTACGATCCGGGCCGCGGCGGCTGGCACCGGCTGTCGCCCGCCGGAATCAGGATGTACCGAAGCCTCCTTCGCGCGGTTCCCCCGTCGCGCCAGATGCTGGTGCGCTATCCCCGCTTCAAGTGGGATCTCATGGACTGGAGGGCGTCCACCGCGCGTCCGGGTGCCGAGCGCCGGATCGGGTATCACGACGACGGATGGTTCGGCGACGAGAATCACTTCGCCTTCTTCCAGCTTCCGGGCGAGCGCGCCTTCGCCGAGCGGGACAGCCGGCACGTCATCGTGGGCGGCGAGCCCAGCATCGCGACCGCGACCAATCGCGACGCGCGCGCGTCGCTCGCGCGGATGGCCGCGCTGCACCAGACCACCTTGAACCTGGGCAGCCCCGATGCGCTGTCGGTGTACGAGCGGTGGCGTCTGAGCCCGGAGTGGGACGAGATGAGCCGGCGCCTCGGCTATCGCATCGTCCTGCTCAGCGCGGGCCTGGGTGCCGTTCCGGGCGCTCCGGGCCAGGTGCGATTCGCGGCGCAGCTCGTGAACCGCGGCTTCGCCCCTCTCATGAATCCGCGCCCGTCGGTGCTCGTGCTGCGGAACCGATCGACCGGGACCATGACCCGCCTGCCGCTGAGCCTCGATCTCCGCGAGGCGGTGCCGAATTCGGAGGCGCCCCTGACCTTCGCGGAGAACGTGTTGTTGCCGCGCGGGGCCGCCACCTACGACGTCGGCCTCCACTTCCCGGATGCGTCGCCGCGGATCGCCCATCGGGTCGAGTACGCGCTGCGCCTGGCCACCGAGGGGATCTGGGACCCGGCCACCGGGATCCACTGGCTCGGCATCCAGGTCGGATCGAGATAGCCGTGCCGAGCCTCCTCATGGTCACCACGGTCCCCGAGACGCTCCGGGGCTTCCTGCTCCCGTTCGCCGCGCACTTCCGCCGGCGCGCCTTCCGGGTCGACGCGATGGCCCGCGGGGTCAGCCGGTGCCACGAGTGCGTGGCCGGCTTCGATCGGGTCTGGGAGGTGAGCTGGTCACGCAACCCGCTCGATCCCCGGAATCTCGGAACCGCCCGCCGCCGGGTGCTCGAGGCGGTCTCCCGCGGGTCGTACGACCTGATCCACGTCCACACGCCGGTCGCGGCCTTCGTCTCCCGCCTGGCCCTCCGGGGCCGCGGGTCGACCACCGGGCCTCGCGTCGTCTACACCGCGCACGGGTTCCACTTCTACCGCGGCGGGCCCCCGCTCCGCGGCGCGGTGTTCCGGGCGCTCGAGACCCTCGCCGCCCGATGGACCGACTACCTGGTGGTCATGAACCGCGAGGACGAGGAGGCGGCACGTCGCCTGCTGCCGCCGGAGCGCGTGTGGTACATGCCGGGCATCGGCGTCGATCGTCACCGCTACGCGCCCGAGGCCGTCACCGAGGCCGAGGTGGAGGGGGTGCAGCGCGAGCTCGGCCTCCGGGTCGGGGAGCGGCTCTTCCTGATGATCGCGGAGTTCATCCCGCGCAAGCGGCATCGTGACGCGCTCGCCGCCTTCGCCCGGCTCGGCCGCGTCGACGCCCGGCTCGCCTTCGCGGGGACGGGTCCGCTCGAGGAGGCCATGAAGCGGCGGGTGGCGGAGCTGGGTCTCACCGGGCGCGTGCACTTCCTGGGTCTTCGCCGCGACATTCCGGCTCTGGTCCGCGCGTCGGTCGCGGTGCTGCTGCCGTCGGACCAGGAGGGCCTGCCGCGCAGCGCGATGGAGTCGCTGAGCCTCGGCGTCCCGGTGGTGGGCAGCCGTATTCGCGGCACCGCCGACTTGCTGGCGAGCGGGGGCGGCCTGCTGGTGTCGGTGGGTGACGTGGCCGCGCTCGCGGGGGCGCTCGGCCGCATCCTCGACTACCCGGAACAGGCGCGCGAGATGGGCCGGCGGGGCCGGGAGCACATGGCGGACTACGACCTCGAGCGGGTCATCGGGCTGCACGAGCGCCTGTACGAGGAAGCACTGCGCGGCCCGATCGCGGTTCGGGCATGATCCGCATCCTCCACGCCGTCGGCGGCATGGACCGCGGAGGCGTCGAGACCTGGCTGATGCACGTGCTGCGTCGCATCGACCGCCGGCGCTTCCAGATGGATTTCCTCGTGCACCGGGAGCGCGCCGGCGCCTACGACGACGAGATCCGGTCGCTCGGCTCCCGCATCATCGCCTGCCCGTACCCGCACCGCCCGTGGCGCTACCTGCCGGCCCTCGATCGCGTGCTGCGCGAGCACGGCCCCTACGACGTGGTCCACGGGCATCTGCATCGCTTCAGCGGGATCGTGCTGCGCGCCGCGCGCCGCCGGCGCGTGCCGATTCGGATCGCGCACAGCCACGTGGCCCGCATCGATCGGGAGCCCGGGCTTCTCCGCCGACTCTACCTGCGACGGGCCGACCGCTGGGTGCGGGCCAATGCCACCGTCGGCCTCGCCGCCAGCGTGCAGGCCGCCGAGGACCTCTTCGGGGAAGACTGGCGTGCCGATCCCCGCTGGCGGGTCCTCTCGTACGGTATCGACCTGGCCCCGTTCTCGGCCCCGCCGGATCGCGAGCGCGTGCGGGCGGAGTGGGGCCTCGAGCGTGACGCCGTCGTGCTGGGTCACGTCGGCCGCTTCGAGCCGCAGAAGAACCACGCGTTCCTGCTCGAGATCATGGCCGCGGCCAGCCGCATCGACCCGCGGGTCCGGCCGCTGCTCATGGGAGACGGGCCGCTGCGCCCCCAGGTGGAGCGCCGGGCGGCCGAGCTCGGCCTGCGGGCCGTCTTCACCGGGAGCCGCGGCGACGTGCCGCGCCTGATGCTGGGAGCGATGGACGCCTTCGTCTTTCCCTCGCGGTTCGAGGGGCTTGGCCTGGCGATGGTCGAGGCCCAGGCCGCGGGCCTGCCGGTGATCGCCACCGACGTCATCCCCGCCGAGGCCACCGTGGCCGATCAGGCGGTCCGGCGGGTGTCGCTGCGCGCTCCCGCCGAGGTCTGGGCTCGGGTCGCCCTCGAGGCGCGCCCGCCCGATCGCCGGCGCTGCCTGGACGCCGTGACGGCCAGCTCGTTCAACCTCGCCACCACCGTCGATCGGGTGCTCGCCAACTACGACCCGGCCGGGACCGAGGCTCGCGCCTAGCGGGAGAGGCGCCCCGCCCCGCGTCCCACCCGGCCCGCCCCGCCCCGCCGCCGCAAGGCGCGATCGCCGATCGAGACGAGGAGAAGACCGACGACGAAGCCGCCGACCCCGAGCCGGACGGTCGCCGGCGTGCCGACCAGCCGAGCCCCGAGGACGTTCAGGCTGAGCCCGAGATCGGCCGTCTCGGGCGGGGGCCAGATCGCGGTCGCCCCGAACGAGATCACCGCCGCGACCGGCAGCGCGAGGGCATGGAGGCCCACGGTGAGGGCCACGCGGCCCCAGATCAGCCTGGGCGTGCCGGGCCGCCAGCAGAACGCGGCCACCGCGAGGCCCGTCACGCCCCCGACGGCGAGCGTGACCGGAACCGTCATCACCCCCGGCCGCGCGATGTCCAGGATCGTGGTCGCGAGCATTATCCACAGGCCGCCGCCCACCACGCCCGCCAGCACCGCCGCCCCGAGATTCCTCTTCTCGCGGTGCGGTCCCATCACGTCCCTACTGCACGAAGCCGAGCAGCCGCGGGAAGAAGAGGACGGTCTCGGGGACGAACGCCACCAGGATGAGCACCGCGACGATGGCGGCCAGGAACGGCAGGAGCGGGCGGACGAGTTTTTCCATGGGCAGGCCGCTGATGGCCATGCCGATGAAGAGGCAGAGGCCGACCGGCGGGGTGATGTGGCCGATCGCGGACGCGATGACGCAGACCATGCCGAAATGGATCGGGTGGATGCCGAGGGCCTGCGCGCCCGGCAGCAGCACCGGGACCGTGACCAGGATGATCTCGGTGGGGGTGAGGAAGGTGCCCAGGAAGATGTAGAGGAAGATCACGAAGAGCAGGAACAGCCACCACGTCGGCGCGACGGACTGGATGGCCGCCGCGACCCGGAAGGGGAACTTGGAGTAGGTCAGCACCCAGCCGAAGGCCCCCACGAGCCCGATGATGAGGCCGATCACGCCGGCCAGCCGCGCGGAGTCGGCAAAGATCCCGGGCAGATCGCGCCAGGCCAGCTCGCGGTAGAAGAGCGGAGGGACGACCAGGGCGTAGACCACCGCGACCGCGGCGGCCTCGGTCGGCGTGAACCAGCCGATGATGATGCCGCCCATGATGATCAGGGGGATCATGATCGCGGGCAGCGCGTTTCGGAGCGCGCGCGCGAACTCGGCGCGGGTGGGAGGCGGCTCCTTGGGGTAGTTGCGCTTCTTGGCGATGATGAACGTGGGCACCGCCATGCCGAGGCCCACCAGCAGGCCCGGCAGGTAGCCTCCCGCGAAGATGGCGGCGACCGACTCGTCGGCCATCCAGGCGTAGACCACCGCGACGATCGACGGCGGCACGATCGGCGCCATGATGGCGGTGGAGATCGTCAGGATGGTGGCGAAGTCCTTGTCGTAGCCCTTGCGGACCATCTGGGGGATCAGGAAGGTGCCCAGCGCCGAGACGTCGGCCACCGCGGAGCCCGAGATGCCGCCGAAGATCATGCTGTCGAGGATGTTGACGTAGGCCAGCCCGCCGCGGAACCGGCCCACCAGCGCGGTGGCCAGGTCGATGATGGCCCGCGCGACCCCGCCCCGCGCCGCGATGTTGCCGGCCAGGATGAAGAGCGGCGCCGAGAGCAGGAGGAACGAGTCCGAGAGCAGGCCCACGAAGCGGGTGGGGATGATGATCGGGTTCAGCGCTGGATACAGCGACGCGGCGGCGAGGGCGCCCACGCCCAGCGCGATGCCGATCGGCATGCCCAGCACCACGAAGATGACGAAGACGATCAGGAGCGTCTCGGCCATAGCGCTCGGAGCGCGGTCACGAAGTTCCGCGCCATGGGCAGGAGGATCAGGACGGAGCCGACCGGGATCGCCGCGTACACGTAGCCCAGCGGCAGGCCGAGGCCCGCGCTGGTCTGCAGCTGCGCGTTCGGCACGAGCACCAGGCTCGTCCGGATCAGGGACAGAAACAGCAGCATGCCCACCCCGTTGGTGAGGGCGGT
Organism: Candidatus Deferrimicrobiaceae bacterium; assembly: GCA_035463855.1. Taxonomy (GTDB): domain Bacteria; phylum Methylomirabilota; class Methylomirabilia; order Rokubacteriales; family CSP1-6; genus CAMLFJ01. The sequence continues at coordinate 7,266 of DATHSW010000141.1, read as the reverse complement.
GAGCAGGTGCTGGCCGCGGGGGCCGAGCCGCTGCTGGAAGTACTCGAGCCGGGTGTGCTCGGCGCGATGCATCGCCGCCGCGGCGCCGATCATCACGAGCCAGACGAAGAGGTAGCGCGGGATCTCGTCGATGCCGTCGAAGGCGGAGTGGCCGGTGAAGCGCATGAGCACCTGGACGAAGACGGCCACGGTCATCACCGCCAGGAGCAGGCCCCCGAGCAGCCCGAGGCCCTCGTAGAAGCGGGCGCCCCAGACGCCCAGGGGCGCGCCGCTTCCGGATCCGGCGGGGCCGGCCACGCCTACTTGATGCTGAGGATGTAGTCGACCATCTTGCGGGCGTCCTTGCCCGCCGGGGTCGCGTAGAACTCCTCGTACACGCTCATGGTGGCCTGGCGGAACGGCGTCGCGTCGGGCTTGGTGATCGTGACGCCCTTGGCCTTCACCTGTTCCTGGATGCCGCGGTCCTCGTCGAGGATGAACTTCCGGTTCCACTGCTCGGCGTACTTCGCCGCGGCCATGATCGCCTTCTGGGTGGCCGCGTCCTGCTTGGCCCAGGAGGCCTTGGACATGATCAGCGCCACGCACTGGTGCGTGTGGCGCACGTCCGCCACGTACTTGACGATGTCGTAGAACTTGTTGTGGTAGAAGGTGTTGATCCCACCCTCGGCCGAGTCGATCACCTTGGTCTGCAGCGACGTGGCGACCTCCGGGAAGGCGATCGGGGTGGAGATCATCCCGAGCGCCTTGAAGGTCGCCACCAGGATCTTGTCCTCCTGGACGCGGATCTTCTTGCCCTTGACGTCGGCCACCGAGTTGATCGGGAAGTGGCCGTAGATCCCGCGGTAGCCCGCCGCGAAGAAGCCGATCAGCTTGAGCCCCTTCTTGTCGAGGACCGCGTCATAGTACTTCTGGAGCGTGTCGGTGCCGTCCAGGGCGGCGTAGACGTGCTGGTAGTCCCGGAAGATGTACGGGAGCTGGAAGACGGACATCTCGGGCACCAGCGTGGACAGCGGCGCCGTCGTCATCGGGGAGAAGTCCACGGTGCCGAGCTGCACCTGCTGCCCGACCTCGCGCTCGCCGCCGAGCGCGCCCGAGTGGTGATGGATCACCTTGACCTTGCCGCCCGTCAGCTCGGCGAGCTTGTCGATGAATTGCTGTGAAGCGAGCGCGGTTCCGTGCTTCGGCGGGTTGACGTTTCCCATGACCAGCTCTTTGGTCTGGGCGTGGGCGCTGGCGGCTCCGACGAGCACGAAGACAGCCAGGGCGAGCAGTCTGAGAGCGGTCATGGTCCGGCCTCCTTGCTGAGATTGGTGCGTGATCATGGGCCGCCGGGCCCCGCCGTGTCAAGAGCGCCGCGGGCCGGACGCCTTTGGCCGCGGCCGCGTTCCGTGCTATCCCTACGCGGGTGAGCAGCGTCGCTCCGCCGGCGGCCGCCCTGGCCGCCCCCTACGCCTTCGCCGAGATCCTCCGCGAGGCCCCCTACCGGCGGCTCTGGCTCTCCGGCCTCTGCGTCAACGGCGCGCGCTGGATGGACCTAGTCCTGCTCGGCTGGCTCGCCTTCCAGCTCACCGACTCGCCGTTCATGGTGGCGGTGGCCGCCTTCGCCCGCTCGGCGCCGATGATGCTGCTGGGCCCGTTCACCGGCCTGGTGGCGGACCGCATGCACCGGGGGCGCGTGCTCGTCTTCACCCAGGCGCTGGGGCTCGTGACCGGCCTCGCCCTGGCCGCGCTCTTCTTCACCGGCCGCGGCCGCTTCTGGCCGATGGTCGGGCTCCAGGTGCTCTTCGGCGTGCTCTGGGCGATCGACTTCCCGGCGCGGCGCACCGCGCTGTACGCGCTCGTGGGCCCGCGCCGCGTGGCCAGCGCGGTGTCGCTCGAGACCGTCTCGATGCAGGTGGCCAAGATGGTGGGACCGGTACTGGCCGGGGTCGGGCTCGCGCGCTTCGGCCCCGCGCCGTGCTACGGCGCCGTCGCGGCGCTCTACGCCCTCGGGTTGCTGGTCTTCATCGGCCTGCCCGCGCGCATCGGGGGCCCGAGCGGGCGCGACACCGCCTCGGTGGTCTCGAGCCTCGGGGAGGGCTTCCGGGAGGCCTGGCGCGAGCCCACCGTCCGCGCGGTGCTGATCATCACGGTGCTGATGAACGTGCTGTTCTTCCCGTATCAGCACATGCTGCCGGTCTTCGCCCGTGATGTGCTGCGGGTCGGACCCGAGTGGCTGGGCGCTCTGGTCGCGGCCGACGGGCTGGGCGCCCTGCTCGGCGCGCTGGCCATCGCGTCCCGCCGCGGCTTCCTGCCGCACGCCCGCCTCTTCGCGGTGGCGGTGCTGGTGGCGCCCTTTCTGCTGCTCGCCTTCACGGGGCTGCGCTGGCGCTGGGCCTGCCTGGCCCTCCTGGTGCTGATCGGGGCCGCCGAGTCGGGCTTCGCGGCCATGCAGAGCACGCTCGTGCTCCTCTCCGCGCCGGCGGAGAGCCGCGGCCGGGCCATGGGCATCCTCTCGGCGTGCATCGGCACCCAGCCGGCCGGCACGCTCTGGATCGGCTTCCTGGCCACCGGGATCGGGGTGCCCGCCGCGATGGCGCTCAACGGGGCGGTGGCGCTCCTGGCCATGCTGCCGGCGGCCTGGCCCCTCGCCCGCCGCGGGCGCGTTTGACCCGCTATTGACCGGGTTTACGAAGTACCCTAAGTTGGTGGCCGATCGCCGCGATCGCCGGGATGGTCCCGGCCGGTCCCGACCGTTTCCCGTCGCCCAGGAGGACTCATGAAGAGGATGCGTGCCGTGCTGGTGCTGGTCCTGGTGGCCGCCGTCGGCCTGTCGCTGCCGGGCGCCACCTCGCTCGCTCAGGAAGTGCTCACGAACGACTCCGTGATCCAGATGGTCAAGGCGGGGCTGCCCGAGGCGGTCGTCATCGCCAAGATCAAGGGGACCGCGACCAAGTTCGATCTCAAGACCGACTCGCTGGTGGGCCTCAAGAAGGCCGGCGTCTCGGACAAGGTGCTGGAGGCCATGGTGGCGGCGGGCTCCACCTCCGCCTCCCCGACCACCGCGATGCCCGCTCCGCCGGCGCCCGCGGTCGCGGCCGGGGCCCTCAAGACCCAGGACGTGATCTACCAGCTGGTCGGCGACAAGTACGTCGAGATGTTCGCGACCTCGGCGAACCTCGAGACCAACATGGCGTTCTTCCAGAGCAAGAGCGAGGTCGTGCTGGAAGGACGGAAGGCGCGGTACCGGACCAAGGAGAAGCAGCCGGTGTTCCTCAGCACCTACTCGTCGACGGACGCGCCCCTGGTGAAGCTCAAGCCGGGGGACAGCAACGACGATCGCAACCTGAAGATCGGCAGCGGCGCCTTCATGCCGTTCGGCGGGACCCAGAAGATGGGCGTGCGCAACGAGGACAAGATCGCGATCAACATCGAGCGCGACGCGCGCGGCTTCTACAAGGTGACGCCAGCCTCCCCGCTTCCGCCCGGCGAGTACGGCTTCATCCTCGCCACCGGCTTCGGGGCGGGCTCGGGCAAGATCTACGACTTCGGGGTGGACTAAGACGGACTCGCGCGAGACGGCGGGCCCGCTCGAGCGGGCCCGCGCGCTGGCGCCGCTCCTCGAGGACCTGAGCGAGCGCACGGAGCAGGAGCGCCGGCTCCCCGAGCCGGTGCAGCGGGCGCTGTTCGACGCCTCGCTCTTCCGGCTGCTCCTGCCGCGCTTCCTCGACGGGGGCGAGGTGGACCCCCTCACGTTCGTCCAGGTGATCGAGGAGATCGCGCGGCACGACGCGAGCGCGGCGTGGTGCCTCTGCCAGGCCTCCGGCTGCTCCATGACCGCGGCCTATCTCTCGCCGGAGACGGCGCGCGAGATCTTCGGCACCCCCCGCTCCGTGCTGGCCTGGGGCCCGAGCAACGACGCGAAGGCGGTGGCCGTCGACGGCGGCTATCGCGTCACCGGCACGTGGAGCTTCGCCAGCGGGTGCCGCCACGCCACGTGGCTCGGCGGCTACTGTCCCATCCAGGAGCCCGACGGCAAGACCCGGCGCCGCCCGGACGGCGCCGCGGACGGGCGCACCATGCTGTTCCCGGCCGAGCAGGCCACCATCGTGGACGTCTGGCACGTGACCGGGTTGCGCGGGACCGGCAGCGACGCGTTCACGGTGACGGACCTCTTCGTCCCCCACGCGCGTTCGGTCTCGCGCGACGATCCCGCCGAGCGGCGCCACCCCGGCCCGCTCTACTGCTTCCCGTCGGGCAGCCTCTACGCGTCGGGCTTCTCCGGCGTGGCGATGGGCATCGCGCGCAGCAGTCTCGACGCCTTCATCGAGCTGGCCCGGGACAAGGAGCCGCGCTCCTCCAAGCGCCTCGTGCGCGACAGCGCGCTCATCCAGTTCCAGGTGGCCGAGGCCGAGGCGAAGCTGGGGGCGGCGCGGGTGTTCCTGCACGATACCCTCGGGCGCATCTGGGCCGACGTGAGCCGGTCCGGCCGCCCGCTCAGCGTGGAGCAGCGGGTGCAGATCCGGCTCGCCTCCACGTACGGCATTCACCAGGCCAAGCAGGTGGTGGACACGGTCCATCATGCGGCCGGGTCGAGCGCCATCTTCACCAGCAGCGCCTTCGAGCGGCGCTTCCGCGACATCCACACCGTGACCCAGCAGCTCCAGGGCCGCCAGGCCCACTTCGAGACGGTCGGCCGGTACCTCCTCGGCCTCGAGCCCGACCAGACCTTTCTGTAGGGCCGGCCCCCCGGGGCCGACCGCCCCGCAGAATTAGGCGCGAAATTATCCCGTGTGTAGAATGATCGTGAGCCTCGAGCCTGGTCCGGTACGCCGGACAGGAGGGTGCCATCGCTCGATACTCGCGAAGAAGGTTCGCAGTCTTCCAGCGCGGGGGACTGCCGTGAGCGACATGCCGGCCGAAACCCCCCGCATCGCCCGCGCCTACTGCCCCGCCTGCGAGCCCGACGCCGACACGCTGCTGGAAATCCTCGAAGTCCAGTGGTGCAACGTCCACATGCCGATGCGCGAGGGTGTGGACGACGCGCGGGTGATGTCCGACGCCATGCTGACCGGCAGCGCGGAAGCGGGCGGCGACGAGAACCGGCGCTGGTGCGACATCATTCACGGCGATTCCCACAACCGCCGCCGGCGCCGCTAGAGCGTAGAGCGGGGTCAGGTCTTACATTCCGACATTTCCGCGCCGGCGACCTGGCCGACCCCGGGGAAAATGTCGGAATGTAAGACCTGACCCCAGACTAGATCAGGGGCCAGGGGTAGCGCAGGCCGCTCTTGTCCACCGGGTAGCGCCCGGCGCGGAGGAGTCCGCGCGCGCGGCGCTTGAGCGCCCGCTGCTCGTCGGCGTCGAGGAGGGCGGCCAGGGCGGGCGGGAGATCGTCGCTCACCACTCGGCGGAGATCCTCGAGCAGCGCGGGCGCGATCGGCTCCTCGCCGAAATCCCAGATCACGGTGCGCAGCTTGGGCTCGGCGTGGAACGTGAGGCCGTTGTCGATCGCGTAGATCCGGTCGTCGGGCACGAGCAGGCAATGGCCGCTCTTGCGGTCGGCGTTGTTGGCCACCAGGTCGAAGAGGCAGATGCGCTGGAGAGTCTCGCGGTGCTCCGCGGCCTCGAGCAGGGTGAAGTAGTGTTGGCGGAAGTCGGCCGGTACGAAGAGCTGCAGTGACCCCTCGCCGAGCGGGCCCTCGCGCGGCGCGGTGGGGGGCACGAGCCCCCAGCCGAGCGCTTCCGAGAGCAGGTACGCGGCGATCTCCCGGCGGTAGAGGCCGGGCGGAAAATCCCAGAGCGGCCGCTCGCCGCGCTCGGGCTTGTAGACGGCCAGGGCGGTGGCGCCGTCGAGGGCCAGCTCGACCAGGAAGGTGGCGTTGCTGCTCCGCTGCAGGCGCCCCTTCATCGTCACCTCGCCGCGGCTCAGCACGTCGAGGGCGGTGGCCGGATCCGCTCGCCCCGGCATGTCTAGTGCTTCACGTGCCCGTTGGACCGCGGGCAGACGTGGCCCTCGGGATCGATGGGCCGGCTGCACACCGGGCAGGTCGGCCGGCCTCCCTTCATCAGCTCGTTCGCCCGCTCCACGAAGGCCGCGGCCTGCGCGCGGGTGATGCGGAAGCGGGCCATGGCCGGCTCGGGCTCCGGGCCGCCATCTTGCTCCTCCTCCTCCGACTCGATCAACTCGCTCGCCTCGACGACCACGCGATCCCGGCTCTCCTCGTAGCCCACCGCGAGCGAGCCCACGTCCCACGCGGCCTCGAGCGGCTCGAGCAGCTCGGCGCCGCCGCGCGGAGCCCCGGGGGCGGCCTTGACGCGGGCCAGCAGCCCGCCCAGGTACTCGGCCAGCGCCCGCACGTGCTCCTTCTCCACCTTCAAGGTGATGAGACGCCCGGCGTCGCGGGACTGGAGATAGAAGACCCGCTGGCCCGGCGGCCCCACCGCCCCGGCGGTGAAATGGTCCGGCGAGTCGATCTCGAAGGAAGGGTTGTCGCTCATGCTTTGCCGCCCCCGAGCCAGGCGAGATCGCCCGCGAGCGAGTTCACGGTGAGCACGGCGGGCCCGGTGCGCCGGTAGGCCACCGCGGTGATGGACGACGGCGCGATCATGATCCGCTGGAAGAGATCGAGCGGCGTGCCGAGGGCCTGGGCCACCGCCGCCTTGATCGGATCGGCGTGCGAGACCGCCACCACCATCTGTCCGGGATGGCGGGCCACCAGCCGCCCGAGCGCGGAGGTGATGCGCGCCTGCATCTCCGGGAAGGACTCGCCGTCCGGGAAGCGAAAGCCGCTCGGGTTGCGCTGCACGGCTTCCCACTCGGGGCGCCGGGCCGCCTGCTTGAGGCTCAGGCCGGTCCAGGCGCCGACGTCGAGATCGGCCAGGTCGCGGTCGATGCGGAGCGCGAGCCCGCGGATCCGCGCGATGGGCGCGGCGGTCTCGCGGGCGCGCTCGAGGTGCGAGGAGTAGATCGCCGCGACCTTCGGCAGCGCCTTGATCCGCGCGGCGGCGGCCTCGGCCTGGCGGCGGCCCTCGTCGGTGAGGTGCAGCCCGGGGGCCTGGCCGGGCAGCTTGATCCCGGTGGTGGGCGTCAGCCCGTGGCGCACGAGCAGGACGACCGTCGTGGCGTCCGCCATCGGGCGGGCAGCTAGGAGACGGCCCGGCGCTTCGCGCGGACGAAGTCCACGAGCACGTACTCCCCGAGGCGGTCCGACGTCGCGAAGAAGGCCCGGCCGCGATTGATGCGGGTCATCTGCTCGACGAAGGCGGCCAGGGCGTGGCTCTGCT
>DATHSW010000140.1:0-23536 GCA_035463855.1 Candidatus Deferrimicrobiaceae bacterium | reverse complement strand
GACCTGCAACCCGTATCTCTCGTTCGCGGCCTGCGTGATGGCCGGCCTCGACGGCATCGCCAACAAGATCGACCCCGGTAAGCCGGTCGACAAGGACCTCTACGAGCTGCCGCCGGCCGAGCAGAAGAAGATCAAGCAGCTTCCCGGCGCGCTGGACATCGTGCTGGACAACCTCGAGAAGGACCACGACTTCCTGCTCAAAGGCGACGTGTTCACGCCGGACCTCATCGAGACCTGGATCGAGTACAAGCGGAAGAACGAGGTGGACCCGGTCCGGCTGCGCCCGCACCCGTATGAGTTCGCCCTCTACTACGACATCTAGGGCGCCGCGTCGGTAGTCCCACGGCCCCCTGGCCGCCCCGATCGGGCGATCCAGGGGGCCGTCGTGCGTCCGCGGGCCGCTCGATACCGAGGTGAGCACCGAGTGAGCAGGCTGCTCTTTCGGTGGGCAGTTCGTGACGAGAGCGTTTCGAAGACAAGCGTCGCTAAGTTCCTGTCTGCAATGGATTCGCATCCCCGCCGATCAGGGGCCCAGCATGGCACCGGAATCGCACTGGATGCTCTCCGATGTCACTCTCAGCCCCTAAAGGAGCCGACCATGCGGATTGGCACGTGGTGGACAGTGAAAGTGGGGGCGACCGCCCTCACCCTGATGCTGGTCCTGGGCCTGGCCGGCGGTGTGCTCGCGCAGGACAAGCCGGCTGAAAAGCCCGCGGAGGCATCGGCGACCGCTGCCAAGCCGCCCGAGGACCCCATCAAGACCCTGACCGGCAAGACGGACGATCTGAAGGTCGCGCTGGACACGGTGTGGGTGCTCGCGACCGCGTTTCTGGTCTTCTTCATGAATCTGGGATTCGCCACGGTGGAGTCGGGCTTCTGCCGGGCCAAGAACACGGTCGCGATCCTGGCCAAGAACTTCATCGTCTTCGCGGTGTCCTCAATCGCGTTCCTCGTGCTCGGCTTCGGCCTGATGTTCGGGGACGGCAACGCGATCCTGGGCACGCAGGGGCTGCTCTTCGTGGGCGGCTCGGACAACAGCCCGGCCATGGGCGACGCCTACAAGGGCGTGTACTCGGCGCTGAACTGGACCGGGGTGCCCCTGTGGGCGAAGTTCTTCTTCCAGCTGGTCTTCGCGGGGACCGCCGCCACGATCGTCTCGGGCGCGGTCGCGGAGCGGGTGAAGTTCTCCGCCTTCTACGTGTTCAGCTTCCTCATGGTAGGCCTGATCTACCCCATCGTCGGCCACTGGATCTGGGGGGGCGGCTGGCTGGCCAAGCTCGGGATGTTCGACTTCGCCGGCTCGACGGTGGTGCATTCGGTCGGAGGCTGGGCGGCCCTGGCGGGCGCCATCATGCTCGGGCCCCGACTGGGCAAGTACACCAAGGACGGCAAGATGCATCCGATCCCGGGGCACAGCATCGCGCTCGGAACGCTCGGCGTCTTCGTGCTGTGGTTCGGGTGGTTCGGGTTCAATCCGGGCAGCACGATGGCCGCGGACCCGGGCGCGATCGCGCGCATCGCGGTGGCCACGAACACGGCGGCGGCCGCCGCCGCCGTCTCGGCCTCGATCGCGGCCTGGATCATGCTCGGGAAACCGGATCTCACCATGGTGCTCAACGGGGCGTTGGCCGGGCTGGTGGCGATCACCGCGCCCTGCGCCTTCGTGGGCATCGGGTCGTCCCTGATCATCGGCTTGGTGGCGGGAGTGCTGGTCGTGGCCTCCGTCCTGTTCTTCGACCGCGTCAAGGTCGACGACCCGGTGGGAGCGGTCTCCGTGCACCTCGTATGCGGGATCTTCGGTACCCTCGCGCTCGGTCTGTTCGCCCAGGATCAGTTCACTCCCAACACGACGGGCAACGGCCTGTTCTTCGGCGGGGGACTGAAGCTGTTCATGGCCCAGCTGGCCGGTGTGGTGGCGGTGGGGATCTTCACCCTTGTCGTGAGCATGGTCGGATGGGGCATCATCCGGGCGGTCATGGGCATCCGGGTGTCCGCCGAGGAGGAGTACGAGGGGCTGGATCTCGGGGAGCACGGCATCTCGGCGTATCCGGAGTTCCACACGAGCAGCGGCGTGAGCGGGTCGGCGGTGGCCATGGGGCGTAGTGCCTCCATGATGACCACCGAGCTGCTCCGCGAGCGCGGTTGAGCGGAACCCGCTTGTGACGCAGCGACATCTCGTGCAACAGTCGGCGCTACTCGACGGCGGGCATCGTGTCCGCTGCCCGGATCGCGGGCAGCGGGTGCAAGGAAGGCACCCCGAGGTCCATCCATTCTCAAGGAGGCACGTGATGACGACAGCGACAAGGCGGCTCCTCGCGGCCGTCCTGTTGACGGCGCTGGCCGGCGCGGCTCCGGCCCTGGCGCAGACGCCGGAGGCGAAGAAGGAAGAAGAGAAGCCGAAGGCCTACTGGGAGGAGCACAAGCTCTTCGCCTACATCGAGAACAGCGCCACGTTCAACCTCAGCGGGGCGGGACGCGGCGGCGCCACTCGGGGCACCAACGAGCTGCGACTCTACGATTTCCATGAAGGCTACACCTTCAACATGGCGGAGTTCAGCATCAAGAAGGATCCGTCCGAGAAATACCCCTTCGGCTACGGCCTGGTGGTCACCGCGGGGTCCGATGCGCAGAAGAACCACTCTTTCGGCATCTTCCGGGACGAGGAGGACGCGTTTCCGTTCCGGAATACCGAGTGGTTCGATCTGCAGGAGGCCTACGTCTCCGGCCTGATTCCGGTCGGGAGCGGACTCACGCTGAAGGCGGGCAAGTTTGCGACCCTGCTCGGGTACGAGGTCATCGAGTCCCCGAACAACTTGAACTTCTCGCGTGGCTACCTGTTCACGCTCGCCATTCCGCTGACGCATACCGGCGGCCTCGCCTCCTACACGTTCACCGACTGGTTCAACATGACGGCGGGCGTGGTGCTGGGCTGGGACGACGCGAAGAACGTCAACGACTCGGTCAGCTACCTCGGCCAATTCGCATTCACGCCGCTGAAGGACTTCACCGCGAGCCTGAACTGGGTCGCGGGCCCGGAGCAGATCGACGCCCGGCGAATCGACGAGAACGTGTCGCGTGACTCGCGGGTCTACGTGAACAGCCATCTCCGGTATGTGCTCGACTTCGTGTTCGCGTATACCGGCTTCAAGAACCTCACGCTGGCCCTCAACGTCGACTACGGGCACGAGCAGAGCGAGCCCTTCGTCCGGGGGCTCGGCACCCGGCAGGACACCGACGCGACCTGGTGGGGCTGGGCCGCGTACGCCGCCTACGACTGGACGGACAAGCTGCGGACGTCGGTGCGCCAGGAGTTCTTCCGGGACGCGGCGGGGGCCCGGACCGGCTCGGGGATCGGGACGGATCTGTGGTCCAGCACCGCGACGATCCAGTACAAGATCTGGAAGGGGCTGGTGGGCCGGGTCGAGTACCGGCACGACCAATCGGACGAGCGCGTGTTCCGGGTGCGCTATTCGACTCCGGACCGCACCACGCAGGGCCTGCTCGCGCGCGGCAACAGCTTGGACACGATCTCGGTCAGCCTCTACTACTCGTTCTTCTAGGTCATCGGCGGGGACCCCTTCTGCAGTCCAAGTGGGGGCCCCCTCCGACCCTCCCCCCGGAACGGGTTGCGCCGGCGGAGCCGGCGCGCGAGCGTCCGCGGCTGCTCAGGCGATGAGCGATTGATCGCCGGCTGGGCAGCCGCCGCCCACCGTCGTTGTGCAACCTCCCGGTTTCTCTCGCGATCCCCGTGGCACCTCGCTTGCTAGTCTTGTCCGGCATGAAACCACATTGGCGAGTGCTCATCATCGACGATCACGCTCCGTCTCGGGCCGCGGTGGCGGAGGCCGTCACGGCGCAGGGCGGGCAGGTGGTAGGCAACGGCAGTCGTGCCGAGGACGTCCTGCGGCTCGTGGACAAGCACCGGCCGGACGTGACGGTGCTGGCGGTGGGCCTTCCTGACGGCGACGGGGTCCAGGCCGCGCGCGAGGTCATGACGGTGTCTCCGTGTCCGGTGGTGCTGGTGACCAGTCACACCGACGCTCCGGTGGTGGCGCGGGCGGTCGACGCGGGGGTGCTGGGCTTCCTCGCGAAGCCGGTGCGTGCCGAGGAGCTGGGACCCACCCTCGACGTGGCGGTCCATCGCTTCCGCGAGCTCGAGGCCATCCGCAAGGAGAACGAGGCGCTCAAGCGCAAGCTCGAGTCGCGCAAGCTGGTGGAGCGCGCCAAGGGCATCCTGATGACCCGCCTCGGCCTCAGCGAGCCCGAGGCGTTCCGGCGCATCCAGAAGACCGCCATGGACACCCGCAAGCCGATGGCGGAGGTGGCGCAGGCCCTGCTGCTCACCGAAGAGATGGGACACGCTCGCCCGGCGAAGCTCTAGCCCTGCCGATTTCGCAGGCACACCGACTGGACTGCCTATCGCGTAGGCAGTCCTTTTGGTTTTCCGCGCGCACCCTCGTCCACAACCAGTTGATAAGCCTCAGCACCGCTCGGGGCATGGGGCTTGCTCAAGGACCGGGCGGCGCACCGAGACAGCGGGGTCGGAGGACGAGCGCCGGAATCGTCCAGGGACGGTGACCCAACGACGGGTCGAACACTACACTGCTCGGAGCGAAAGGAGACCCGTATGGCGGCGGTTTCACGCAGAGACTTCCTGAAGGCGGCGGGCGCGATGGGCGCCGGCGCGGCGGCGGGCATCGGCTTCCCGGCCGTGCTGCGCGCGCAGGGCGGGGGGACGGTCAAGGTGGGCGTGTTGCACTCGCTGTCCGGCACCATGGCGATCAGCGAGGTTTCACTCCGTGACGTCTGCATGATGGCGTTCGAGGAGATCAACGCCAAGGGCGGGGTCATGGGCAAGAAGATCGAGCCGGTGGTCGTGGACCCCGCCTCGAACTGGGATCTGTTCGCGGAGAAGGCCAAGCAGCTCCTGCTCCAGGACAAGGTCGCGGTGACGTTCGGGTGCTGGACGTCGGTGAGCCGCAAGTCGGTGCTGCCGGTGTTCGAGAACAACAACGGCCTGCTGTTCTACCCCGTGCAGTACGAAGGGGAGGAGTGCTCGAAGAACGTCTTCTATACCGGCGCCACCCCGAACCAGCAGCTCATCCCGGCCGCGGAGTACCTGATGTCGAAGGAGGGCGGCGGCTACAAGAAGTTCTACCTGCTGGGCACCGACTACGTCTTCCCGCGGACCGCCAACAAGATCCTGCGCGCGTTCCTGCTCGCCAAGGGGATCCCCGCCGACTCGATCGCGGAGGAGTACACGCCGTTCAACCATCAGGACTACCAGACCATCGTCGGCAAGATCAAGCGCTTCTCGTCGGGCGGCAGCTCGGCGGTGCTCTCCACCATCAACGGCGACTCGAACGTGCCCTTCTACAAGGAGTTCGCGAACCAGGGGCTCCGCTCCGAGCAGTGTCCGATCATGGCGTTCAGCGTGGCGGAAGATGAGCTGCGCGGCATGGACACCTCCGCCCTGGTCGGTCACCTCGCGGCCTGGAACTACTACCAGTCGGTGGACACGCCGCAGAACAAGAAGTTCGTGCAGGCCTTCAAGGCGTACGCCAAGAAGGCCAACCTGCCGGGCGGTGACAAGCGCGTCACCGACGATCCGATGGAGGCGGCCTACTTCGGCGTCTACATCTGGAAGCAGGCGGCCGAGAAGGCCCAGTCGGTCGAGGTCGACGCGGTCCGCAAGGCGGTCTACGGCCAGGAGTTCCTGGCTCCGGGCGGCAAGATCAAGATGGACGAGGCCAACCACCACACCTACAAGCCGGTCCTGATCGGCGAGATCCTCAAGGACGGCCAGTTCAAGGTCGTCTCTCGCTCCAAGGGCCTGGTGAAGGCCGATCCCTGGAGCCAGTACACGAGCCCCGACAAGGGCTGCGACTGGGTCAAGCACCAGGGCACGTACCAGAAGAAGGGGTAAGCCGCTCGTGTGGAAGCCGCTGCTCCTCGCGCTCGCGCTGCTGCCGGGGCTGACCGCCCCGGCAGTGGCGCAGAGCGCGGGGTCCTCCCCCGCCGCGCCATCCGAAGCCGTCGTCAAGCACATCGTGGACGTGGCCTCCGCCGACATGGCGGTGCAGGAGGCCGCCGCGGTCGCGCTCGGCAAGACGGGCGACCGGAAGATCCTGCCCCTGCTGGAGGCGCTGCGGGAGGGCAGCGTCTACGTCCGGACGCTGCCGGGCGGCAAGAAGGAGACCGTCATCGTCGGCGACAAGGTCAGCGAGGGCGACAAGACCCTGGTGCCGCTCTTCACCGCGTATGGACGCGAGCCGATCGCCGGCCCGGACGGCAAGCCCCTGCTGACCGAGCTGTCCACGCTCGGGGAAGTGTCCGCCGGGCGGAGCCTGCGGATCGCGATTCGCCCACTGATCGACGCGTTCTCGGGCCAGAACGACCTCGTCAATCCCGATCCGGCCACCCGCCGGGCCGCCGCCACCAAGATGGGCTATACCGGCGACGCCTCGACCCTGAAGGTCCTCGAGGAGGCCCTGCCCAAGGAGTCCGACCGGTGGGTGCGCTTCGCCCTCGAGGAAGGCGCCGCGCTGATCCGCCTGCGTATCGGGGATCCGCCCGAGCGGGTGGTCGCGGCCGAGACCCTCGGGCGACTGCGGAGCGCCAACGCGATGGAGCCGCTGTACCAGATCGCGACGGATGCCCAGGCGCCCGCCCCGCTCGCCGCCGCCGCCCGGGAGGCGGTCAAGCGCATCGAGCGCTGGGGGCTCTTCACCCAGGCCATCGAGATCGCGTTCCAGGGGCTGTCGCTGTCCTCGATCCTGCTGCTGATGGCGCTGGGGCTCGCGATCGTGTTCGGGCTCATGGGCGTGATCAACATGGCCCACGGCGAGCTGATGGCCCTCGGAGCCTACGCCACCTTCCTGGTGCAGGGCTGGTTCGCGGCCTACCTCCCGGGCCGCTTCGACTACTACTTCCTGGTCGCGCTGCCGTTCTCGTTCCTCGTCTCCGCCACCGCGGGCTTCCTGCTGGAGCGTGGGGTGATCCGCTTCCTCTACGGCCGGCCGCTGGAGACCCTGCTCCTGACCTGGGGTGTGAGCCTCATGATCCAGCAGGGTCTGCGGCTCTGGTTCGGCGCCGCCAACGTGGACGTGACGTCGCCCCGGTGGCTCTCGGGCGGGATCCCGGTCATGATCGGCGTCCAGCTCCCGTACAACCGCCTCTTCATCATCGGGTTGGCCACGATCTGCGTCGGCGGGATGTACCTCCTGCTGTTCCGGACCGACGCGGGCCTGCGCATCCGCGCGGTCACCCAGAACCGCGGGATGGCCGCCTGCCTGGGCGTGCGGGCCCGGTGGGTGGACGCGGGCACCTTCGCGCTCGGCGCGGGGCTGGCCGGCCTTGCCGGCTGCGCCATCACCCAGATCGGCAACGTCGGGCCGGAGCTCGGCCAGAACTACATCGTGGACTCGTTCATGGTGGTGGTGACGGGCGGGGTCGGAAAGCTGGCCGGCAGCATCCTGGCCGCGGTCGGCATCGGCGGGCTCAACAAGATCATCGAGCCCGGCATGGGCGCGGTATTCGGCAAGGTCCTGATCCTGGTCCTGGTCATCCTGTTCATCCAGCGGCGGCCGTCGGGTCTCTTCGCGGCGAAGGGACGCTATGCGGAGTCCTGAGCGCTGGGGCCTGCTCGCGGCCGCGCTGCTCCTGGTGGTGGTGCTGCCGACCCTGAACGCCCTGCCGCCGGGATCGTCGCTGCGGGTGTCCGACTTCACCCTGAACCTCTTCGGCAAGTTCCTGGCCTACGCGATCCTCGCGCTCGGCATCGGCCTCATCTGGGGCTACGCGGGCGTGCTCTCGCTGGGCCACGGGGTCTTCTTCGGCCTCGGGGCCTACGCGATGGGCATGCATTTGATGCTGGAGATCGGCACCCGGAGCGTCTACGGCAACGTGCTGCCGGACTTCATGGTGTGGAACCGGGTGACCGAGCTCCCGTTGTTCTGGAAGCCGTTCTACAGCATCCCGTTCACCCTGCTCGCGATCCTGGTGGTGCCGGCGGTGTTCGCGTACGTGTTCGGCTACCTCACGTTCCGCAGCCGCATCCGGGGCGTCTACTTCTCGATCATCACGCAGGCCCTGGCGCTCTCCACGTGGCTCCTGTTCAACCGCAACGCGATGAACCTGGGCGGGACCAACGGGCTCAGCGGCTTCAAGAGCATCTTCGGCTTCACGCTCAACAGCGCGACGACGCAGCGGGGACTCTACATCGCCACCGCGCTCACGCTCTGCGGAGCCTATCTCGTGTGCCGCTGGATCACGCGCTCGCCCGCGGGCCGGGTGCTGGTGGCGATCCGCGACAGCGAGACCCGCGTGCTCTTCTCCGGCTACTCGCCGGCCGCGTTCAAGCTCTTCGTGTTCGTGATCTCCGCGGTCCTGGCCGGGGTGGCGGGCGCGCTCTACGTGCCCCAGGTCGGGATCATCACCCCCGCCAAGATCGGCGTGCTCCCCTCCATCGAGATGATCATCTGGGTGGCGGTGGGCGGGCGGGGGACCTTGCTGGGCCCGGTGGTGGGCGCGCTCGGCGTGAACTGGCTGCAGAGCCTGCTGACCACCCGCTATCCCGACCTCTGGCTGCTCGTGCTGGGCGGGCTCTTCGTGGCGGTGGTGCTCTTCTTCCCGGACGGGGTGGTCGGGACCGCGCAGAAGCTGATCGGGCGGGTTCGCCCGGTGGGCGCGGCCGGCCGCCCCGCGCCGGCCGTGACGCCCCGGGCCCCTCACCCCGGTCCGCTCCCCGGTGGGGAGAGGGAGCGGGTCTAGGCCATGTTTACCGCGGCGGCGCCCGAAGGCTCGATCATCTACCTGGAGGACGTGACCGTCGAGTTCGACGGCTTCAAGGCCCTGCACGATCTCAACTTCTTCATGGACCACCGGGAGCTGCGCGTGGTCATCGGGCCCAACGGGGCCGGCAAGACCACGCTGCTCGACGTGATCTCCGGAAAGGTGCAGCCGCTCGCGGGCCGCGTCATCTTCGGCAAGCACACCGACCTGGTCGGGCGCCGGGAGAACGAGATCGCGAGCCTCGGCATCGGCCGCAAGTTCCAGACCCCGTCCATCTTCGCCAACCTCACCGTGCGCGAGAACCTGGAGCTGTCGCTGGCCCGCCCGAGCAAGGGGGTGATGGCCACCCTGCGGGCCCGGCTCGACGACGGGCAGCGTACCCGCATCGAGGAGACCATCGAGACCATCGGGCTGGCCGGCCGCGGTGAGGAGCGGGCGGGCGGGCTCTCGCACGGCGAGAAGCAGTGGCTGGAGATCGGCATGGTGATCGTGCAGCAGGCCGAGCTGTTGCTGGTGGACGAGCCGGTGGCGGGCATGACCGACGAGGAGACCGCGCGCACCGCGGAGCTGCTCCTGTCCATCGCGCGGGACCGCGCGGTGCTCGTGATCGAGCACGACATGGAGTTCGTGCGGAGCCTGGCCCGCAAGGTGACGGTGCTCCACGAGGGCAGCGTGCTGTGCGAGGGCTCGGTGGACCAGGTGCAGCAGGACCCGCGGGTGCGGGAGGTCTACCTGGGCCGGAGCCGGTCGGAGGCCGAGCCCACCCATGCTTGAGGTGCGCGGGCTCAACGTGGCCTACGGGGAGAGCCAGGTGCTGTGGGACGTCACCCTCGACGTCCCGGCGGGCAGCGTGGTCTGCCTCATGGGCCGCAACGGGGTCGGCAAGACCACGCTGCTGAAGTCGATCATGGGGCTCTTGCCCGCGCGCTCCGGCCGGGTCAGCTTCGACGGGACAGATCTGGTCGGGCGGCGGCCGGAGGAGCGGGCCTCGTGCGGGATCGGGTACGTCCCGCAGGGCCGCGAGATCTTCCCGAACCTCACGGTGCTGGAGAATCTCCGGATGGGCCTGCTCGGCCGCGTCCGCAACGGGGACGGGCATGGCGACGCGCTGGGCCACGTCTTCGACCTGTTTCCCAAGCTGAAGGTGCTGCTGGGGCGCAAGGGCGGCGTGCTGTCGGGCGGCGAGCAGCAGCAGCTCGCGATCGCGCGCGTGCTGCTGGCGCGGCCAAAGCTCCTGCTGATGGACGAGCCCACCGAGGGTATCCAGCCCTCGGTGATCCTCCAGATCGAGGAGGCCATCGAGCGCATCAAGGCGCAGGGCATCTCGGTGCTGCTGGTCGAGCAGTACCTGGAGTTCGCCTGGCGCCTGGCCTCCGCCTACGCGATCATGCGCAAGGGCACCATCGTGTCCAAGGGCGCCACGAAGGAGCTCCGGGAGGATATGGTCCGGCAGCACCTGACGGTTTAAACTCCCCGACATGCATCTGACCCCCCGGGAGCAGGACAAGCTGCTCATCTTCACCGCCTCCGAGCTGGCGCGCCGGCGCCGCGCGCGCGGCCTCAAGCTGAACTACCCCGAGGCGCTGGCCCTGATCACCGCGGAGGTGCTGGAAGGCATCCGCGACGGCCGCAGCGTGTCCGAGCTGATGGCCTTCGGCATCACCATCCTCACCCGCGACGACGTCATGGAGGGCGTGCCGGAGATGCTGGAGGAGGTGCAGGTCGAGGGCACGTTCCCCGACGGCACGAAGCTCGTGACGATTCACCACCCGATTCGGTGATGACACAACGAGAGAGACTCCATGATCCCCGGTGAATACCTCCTGGCCGACGGTGACATCGAAGCGAACGCGGGGCGGCGGACGGTGCGGCTCACGGTGGCCAATACCGCGGACCGGCCGATCCAGGTGGGGTCGCATTTTCATTTCTTCGAGGCGAATCGGGGGCTCCGGTTCGAGCGGGGGAAAGCCTTCGGGATGCGGCTCAACGTGCCCGCGGGCACCGCGGTGCGGTTCGAGCCTGGAGACGAGAAGGTGGTGACGCTGGTGGAGCTGGCGGGGGCGCGGGAGGTCTACGGCCTCAATGCGCTCACCGACGGCTCCGCGGGCGCCTCGAGCCGGGCCGCGAGCGTGAAGCGCGCGGCGGCCGGGGGCTTCCTGGGGGCGCGGCCGTGAGCCTGCGGCTGCCGCGCCGGCAGTACGCCGATCTCTACGGCCCCACCGTCGGCGACCGGGTGCGGCTCGCGGATACCGATCTGCTGATCGAGGTCGAGCGCGATTTCACCTCGTACGGCGACGAGGTGAAGTTCGGCGGCGGCAAGGTGATCCGCGACGGGATGGGCCAGTCGGCGCGCGCCACCGCGGGCGAGGGCGTGCTCGACCTGGTGATCACCAATGCCCTGATCCTGGATCACTGGGGCATCGTGAAGGCCGACATCGGCATCCGGGCCGGGCGCATCGTGGCCCTCGGGAAGGCCGGCAACCCGGACATCATGGCCGGCGTGACCGCGGGCATGGTGATCGGCGCCTCCACCGAGGTGATCGCGGGGGAAGGGCGGATCGTGACCGCCGGGGGCATCGACAGCCACATCCACTTCATCTGCCCCCAGCTCGTGGACGAGGCGCTGTCGGCCGGGCTCACCACCCTGATCGGCGGCGGCACCGGCCCCGCCACCGGCACCGCGGCCACCACCTGCGCGCCGGGAGCCTGGAACATCCACCGCATGCTGGAAGCGGCGGAGGCCCTGCCGATCAACCTGGGCTTCCTCGGGAAGGGCAACGCCTCGCGCCCCGGGCCGCTCCAGGAGCAGATCGAGGCGGGCGCGATCGGGCTCAAGCTCCACGAGGACTGGGGGACGACGCCCGCCGCCATCGACGCCGCGCTGTCCGTGGCCGAGGCGATGGACGTCCAGGTGGCCATCCACACCGACACGCTCAACGAGGCGGGCTTCGTCGAGGACTCGATCCGCGCGTTCAAGGGACGGACGATCCACACCTATCACACCGAGGGCGCGGGTGGGGGACACGCCCCCGACATCATCCGCGTGGTCGGCGAGGCCAACTGTCTGCCGTCCTCGACGAACCCCACGATGCCGTTCACGGTGAACACCATGGACGAGCACCTCGACATGCTGATGGTGTGCCATCACCTGAACGCCAAGATCCCGGAGGACCTGGCCTTCGCGGAGTCGCGGATCCGGGCCGAGACCATCGCGGCGGAGGACGTGCTGCACGACCTGGGCGCGATCAGCATGCTGTCCTCCGACTCCCAGGCGATGGGGCGCATCGCGGAGGTCATCTCCCGCACCTGGCAGACCGCCCACAAGATGAAGGCGCAGCGCGGGGCGCTGCCCGGTGACGGCCGCCACGACAATGTGCGAGCCAAACGGTATGTCGCCAAGTACACGATCAATCCGGCCATCGCCCACGGGGTCGCCCACGAGGTGGGCTCGATCGAGGCGGGCAAGCTGGCCGACCTCGTGATCTGGAAGCCCGCCTTCTTCGGGGTCAAGCCCGAGCTCGTGCTCAAGGGCGGCCTGATCGCGGTGGCCGCCATGGGCGATCCCAACGCGTCCATCCCCACGCCCCAGCCGGTGCGTTACCGGCCGATGTTCGCCTCCTACGGCGCGGCGGTGGCGTCCACCTCGCTGACCTTCCTCTCTCGGGCCGCGACCGAGGACGGGGTGGCCGCGCGCCTGGGCCTGCGGAAAGCGACCGCGACCGTGCGCGGCTGCCGCGGGCTCACCAAGGCGGCGATGGTCAACAACAGCTACTGCCCCCGCATGGAGGTCGACCCGGAGACCTACGAGGTGCGGGCCGACGGCCAGGCGCTCACCTGCGAGCCGGCGCGCGTGCTGCCGATGGCTCAGCGCTACTTCCTGTTCTAGCCCGATGCGGCTGATCACCGAGGCGCCGGCTCCGGTGGACGCGGCGGCGCTGGCGGGCCGGGCCCGGGACACGCTCCGCCTGACGTGGGAGGAGCGGCGCTGGACCCGGAAGCGAGCCGTGACCACCGCCGGCCGGGAGATCGCCCTGGCGCTGCCCACCGGCACCGTGCTGGAGCCCGGCGACGTGCTCGCGGTGGAGGCCGATTGGTACCTGGTCGTGGAGGCCCGCCCGGAGCCGGTCCTGGTGCTCTTTCCCGAGAGCTACGAGGCGGCGGTGCGGCTGGCCTTCGACGTGGGCAACCGGCACTTCTCGCTGGGCGGAGACGGCGACACGCTGCTGGTGCCCGACGACACCGCGATGGAGTCGCTGGTGACCCGGCTCGGGGTCCGCTGGGAGCGGCGCGAGGCGGTCTACTCGCCGCTGCATCGTGACGCCGATGACTGATCCGCGCCTGGTCTCGCTGCTCCACTTCGCGGACAGCGCCTTCCCCACCGGCGGGTACGCGCACTCGTTCGGGCTCGAGCACTACTGCCAGGCCGGCATCGTGCGGGATCGGGACGGGCTCGAGCGCTTCCTGCTCGCCCAGCTCGAGGGCGCGGCCGGCCCGTGCGACGCGACCGCCGCCGCGGGCGCGCTGCGGGCCCTCGGGCGGGCCGACCTCGAGGCCTGCCGGCGGCTGGACGACGCGCTGGAGGTCATGAAGGTCGTGAAGGAGTTCCGCGAGGGCAGCCGGCAGATGGGGCGCCAGACCCTGCGGGTCGCCGCCGCGCTCATCGGCGACGGACGCCTCGCCGCCTACCTCGACGAGGTCAACGCGCGCCGGGCCCCCGGCCACCACGCGGTGGCCTTCGGCATGGCGGCGGGCGCGCTCGGCTGGGAGGCGGAAGCCGCGGTCACCGCGTTCCTCTACTCGACCACCGCGCTGCTGGTGGGGGCCGCCCTCCGCCTCCTGCCGATGGGCCAGCTGGAAGGGCAGGCGGTGCTCTGGAGCCTCCACCCGGTGATCGAGCGGGTGGCGCGCGAGGCGGCCGAGCGCCCGGCGGCCGAGCTCTGGAGCTTCACGCCCGGGCTCGACATCCAGGGCATGCTCCACGAGCGTCTCGACGCGAGGCTGTTCCGGTCATGAGCCCGGCCGGCTCGATGCCCAGGCCGCTCAAGATCGGCATCGGCGGGCCGGTCGGCTCCGGGAAGACCGCGCTCGTGGAGACCCTCGCCCGGCTTCTGCGGGACGAGTTCGACATGGCGGTGATCACCAACGACATCTACACGCAGGAGGACGCCCAGTTCCTCATCCGACGGGGCGCCTTGCCCGCCGAGCGCGTGGTCGGCGTGGAGACGGGGGGCTGCCCGCATACCGCGATCCGAGAGGATGCCTCGGTCAATCTCGAGGCGGTGCACGCGCTGGTGGGGCGCTTTCCGGATCTCGAGGTCCTCTTCGTGGAGAGTGGAGGAGACAATCTCGCCGCGACCTTCAGCCCCGAGCTGGTGGACGCGACGATCTACGTGATCGACGTCGCGCAGGGCGACAAGATCCCGCGCAAGGGCGGGCCGGGCATCATGCGCTCGGACCTCCTGGTCATCAACAAGATCGATCTCGCGCCGTACGTGGGCGCCGATCTCGGCGTGATGGAGCGCGACGCCAAGCGCATGAGGGGAGAACGGCCCTTTGTCTTCACCAGTCTCCGGGAGGGCACCGGGGTGGACGCGGTGGTCTCCTGGATCCGACGGGACCTGCTCTTCGAGCGGTGACGCGCCCGTCCCCGCCGGGCGCACCGGCCGGGACGGGCGGCTCGAGCTCGGCTTCGAGGCGCGCGCCGGGCGCACCGTGCTCACCCGGCGCCGCTTCACGCTGCCGCTCCAGGCGCTCGAGCCGATGGACCTCGATGGTGACGGTGTCGCCACGCTGCTGCTGCTGAACCCCACCGGCGGCGTGCTGGCGGGCGACCGCCTCGAGACCGGCATCACGCTCGGCCCGGGCGCCCGCGTGTGTCTCTCCACGCCCTCCGCCACCCGGGTCTACCGCAGCCCGGGCGTCGCCGCGGTCCAGCGGCTGGCCATCGACGTGGGAGGCGGCGCCGCGCTCGAGTGGGTGCCGGATCACCTGATCCCGTCGCCGGGCGCTCGGCTCCGCCAGTCCGTCGAGATCCGGCTCGCCGCCGACGCCACGCTCCTCTACCTCGACGCCTGGGCCGCGGGCCGGATCGCTCGCGGAGAGGCCTGGGGCTTCGACCTGCTCGACAGCAGTCTCCTGGTCCGCGACGCGGCCGGGCCGCTGCTCCGCGAGCGATCGATCCTGACCGGCCAGCCGCGACGCGACGGCCTCGGCGGCACGGAGGGCTTCGGCTACGTCGCGAGCTTCGTGGCCATGCGTCCGGCCGGGCAGGGCTGGGACGAGCTCGCCGCCTCGCTCCAGGCGGCGCTCGACGCGGTGCCGGCCGGCGGACGGGTGGGCGTCTCTGCGCTCGGCCGCGGCGGCGTCCTGGTCCGGCTGCTCTGCCCGTCGGCGCCGGCGCTGCAGGCCTGCGTGGAGGCGCTCTGGGGCGCGTGCCGTCGGCGGCTGCTCGGGCTGCCGCCGGCGCGCCTGCGCAAGCTCTAGATCGGGGACGGGGGAAGTCGGGGAGATGGTGGACGCCGACGACATCTCGGGCTACGGGGGCTGGCGCGCGTATCTCGCCGGCCGGGGAGACGCGTGATGAGTGACGGGCCGACGCCGGAAGAGCTGGGCGCGTACGTGGACGAGGCCGCGAAACGCGTGGGGGTGCCGATCGCGCCCGAGCATCGGCCGGGCGTGATCCAGTTCACCGGCGTGTTGATCGCATCGGCGGCGCTCGTGATGGAGTTCGCGCTCCCGGACGACGTCGAGCCGGCCCCGGTGTTCCGGCCGTGAGCGCCTCGATGGGCGCCGCTGACTACCTCGCGGCCGACGGGCTCGGGCTCGCGGCCGCGGTGCGGGCGGGGCGGGTGAGCGCGCGGGCGGTCACGGAGGCGGCCCTTGGCCGGATCTCGGCGCGCGGCCCGGCGGTCAACGCCTTCACCACGGTGCTGGCCGAGCAGGCCCGCGCCGACGCGGATCGGGTGGACCGGGCCATCGCGTCGGGCCGGGATGCCGGGCCGCTGGCCGGGCTGCCCTTCGCGGTCAAGGATCTCTTCGACGTGGCGGGCATCACGACGCTCGCCGGCTCCAAGATCAACCGCGAGCGCCCGCCCGCCGCGCGCGACGCGGTCGCGGTCGCGGCACTCCGGCGGGCCGGCGCGGTGCTGGTCGGCGCGCTGAACATGGACGAGTACGCCTACGGCTTCACCACCGAGAACTCGCACTACGGGCCCGTGCGCAACCCTCACGACGCGACCCGCGTGGCGGGCGGCTCCTCGGGCGGCTCGGGGGCGGCGGTCGGGGCGGGGCTGGTGCCGCTCACGCTCGGTTCGGACACCAACGGCTCGGTGCGGGTGCCCGCGTCGCTGTGCGGCGTCTTCGGGCTCAAGCCGACCTACGGGCGGGTGTCGCGAACCGGGACCACGCTGTTCGCGGGGAGCTTCGACCACGTCGGCGCGCTGGGACGCTCGGTGCGCGACGTCACCGCGGCGCTCGACGTCATGCAGGGGCCCGACCCGCAGGATCCGGTCTGCACCACCCGGCCGCTCGAGCCCTGCCTGCCGCTCCTGGGCGAGGGGATCGACGGCCTCCGCATCGGGGTGCTCGACGGCCACTTCGCCCGGGGCGGCGAGCCCGAGGTCTTCGCGGCGGTCGCCCGGGTCGCGGCGGCCCTCGGGGCCTCGCGCCGGGTCACGATCCCGGAGGCGCACCGCGCCCGCGCCGCCGCCATGGTGATCACCGCGTCCGAGGGCGCCAACGCGCACCTGGCGGATCTCAAGCGGCGGCCCCACGACTTCGACCCGCTCACGCGCGACCGCTTCCTGGCCGGCGCCCTGGTCCCGGCCGCGGCGTACGTCCAGGCGCAGCGCTTCCGCGCGTGGTACCGCGCGCGGGTCGCCGAGCTGTTCGGGGAGGTGGACGTGCTGCTGGCTCCGACGACGCCCTGTCCTGCGCCCCGGATCGGCCAGGACCGGATCGTGCTGGACGGGGTCGAGGTCCTGACGCGCCCGAACCTGGGCGTCTATACCCAGCCGCTGTCCTTCATCGGTCTCCCGGTGCTCTCGGCGCCCGTCACCCGCCCCGGGGCGCTGCCGCTGGGCGTTCAGATCGTGGGCGCTCCATTCCGGGAGGCCCACGTGCTCCGCGTGGGCGCCCTGCTGGAGGCCAAGGGCGTGGTGGCGGCGGCCGTGTCGGCCTGATGCGTCTCAACGATCCGGCGATCGTCGCGGAGGTGGCCGCGGCGTTCCAGCGCCACGAGAAGGCGCTCGACGACAACGACGCGGCCGCACGTGTCGTATCTTCCTGCCCAGGATTGAGGCTGCATGCTCAGCCCGTGAGCAATCGCCCTGGCCTCGCGCGCGCGAGGCCGGCCTAAGCCCTTGATTTCCGGTCCACGCGCTCCGGGCACAGGCTTTGCTGCGCACGGTACGCATGAGCAGCAGGTCCGGGACGGAGAGCTTCGACGAGCTGGTCACCAGCACCCTGCCGTCGCTGGTCCGCGAGGCGACCGCCGTCGACGGGGGCCGGATCTACCGGAGCGTGATGGCGCGCGTGGAGCTGCCGCTGCTGCGGCACGCGCTCGAGCTCTGCGGCGGCAACCAGCTCAAGGCGGCGAAGCTCCTCGGCATCAACCGGAACACGCTGCGCAAGCGCCTGCGGCTGCTGGGCCTCCTGCCGGCCGCGGGCACGAACGGAGTGAAGGCGGGCGCACGGCCGACTTAGGAAGCTTTACGCCCGCGGCGGCGACGGGGTAGACTTCGCTCCAGGGTGCGCCCGCCAGCCGTCGCGCTTGTCCCACCTCTGCTGATCCTGGTCGCCTGCGCGGCCGCCGGCACCGAGCCCCTCGCGGGCCGCCCGCTGCACCACGTCGAGGGCGGCTTCCGCAACGTCGATCCCGCGTTCGGGCGGCCGTCCGGGTGGGCCCGCTGGACCTTCATCGCCCGCCGGACCTGGCAGAGCCTGGGCTCGCCGCGCGCGTTCGAGGCCCCGCGCGTGGCCAACGACGGCGCGGCGCTCCGGGCGGTGCCCCCGCCGCGGAGCATCACCTGGGTCGGCCACGCCACCCTGCTGGTGCAGGTGGACGGCGTCAACGTGCTGACCGATCCCACCTGGAGCGACCGCGCGGGACCCACGTCGTGGATCGGCGCCCGGCGCGTCAACGCGCCGGGACTCGCCTTCGAGGACCTGCCGCGGATCGACGTGGTGACGATCTCCCACGACCACTACGACCACCTCGATCTGCCGACGGTCAAGCGCCTGGCCTCGACCCACGACCCGCTCTTCCTGGTGCCGCTCGGGATGGCGGCCTGGTTCGTGGACAACGGCATGTCGCGCGTGGAGGAGCTCGACTGGTGGCAGGAGCGCGAGCACCGCGGCGTGCGCTTCGTGTGCACGCCGGCCCAGCACTTCTCCCAGCGCTCGCTCTGGGACGGGAACCAGCGCCTCTGGGCCTCGTGGGCCGTCCTGGGGCGTGAGCGGCGGTTCTACCACGGCGGGGATACCGGCTACTTCGCCGGGTTCAAGGAGATCGGGCGCCGGCTCGGCCCCTTCGACGTGGCCGCGCTGCCCATCGGGGCGTACCTGCCGCCCTCGATCATGAAGTGGGTGCACACGACCCCGGAGGAAGCGGTCCAGGCCTTCGTGGACCTCGACGCGCGGATGCTGCTCGGGATGCACTGGGGGACGTTCGACCTGGCCGACGAGCCGCTCGACGAGCCGCCCGGCCGCATGCTCGCCGAGATCGGCCGCCGCGGGATCGAGGCCTCGCGGGCCTGGATTCTCAAGATCGGGGAGAGTCGGAGCTGGTAGCGGGGGCGGGGCCATGGCTCAACGCGTCCTGATCGTCGAGGACGAGCCCGATATCCGGGAGCTGCTCGTCTTTCACCTCGAGCGCGAGGGCTACCACGTGACGAAGTCCAAGAGCGGGGCGGAGGCGGTGCGGCTGGCCCACGCCTCGCCGCCGGACCTGGTGCTGCTCGACCTGATGCTGCCGGAGATGGACGGGCTCGAGGTGTGCCGGCGGCTTCGCGGGGATCCCGTCACCCAGGCCATCCCCATCGTGATGCTGACGGCCCGAGGCGACGAGGTGGACCGGGTGCTGGGCCTCGAGATGGGCGCCGACGACTACGTGGTCAAGCCCTTCTCGCCGCGGGAGCTCATCGCGCGCATCCGCGCCGTGCTCCGGCGCGCCCGGCCGGCGCCCGGCACCGCGCCGATCACGGTCGGCCGCCTCAGCATCGACCCGGCCGCCCACACCGTCACGGTGGGCGGCGCGCCGGTGACGCTGACCCGACGGGAGTTCGATCTCCTCCGGGCGCTGGTCGAGGCGAGGGGGCGCGTCCTGTCGCGGGAGTTCCTCCTGGACCACGTGTGGGGCTACACCGCGGCCGGCGAGATCGAGTCGCGCACCGTGGACGTGCACGTGCGCCGGCTGCGGCAGAAGCTCGGCACCGAGGGGCAGCGGATCGGGACGGTGACCGGCGTGGGCTACCGCCTGGAGGGCGACGGATGATGCGGGCGCTGCTCCGCGCCGTCCGGCGCCGCATCGCGCTCAAGCTGACGCTGACCCTGGTCGGCTTCGTGGCGGTCACCAGCCTGGTCGCGGGGCTCTACCTGAACCGGGCGCTGGAGGCCTTCGCGGTGGAGTCGCTGGAGACGCGGCTCAGCTCGGTGGCGGCGGTGGCGCACGACGAGGCCCGCGCGCTCCTCCGTCCGGGTGCCCTCCCCGGCACGATGCAGGACTTCGTCGTCCGCGTCTCCCGGGCGACCGGCGCGCGGGTCACCCTCATCGCGCCGGACGGGCGCGTGCTCGGCGAGTCCGAGCGCGGCGTCGCTGACCTGGCCGGGCTCGAGAACCACGCGGGCCGCCCCGAGGTCCGCGCCGCGCTGGACGGGCGGATCGGGCGGGATCTTCGCCGCAGCGCCACCACCGAGGCGCCCCTGCTCTACGTGGCGGTGCCGGTGCGCGCGGAGACGCGCGTGGTCGGGGTGCTGCGGCTGGCCCTGCCGCTCGCCGCGGTGACCGCCTCCTACGAGACGCTCCACCAGGTGATGCTGGCGGGCGGGGCGGTGGCGCTGCTGGTCGCGCTCGGGATCGGGATCTTCGTGGCGGGGCGGGTGACCCGGCCGGTGGTCGAGATGCAGGCGATCGCCCGCCAGATGAGCGAGGGCAGCTTCCTGGTCCGCGCGCCCACCCGCTCCACCGACGAGATCGGCACGCTCGGCCGCTCGCTCAACGTGATGGCGGGGCGCCTGCGCGAGAAGATCCAGGACCTCGAGCAGGAGCAGGCCAAGATCACCGCCATGCTGGACGCGATGGTCGAGGGGGTCATCGCGGTGGACGGCCACGAGCACATCCTGCTCATGAACGAGCAGGCCCGGGTGATGTTCGGCCTCGGGGTCGCGCGGGGGGAGGGCAAGCCGTTCCTGGAGGTCATCCGTAACGCCGACCTGCACGAGATCTTCCGCGCGGTGCACGCGGGCGGCACCGGCCTCGCGCTCCGCCGGGAGATCGCGATGACGACCCCGGCGCATCGCGTTCTCGGGGTGAACGCGGTCCGGCTCGCGGCGGCGGGCGGCGAGCCGGGGGTGGTCATGGTCCTGCACGACCTGACCGCGCTCCGCCAGCTCGAGCGGGTCCGGACCGAGTTCGTGGCGAACGTGAGCCACGAGCTGCGGACGCCCCTGACCGCCATCCAGGGCTATCTGGAGACGCTGCTCTCCGGCGCGCTCGATGAGCCGGAGAACGCCCGGCGCTTCCTCGAGATCGTGCTGCGCCACAGCGAGCGCCTCGGGCGGCTCCTGAACGACCTCACCGACCTGTCCAATCTCGAGCTCGGCAAGGTGGTGCTCCGACGCGAGCTGGTGCAGCTCGACGAGGTGGTGGCCTCGGTGGTGGGGATGATCGGGCCGCGCGCGGCGCGCTCCCGCGTGACGGTCACCGCCGACGTGCCCGCCGAGCTGCCCGCGGTGGTGGCGGATCGGGACCGGCTCGCGCAGATCCTGATCAACCTGGTGGACAACGCGGTGAAGTACACCCCGGAGGGCGGCGCGGTCACCGTGACCGCCCGCACCGCCGGGGACGAGGTGGTCGAGGTCGCGGTGGCCGACACCGGCGTCGGCATCCCGGCCGCCGACCTGCCGCGGATCACCGAGCGCTTCTACCGCGTGGACAAGGCGCGCTCCCGCGAGCTGGGCGGCACCGGGCTGGGGCTGGCCATCGTGAAGCACCTGGTCCTGGCCCACGGCGGCGAGCTGCGCATCGAGAGCCCGCAGCAGCAGGGCACGATCGTCCGGTTCACGCTGCCGATCCAGCCGCCCGCCTAGGCTCCATCCCTCCGCGGCGTCACGGAAACTTCACGGAGGGAATGGTATGCCATCAATTCCCCCCGTGCATGCTGGGACGCGATGGTGTCAGCCTTCGACAAGGAGGTCACCGTGGACATTCACGAGGATCCGGAGTTCCGCTGGCTGGAACGAGGCGCCGGTGAGCCCGTGCTGCTGCTGCACGGGCTGATGGGGCAGATGCAGCACTGGGACGCGGTGCTGGACGCGATGGGCGACGACTACCGGACCATCGCGCCCACGCTGCCCGTGTTCCACCCCGACCTGCGCGAAGCGTCGGTGGGCGCGCTCGGGCGCTACGTGCTCCGCTTCCTGGACGCGCTCGACCTGCCGCGCGCCGTGCTCGGGGGCAACTCGCTGGGCGGCCACGTGGCCCTGCGGCTCGCCCTGGATCACGGCGAGCGCGTATCGGGGCTGGTCCTCACCGGATCGTCCGGCCTCTTCGAGCGGGGCTTCGCGAGTGGGGTGCCGCACCGTCCGGACCGCGCGTGGGTCCGGCGGAAGATGGAAGAGGTGTTCTTCGATCCGGCCCTGGTCACCGACGGCTGGGTCGAGGACGTGCATCGAACGGTCACCACGCCCAGCTCCGCGCTCCGGATCCTGCGGCTGGCGCGGGACGCGCGGCGCGACAATCTCGAGGGGCGGCTCGGGGAGATCCGGGTCCCGACGCTGCTGGTGTGGGGTCGGGAGGACCGGATCACGCCGCCCGAGGTCGGCGAGCGGTTCCGCGCCCTGATCCCGGACGCGCATCTCTGGCAGCTCTCGCAGTGCGGGCACGCCCCGATGCTCGAGCGCCCTGCGCCGTTCGCGGAGGTGCTGGCCGACTGGCTCGACGGGACCCGGAGCCGGCGGGAGGTGGCGGTGCCGCAGCTCGGAGGCGTGCGTTGATCGGCGGGGCGGCGGGCGCCCTCATCGACTGGTACGGGAGCCGCCGGCGCCGGCAGCTCGAGGAGGTCTGGCGCGATCCGGCCGGCATCCAGGAGCGGGCCCTGCGGCGGCTCACCGCGACGGCGCGCGACACCGAGTTCGGGCTCGCCCACGGCTTCCGCGGCATTCGCTCGGTGGCGGACTATCAGGCCCGCGTGCCGGTGCGGGACTACGGCCAGCTCCGGCCCTGGCTCGAGCGCGCGGCGGCCGGGCAAGAGTCCGTTACGTGGCCCGGCCGGTGCCGGGACTGGGTGAAGACCTCGGGCACCACCGCGGGCGACAAGGTGATCCCGGTGACGCCGGAGGCCTTCGCGGCGCACAAGCAAGGCGGGTGGGACGCCTTCCTCCGCGCCGCGAGCCTGGCCGGGGGCGGCCAGCGCCTGATGGGAGGGCCGATGCTCTTCCTGGGCGGCAGCACGGCGGTCCACCGCCTCGGGGAGGGGACGCAGGTCGGCGACCTCTCCGGTCTGATGGCGAGCCGGCTGCCGTGGGGCTTCCGCGGCCGCTACTCCCCGGGCCCGGCCTGCGCCGCCATCCCCGACTGGGAGCAGCGCCTCGACGCCATCGCGGCGCTGGCGGCGACGCAGGATCTCCGGCTGCTCTCGGGCATGCCCTCCTGGCTCGTCATCCTGTTCGAGCGCGTCGTGCGCCAGGCCGAGGCGGGCGGCCGCCGCCTGCCCAGCCTGGGGCAGCTCTGGCCGCACCTGCGGGTGCTGATCCACGGGGGCGTCGCCTTCGCGCCGTACGCGCCGGTCTTCGAGGAGTGGCTGGGCCGCCGGCTCGCCCGCGTGGAGGTCTATCCGGCCTCGGAGGGTTTCGTGGGCGTGCAGACCGAGTCCGCGGGCGGTCTCACCCTCATGCTCGACTACGGCCTCTTCTACGAGTTCGTCCCGGTCGAGGACCTGGGCGCGGAGGCCCCGCGACGGCACACGGTGGCCGACGTCGAGCTCGGCCGCTCGTACGCGGTGGTGATGAGCACGCCGGCCGGCCTCTGGTCGTACGCGCTCGGCGACACGGTCCGGTTCACCGCGCGCGATCCGCTGCGCCTCCTGATCACCGGCCGCACGCGGCACTACGTCAACGCCTTCGGGGAGAACGTCATCGTGGAAGAGGTGGAGCGCGCGCTGGTGCGCGCGTGCCACCGGACCGAGGCCCTCGTGACGGAGTTCACGGTGGCGCCGCGCTTTCCGAGCGCGGCCGAGCCGCGGGGCGGGCACGAGTGGCTGATCGAGTTCCGGGTTCCCCCCACCGAGCCCGGCGACTTCGCGCGCATCCTCGACGAGGCGCTGGCCGCGCTCAACACCGACTACCGCACCAAGCGCAGCGGCTCGGTCGGCATGGTCGCGCCCACCGTGACCGCGCTGCCGTCCGGAACCTTCCACCGCTGGATGCGGAAGGCGGGGCGGCTCGGCGACCAGCACAAGGTGGCGCGCGTCACCAATGACCGAACGATGGCGGCCGACCTGCTGGCCGAGGCCGGATTCGCCCCCGG